>JBIKWG010000272.1:0-3838 GCA_044356425.1 Bdellovibrionota bacterium | reverse complement strand
TTCCAGGCGGCATGCTCCTCTGCCTTAGCCTCAACCAGCGCCGCACATCGTGCACGCACATCGTCAGGAACGAGAAACTGCTCGTCTTCCGGCCAACCAAGATTCTTCTTCGTTGCCTTAACTTCATCGGCGCCTAGGGGAGCTCCGTGCACATCATGCGTATTCTTCTTGTTCGGGCTTCCAAAGCCTAGCGTGGTTCGGCAGCAGATCAGGCTTGGGCGCTCTTTCTGGGCGAGCGCCTTATCGAGGCAGGCAGCAACCTCCTGCATATTGTGCCCATCACAACTCTGAACAAACCAACCATAGGCCTCGTATCGCTTAGCGACAGACTCTGTAAAGCACTTCTCAGTCTCTCCAGCGAGCGAGATCTTATTGTCATCATAGAGATAAACAAGATTATCAAGCTTCATGTGCCCCGCGAGCGACGCGGCCTCGGCCGAAACGCCTTCCATAAGATCGCCGTCGCTAACCAGAGAGAAAACTCGATAATTAAATAGGTCTGCCCCGTATCGCGCTGCAAGCATCTTGGCAGAGAGAGCCAAACCAACAGCATTCGAAGCCCCCTGCCCTAACGGGCCCGTGGTGCTCTCTACCCCTGGGGTATATCCAAACTCAGGATGCCCGGGCGTTGCGCTCTCCCATTGCCGGAACTGCTGCAGTTGAGAGACCGGAACATCGTAGCCGAAAAGGTGCAACAGCGAATAGAGAATCATGCACCCATGTCCCGCGGACAACACAAAGCGGTCGCGGTTCAACCATTGCGGGTCGCGCGGATTAAAACGCAGATAGTGCGCCCAAAGCACCGACGTAAAATCGGCTGCACCAAGCGGCAGCCCCGGATGTCCGGAATTTGCTTTCTGAATAGCATCAATTGATAGAGTTCGAACTGTGTTGGCTATTCGCTGTGTGCTTGCAAGATCCAATGACATACATTCTCCGCAGGGTCTTTAACGCTTTTGTTTAAATATCAGATGGGATAAGGCTATTACTTTGATGTGGCTGTTACTTCCATTTGATTGAACATCCAACCGGATGAACAAAAGGCTGGGCTGGAGCTACACCCTCTAACACCGCTGCAATGGCATCCGAGAGAAATTCTTTACTGACCTTCGACGCATCACGGGGGCAATCATTTATGGCTCCATGATAGGCCAAATGGCCAGCGCTGTTGAAGAGATACAGCTCTGGAGTGCAGGCGGCATCAAAGGCCCGAGCCACTGATTGGTCCTCATCATAAAGGTATGGGTACGGAAGCGCGCTCGCAACTGCCTTCTCTTTCATCTTTTCAAAGCTGTCTTCTGGATACTTTGTTGCGTCGTTACTATTGATAGCAACAACCTTTAGGCCCCGGGATAAATAACGCTTAACCACCGCAACCAACATCTCTTCACTGCCCCGTACATAAGGGCAGTGATTACAGGTGAACACTACGAGGATGGCAGGAGCACCGAGTAATGACTCACTTGCAACCGACTGTCCATCAACGTTTGGCAAGGCAAACTGTGGTAGCTGTGAACCCAACGGAAACCTATCGCTCAATCTATCTCTTTCCATGATTAACTATCTTTCCTTGAAAACTATTCCGAAGTGTTACCACCCAAAAAGTTCCAATACAAAACAAAATTGGCTGTTCGCCAACCAAGCACCGCATATCGCTAGAAAAGCTGAAAGCTACGCCGAACGGCTAGAGTTTTTGTAGTGACGCGAATGCTGTCTCAAAAACGACTCAACCTGCTCAGAAAACCACTCTGGATGCTCAATCATTGGGGCGTGCCCACAATTTTTTATAGTTACCAGCTTTGAAGAAGGGATCAACTTATGGAACATCTCTGCGACCTCCATGGTGGTAACCTGATCATTCTCGCCCCACAGCAACAGCGTTGGCACCTTTACCTGGCCAAGCACATCTTTCAGATTATCTTTCTTGGCGCTACGCGCTGCGTGGATGAGGTTTAAAACATTCGATCGATCTTCCAAAATACTAACGATCTCATTTATTGCCGCTTCAGTTATGAACTCGCTGTTGTAGAACACCTTTTGCATGTGCTCCTCAACAAAAGACCTGCCCGGACGCACCGGCAAAGCGTCCACTGAATGCTCATACAGACCACTGGTAGCTGTGAGAATAAGACAGTCAACCAGCTCAGGCGCGGCGAGATAAAGCCGCAGCGCAACGTGTCCGCCCAGCGAGTTTCCGCACAAGGTAACTGGAGCAAAGCCCCTCGAACGGATGAAGTATTCAGTGTACAGAGCGAGCGACTTAACTTTAACCTCTGAGCGGTGAGCAGCCAGAAGGGGAAAACTCAATGCTATCGGATTCGCATAATGCGCGATGAGCGGCTGCACCGTATCCCAATTAGACAACGCACCGAAAAGGCCATGAAGTAAAACCACCTCTGGAGCAGTCGAGCCCATTTCTACAGTCTTAAATTGCGGCTCCTGCTCTTGCTTCAGCCACAGTGGATCGGGAGAACCTAGCCCCGGAAGAGAATCTTTGAGAAACTTAAAAATACCTTTAGCCATGCGGCCCTAAACTACCTTACTACTTGCCAGCTAGAACTCTAGCTCCATTTCCAGCTAGAACTTTAACTCTATTTCTAGCTAGACTTCTAGCTACGTTTCTAGACCCAGCCGAGCGAATTTACAGCTACGGCCGTGGGTTACATACAGCTCTGGATTCTAACAGCTGATTGATACTCAGCTTCAGCGTTACCTAAGCCCCGATCGTATACACACACACACTCTCTCTCTCTCTCAATGATACCTGCGTAAGCCACCTGATTCATAGTATATTGCCTATCACCCTGTAAATACCGAGAGATTCTGACCCTTTACTATATACCAACCTCTAACCTTCCTAATTCCGCATTCAAGAGGTGCCCCTCCTCTTCCATACACAGGGGAACCCCTCGTTGTTACACAACTTTTTATATTAAATATCAACCTCTAGGCGATGTGCATTCTCCTGGATGAGCTTGTATCTATCGCTTGAATCCTTGCCCATGAGGCTTTCTAACATCGCCTCAACTTCACTAACCTCATCAATATGAATCTGAAGCAGCTTGCGGGTCTTCGGATTGAGAGTTGTTTCCCAGAGGGTATCTGGGTTCATCTCTCCTAAACCCTTAAAGCGTGTGATGTGAATCTTACTGGTGCGAGCCCCTCGCTCTTTTAACACTCGCTCTTTTTCTTCATCCGAGTACACCCACACCACCTCTTCGCGAGATCCTCCTCCAAATCTCAAACGGTAGAGGGGTGAAATGCCGATATACAGGTGGCCGGCCTCAACCAGCGGTCGCAGAAACTTAAAGAAGAACGCCATCAAGAGCGCAGAAATGTGCATTCCATCGGCATCGGCATCCGTGAGAATAATCACCTTCGAGTACCGAAGTTTATCGAGCCGAATATCCTTTCCTACTCCGCACCCAAGGGCAGACACAAGATCAAGTAGCTCTTTATTCTCCTGCAGCTTCGCCTGGGTTGTTGCCACTGAGTTCAGAATCTTACCGCGCAGCGGCAGCACCGCCTGAATTGCTCGATCTCGGCCCTGCTTTGCACTGCCACCCGCCGAATCTCCCTCAACTATAAACACCTCTGAGGCATCTGGCTTCGTTGAAGAGCAATCCGCTAACTTACCAGGGAGGTTAAGGCGATGGCTTACTCCTACTTTACGACTAACACTCTGCGAAGCGGAGCGAGCAGCTGCTCGAGCCTTAGCAGCCAGAGTAATCCGTTCAATCAGAGCGTTTGCTACGCTAGGTTTTGAATTGAGTACGTTCTCAAAGGTTTTTACCAGCGCATCTACAGGACCCTCAATCTCTGGATTGTTCAAACGATC
>JBIKWG010000271.1:0-3845 GCA_044356425.1 Bdellovibrionota bacterium | reverse complement strand
ACGGGCAGACACGCTAGCCCTTATTATTATCCCGATTGGTGCACTTACTACCCCGTTTATTTGGACCTATGATTTTGTGGTGCTTGCTATCTCGCTTACGGCGATAGTTGAACGCTCTCTGAAGATGGCACCCGCACAAGCGAGCAGCGCCCAACGCGACACCCATCATGATGCAGATCATCACATATACTATCGCGCACCTCTTGCCGCTCTGATTACCAACGTAATGCTATGCATGGCTCCACCCGCCATGGCGCTGCACTGGTTCTATCCCATCGGCATCGCCACCGCTGCGCTCATGACGCACAGAGTAGCTAGTGCCAGATAACAGCGTGCTCTAACAGCACACACTACAACCGTATCAACTAACTTTTGGGTAATCAGTATAGCCTTGCTCTGCACCCCCATAGAAAGTCTTTCGATCGTAGGCGTTGAGATCGGTGTTGTTTTTAAGCCGCTCTAACAGGTCTGGGTTAGAGATAAAGAGCCGGCCGAAAGCGATTGCATCTGCAGAACCAGCGGCAACTGTAGCAAGCGCATCTTCACGATGGTACCCTCCGGCCGAAATCAACACACCAGAGAACGCCTCTCGAAATAGCTCGGCTGTGCGCGGCGCTCCCTCTACGGTTGCATCTGCGCCACCAGCATTTGAAGCACGCGGCTCAATAATATGCACGTAAGCTATTCCGCGGGCATCAAGCTGCTCTAAAACATAGGTAAACAGAGCAACAGGATTAGAGTCGCTCATATCGTTAAAGGTGCCGTACGGAGAGAGCCGCACCCCAACACGCCCCTTACCCCATATAGACACGGCCTCATCAACAACCTCGAGTAAGAAACGGGCCCTGTTTGCAATTGAGCCTCCGTACTCATCCGTACGCTTGTTTGACCCATCTTGCAAAAACTGGTCGAGGAGGTAGCCGTTTGCGCCGTGAACCTCGACTCCATCAAAGCCAGCACTGTGCGCATTCTGTGCAGCTATTCGATACTGGCTAACCAGCTCACGCACCTCAGCCGCCTCAAGCGCACGTGGGGTCTCGAACTCCACCGGCTTCCAATCTGCACTGAAGGTGCCGCCAGAGGGCTTAATTGCTGAGGGTGCAACAGGCATTACCCCGCCTGGCTGATGCGATGGGTGCGAAATACGCCCAACGTGCCAGAGCTGAAGAAAGATCCTGCCACCCGCTTTATGAACTGCCTTTGTTACCCCTTTCCACCCATCAACCTGCTCAACAGAGTGGATTCCAGGAGTTGCAGGGTATCCCTGCCCCTGCTGACAGACCTGAGTCGCCTCAGAGATAATTAAACCAGCCGAGGCGCGCTGTGCGTAGTATTCGGCATTAAGGGCTGTAGGAATATTTCCCGGCTGCTTACTGCGCATGCGCGTCAAGGGCGCCATAATTACACGGTTGGGCAGAGTCAGTTCCTCACTGAGGGTAAGGGGGTCAAATAATGATGCCATATATTACTCACAAAACATTCTTAGTTTAATACTCATAGATGGGCCCAGTTGTAAGCCCATGGCGGATGCCGGCGGCACGTTAAATCAGTTAAAACTATACCATACTCTTGGATCGGCAAAAGGCACTATGATGTGCACAAAGGGTCACCGCCTGCGCTTTGTTTGCTTCGATACATTCCGCCGACACGTGCAAGGAACAAGCTGCTCACGCGCTTGGCTAGTTTATTCAGCAGAGATTTTTTTAGAAAGCAACTCCTCGTAACCGATTACCACCGTTCAATACCCTGCAAGGCGTTTGCCCTTTGCCACAAACGGGAGTAATTCTCAGCCGCTGTAGACCTCTGCGCTTCTTAGCGCGCTGTGTTGCTGGTGCTGCATGCTAATCGAACTTGCTAACTTCAGAGACTCCTCGATAAACGATTCAAATCGTGCCGAGTCACCTCGCACAGATCCATCTCTCACCGGAGTCTTTGCTGCGCGCAACAAAACCGCTGCTGCCCAAGCTGAACGGAAGGTTTTTGGCGACCCGCGCAGAATGTTCAAATTAATCGTTACTCACCTTCCTGAGGTAGTCGCGGGCAGGCCAGTATCGTGGAAGAGATCCGTTGATATTTTCGACCGACCTTCCCAAGTAACAAACCTAAAAGAAGCGTTTGATGAATCCCGCATGAAGGCAGTTGAGGGGCCAGCCCTTCTTCCCGAACAGCAGATGCTTCTGGCTAAAGCGCAAGAGCAGATAGCCGGCGAAGTTTTGGCACTCCTTGCGCGACTTGCACAACACGATGCGGATCTGCCCAAAATCGCCCATAGAATCCTAAACGAAGGGTGCATTGCCATAGACGAGAAATTTGTTCTCGGTGATCTTAGGTCGCAGATAAACAGAACTCCACCTGAAGCAATGCCAGGGAGTCGCGCTGAGGTAGCTCACCTCACGCTGTCTCCGCTGTTTCGCTATTTTCGCTTCTCCTCGCTCTCACCACATGAAGCTGTATCGCTGTTAACCAATCACCCTGCATCCGACCTGCTCTTTAAGGCGCTCAATCGGCTTCTGTCACCCACCCTCGAAGGTCAAAAGCGTGTTCGGGGATATCTGTTAGCATTTTCCCTATGTGGTGAGCTGGTCGCCGAAGAGCTGCGGCACCGCAACAACGACGAACTACAGACGTTTGGTCGCATGCTGGCTAACTCGGCCGATTCATCATCCGAACAGCTCAAGCGCATCATCGTTTGCCTTCTCGACGAAAGCCAACTAACGCGGGCCTTACGAGCTGCTAATCGTGAGGTTTTTTCTGGTGAAAAAAGAGCTGCTGAGCTCTTCAAAGGGCTCTCTCGTGTCGCCTTACCCGCCCGAGCGGCTCACTCCAGCCAGGGCGACGCGTTGCTAGTAAAGTTAGTCGATGCGACGCTCGACAACAACGTAGGTGAGATCGGTCGTTTAGCTATCGCAACCTTGGCCGGAGACTCAGGCAGCAAATCCCCTTACCTTGCTAAAAAATTTCCGACTTTGCGCCTTCTTGCGCGAGAGCTTTCTGCCAGCGCTCCGTTGATACGTTGTGCGGTGGGTCTCAAATCTAAAGAAGCGATGCTAGCCTCAGTAGCCGAGTGGCGACGCACCCATCCTGGTCAGCTGCTCTCACCAGCTCTTGGGAGAGAGGTGCAAGCTGTAGTGGCGCTAGTAGATGCTCAAGGTGCTAGGCTCTTTGCTCCGATTGCTGCGGCTGCCGTCCAAACGGTCACTATTCCTCGCACGATACTGCAAGATGTTCTATCAGATGAGCGTCTGAATCCAGCGGAGCGAACACGAGCCTTAGCCCATTCACAAGAGGTGCAGGAGGTAATCCTCATTACCGGAGCTTCGCAGGGAATCGGTCGTGCCATAGTGGATCAGCTCAGAGGTCGCACGAACTGCACTGTTATCGCAACAGCACGCGAGAGTTCGCTGGCGCTGCTGCA
The DNA here is from genome assembly GCA_044356425.1 of Bdellovibrionota bacterium. Classification (GTDB taxonomy): domain Bacteria; phylum Bdellovibrionota_C; class UBA2361; order UBA2361; family OMII01; genus OMII01. The sequence continues at coordinate 430 of JBIKWG010000271.1, read as the reverse complement.
CTCACTGCGACGCGAATGTGACCCCCGCTTTATAGCGCGACCGCTTGATGTAACTAAAGAAGCCGACCGGCGGCGCCTTGTGCAAGAGATGGAGTCGCGTGGCCTGACAATTACTACCCTGATTAACAACGCTGGAGTGTGCGGCCGCGGCCCCTTTGAACAGATCGGTTCAGCTGAGATGATCGAACAGCTACAAACAAATGTGCTGGGCGGGCACGAATTAGCAAAGCTGATCATCCCTGGCATGAAGCGACTAGGCCGCGGAAAGATTATCGCGGTCTCGTCTCTTAGTGGAATGATGGGAGTTCCGACCATGGGGGCATATTCCGCAACGAAGTTCGCCCTCGAGGGACTCTATGAAGCACTCTACTATGAATTAAAACCGCTCGATATCTCTGTTACACTAATGCAGCTAGGATTTATTCGTTCA
>JBIKWG010000059.1:0-13368 GCA_044356425.1 Bdellovibrionota bacterium | reverse complement strand
ATGAACACCTTAAATGAGAACCGGTTTGAGGTACGCCCGGTGATTTTTGGCAAAGCCGCTCAAACTCGGCTGCAGCAACGCCACCTTATTCGCCCCTTCTATCTTTCAGGCCTTGAGGTCTCTACCCTTTGGCACCCGCCTGGTCAGGGAAATGTGCCGAATACTGAGCTAGTGCTCTCTAGGAAAGCTCCCGCATCACGCTCCCTACCGAGCACACCGAACGACCCACAGATTAGCTTTATTGGAACTACAAATTTCCGCAATCAAAACACGCCATTTGGGATACGACGCTTTGATAGGCGACGTCACTTATATCTGCTTGGAAAGTCGGGTAACGGAAAATCTTGCCTAATTCAGCTTCTGGCAAAAAGCGATATCGAGAATGGATTCGGGTGTGCAGTGCTCGACCCGCATGGCGACCTTGTCGACGACATCCTACGCTTTGTACCTAAACACCGCGCCAAAGACGTAGTGCTGTTTGACCCATCTGACGTTCAACATCCGCCAAGCTTTAATCCGATGGTGCCAGTTAATTATGAGCACAAGATGCAAGTCGTCTTAGGTTTCTTGGACACCTTTAAGAAGGTATTTGGTCAGGGATGGTCTGAAAAGATGGACCATCTGCTGCGCTATGCAATGATAGCCTTACTCAATGTGCCTGGAGCTAGCATCGTTTCTCTGCGACGACTGTTGTCAGACGACGACTTTAGAAATGAAGTCATGAAACGTAACGACGATGAGGCCGTGCGGCGTTTTTGGGAGGTAGAATTTACCTCCCGGCGGCAGGAGTTCGAAGAGGGGCCGGTATCACAGCTATTAAATCGACTGGATGAACTCCTTGCGACCGACATGATTCGCAACGTACTTGGTCAACCAGGGAACAGCTTTGACTTTAGAGATTTCATCGACAACAGGAAGATTGTGCTCTTCAAGCTGTCAAAGGGAATCATCGGGTCAGAAAACGCTTCGTTTTTAGGTTCGCTGGTAATCTGGAAGCTATATGAAGCGGCAATGTCACGTGCGGATATGCCCGTAGAGGCACGCCAAGACTTCTATTTTTACATCGATGAGTTTCAGAACTTTACGACGAGCTCCTTCGGTGAAATCCTCAGTGAGTCGCGCAAGTATCGCCTCTGCCTAACCTTTGCAAACCAATTTTTGCAACAGATGCCTGATGCTGTGAAGAATACTGTTTTTGGAAACATCGCAAACTTAATCTGCTTTCGAGTGGGAGCGGAAGACGCAGTAACTGTCTCTAATGAATTCAAGCCACGCTTTGCGCCTGAGGATGTGCTTAACCTTGCCCTACGCGAGTTCTATATCAAGATGAGCGTAGATGGAGAGGTACAAGAGGCATTTTCGGCCCGCACTATCGATCTCTATCACCCCAAAGGGCATGAGGAGGCCGTGCGCGAGTGCATAAATCACTCACGGGCGCACTATGCTATTCCCATTAGTCAGGCCGAAGAGCAGCTTGCGCTATCGGAGATCATGTCGCCACGAGCTATGCGAGCACGGTAGCGCACAGAATTCGGCTCGCTAGGCAATGAACTCGAGCACCCCCCTACTTTCCCCGAAAGATCGGCAAACCTGAGCGATTCCGACTACCTGCGCTTTAACTATCCGACAGCACAAACGATTTAAACAACTTATAGGCAGTGTCCTGCCGGCTTTACTGGCGCAGATTTTTGTCACCCATTATAATTGAAGTAGGTGACAAAAGACTGCGCTTCGCTGCAACCGTTTGTTGTTTCCTAACTTAGCGCTCAAAGCTTCATACGAGAGGTCGTTATGCATACAGTTGCTCTTTTTGGCGCCGGCAAAATTGGAGAAGCGATTGCTGCTCTTCTCGCTTCAAGTGGACGATACCAGATCAAGGTATGCGACTACGACATCGACCAAGCCGCAAAGATCTCGGCGCCCTACAGAGATTGTGAAGCCCACTTGCTGCAGCTTGCTGACAACGAAGCGGTCAAAACCCTTCTGCTGGGGTGTGAGGTAGTAATCAGCGCCTTACCTTTCTTCTGCAATAAACAGGTTGCTCAAGCAGCACACGACGTTGGCATCCATTACGTTGATTTAACTGAAGACGTTGAAACCTCGCACTTCATAGCTACCCTCTCTGCGTCATCTCGCTCGTGCTTTATGCCGCAGTGCGGACTTGCTCCGGGCTTTATAAGTATTGCTGCCGCCCACCTAATAAAGTCATTTGATATCGTTGATACGGTAAAGATGCGTGTGGGAGCTCTTCCGATCTATCCGACCAATATGCTCAAGTACAACCTTACATGGTCGACCGATGGGCTAATCAATGAGTACTGCAATCTGTGTGAAGTGATTCAAAACGGAACGCGCCTTGAGGTCTTACCGCTTGAAGGATATGAGCACTTCTCACTTGATGGATCCGAATATGAAGCGTTTAACACCTCAGGCGGTCTGGGAACCCTGTGCGAGACACTGCAAGGTAACGTGCGAGAGCTTAACTACAAATCAATCCGGTACCCTGGCCACAGAGACCTGATTGCTTTTCTCTTGAAGGATCTCCGTTTTCATGATGATCGCTCGACTCTCAAAAAGATTCTCGAACGGAGCATCTCAACGACATCCCAAGACAAATGCATGATTCTGGTTGAGGTCAACGGCACTCTCAACGGACGCTTCTGTCAGAAAACGTATGCCAGCACTGTATACAACCAAAATGTCGCCAACAGGCATTTTGGCGCAATTCAAGTTACAACAGCAGCTGGAGCATGTGGCGCCGTCGATCTTTTGTTGAGTGGCTCACTATCAAAGAAGCAAGGATTGTTGCGCGCAGAAGATATTTCGTTGACTCAGTTTCTGGCCAATGAGTTCGGAAGACTCTACCTTGACGAGAAAGCTATGCGCGGATTGAGCTAGCTAAACACCTTCTCAATTCGCTCAAGCGCCCAGTCGAGCTGCTCTTTGGTAATAATGAGAGGCGGAGCCAAACGCAGCGTCTGTTCGCGGGTATCCTTGCAGAGCACCCCTTCATACATCAGCTTCTTTGCAAATTCCTTGGCCTTGCCGGCGGCAGCATCGATCTCGACCCCGACCATAAGACCTCTACCGCGCACTTCTTTGATGGCTGGGCACGAGAGCTTTTTAAGCCGCTCAATAAGATATGCCCCCATCTCGGCCGAGCGCTCATCAGGCTTCTCTTCCTTAAAGAGTGCTATGACTTCTCGAGCAATCGCACACGCGAAGGGGTTCCCGCCGATAGTGCTTCCATGGGAACCAGGCGTGAAAACATCCATGACGTTACTATTTGCCAGCACCGCTGAGACAGGGGTAATGCCACCACCAAGAGATTTGCCAATTAAGTATACATCGGCAACTACCCCTTCGTGCTGACACGCAAAGAGCTTGCCCGTTCTTCCAAGAGCGGTCCAAATCTCGTCTGCCACCATCAATACATTGGAACGCGAACAGATATCTCGCACTGCCTTAAGAAATCCCTCTGGGGGAACGATTACCCCACCCTCTCCGAGGATGGGCTCAACGATTACTGCGCATGTATTTGGTGTTATTGCGCTTTCAAATGCCGCCGCATCTCCGTACGGCACCAGCTTAAAGCCAGGCGAAAACGGGCCGAATCCCCGTCGACTCTCAGGCGACGAGCTAAACCCAACAATCGTTGTTGTCCGTCCGTGGAAATTATCATTAAAGACGATAATCTCAGCCTTATCATCTGGGATGCCTTTAACATCGTATCCCCACCGTCGAGTCGCCTTAATCGCCGTTTCTACCGCCTCGGCTCCCGTATTCATAAGGAGCACTTTCTCTTTGCCTACGAGCTCGCAAAGCTCCTTGCACAAGAAGCCAAGTTCATCCGCATAGAAGGCGCGGCTCACTAAGGTAAGAAGGTCGAGCTGCTTATGAGCAGCTTTCAAGATGCGCGGATTGCAATGTCCGAAGTTCATGGCGCTGTATGCGCTTATGAAATCCATATAGCGCTTACCATCGAGATCTTCTAGCCAGACGCCCTGTGCTGAATGAAGCACCACATCAAGCGGCGCATAATTATTTGCCGAATACTTCCGAGTTATATCGATGATTTCCTGCGATTTCATGCCCGTATCCTGTAGAACCTACACCTTTATCTTACACCCTAGGAAAGCGCGCTAAAACTAAAACTTCGCAAACCCAGGAAAGCGCGGAAACGGGATAACATCCCTAATGTTCTGCATCCCAGTTACATACATCAGCAACCGCTCGAATCCGAGCCCAAATCCGGCATGCGGCACCGTTCCAAACTTACGAAGATCAAGGTACCACCAGTATGCGGCCTCATTGAGACCCATCGCTCTTATCTTCTCAAGGAGCACATCATGCCGCTCTTCTCGCTGAGAACCACCGACGATTTCGCCCAACCGAGGCACAAGCAGATCCATCGCCCGCACTGTTTTTCCATCTTCATTGAGACGCATGTAAAATGCTTTTATCTCTTTAGGATAGTTAATCACGGTGACTGGACCCTGCACGACCTCATCCGTCAGAAAGCGCTCATGCTCAGACTGCAGATCAATGCCCCACGACACTGGATACTCAAAAGAATGACCACTTTTCTGGAGTATCGAGATAGCCTCGCCGTAGTCTAACGCTGTAAAGCTTGAATCAACCAGCTTGGTTAGAGCATCAACATGCCCAGCTTTAACCCACTCTTGTGAAGCAAGAAATTCAAGCTCTCGTGGACACGCCACAAGAACCTGGCGGATAACATCTTTAACGAAATCCTGAGCCAATTGGATGTTATCGTTCAAATCATAGAAAGCCATCTCTGGCTCAATCATCCAAAACTCAGCAAGGTGGCGTGTTGTGTTTGAGTTTTCTGCACGAAACGTCGGGCCAAATGTATAGATCCTTGAAATACCTGTCGCACATACTTCGCCTTCAAGCTGCCCCGAAACTGTCAAGCTCGCTGGCTCTCCGAAAAAATCTTGCGTGTAGTCAATCTTTCCGTTGGACCGCGGAGGATTCTCAGGGTCCAGCGCTGAAACATGAAACATTGCACCTGCACCCTCGCAATCAGATGTGCTAATAATTGGCGTATGAACGTAGTAAAATCCGCGCTGGTTGAAAAAGTTGTGAACCGCAAATGACGCCGCAGATCGAACGCGCAACACTGCTCCCATCGTTGCCGAGCGCGGTCGAAGGTGCAAGACCTCCCTCAGAAACTCAAGTGAGTGCGCTTTCTTCTGCAGCGGGTAGGTCTCAGGGTCTGCTTCTCCAACAAGCTGCAGAGACTTTACCTGAAACTCATATTTCTGCCCCTTAGCAGGAGACAGCACCAACTCACCCGCCACCTTAATCGAGGCACCCGTTTGCAACTTAGCAGCCACGGCTTGATACTCAGCAAGCTGCGGGTCAACAACCAGCTGTAAGTTGTCAACTGAGGTACCGTCAGAAAGCTCAACAAAAGAGACTCGCTTGGATTGGCGATGAGTTCGTATCCAACCCGCTATCTCAAGCATTCCCACGGGAACTTTATCTTCGATGATATCACGAACAGAAACATGATTCGGCATGGCATTTTCTCCTGTGTCTCTAGGACGATATAGCATCCTTGATGTAGAGCGGCTACTGTGACTCCCGCCTGCTATAGCTGGCAATGCTCTTGTTTTTACCCCCATAGAATGTTCTCTGCAGCCCCACCATTTTACCGAAGCGACGGGCTTGATTTCAAACAGAATAGCAGCTAACCTGCCGCGCTACTGACAGAAGCATTCCGGGGTGTAGCTCAGCCCGGCTAGAGCACTAGTTTTGGGAACTAGGGGTCGGAGGTTCGAATCCTCTCACCCCGACCACTTCTTTCTTCTATTGGCAACTCTTCAAGCCACCTCCGTGGCGAAGACAAGTCGCTAGGATTTTTTGATGGGGTCGGCAGGAATGCTAGCTGACAGAAACCCGATCTGACAGAAACCCGATCTGTCAGAAACGCGCCCTGACGGAAACGCTAACCGACAGAAACGCGAACCGACAGAATCCCCCAATAAAAAACAACTGAAACAAACTCCACGCGACGTAAACGCCACCTAATCAAGCGGCTACAGCGCGGAACTACCTACCGTTCTGCGACAAAGGCTTTGTACCTAAGCTTTGCGCAAAGCGCAGAAGATACCCATCAGGGTCTTGAACCAACAGATTCCGTTCTCCGTGCAGGATTGAGTTATCCCTGTACCAGTTCTCTTCAACGGGCTTCCGTAGGGATACGTTATTGGCTATCAATTGCGCTGCCAATTCGTCGGCATCGGGGCAATTAATTGAGAGATTAAGCCCGCGACCCCTTGGATAATCTAATGGCTCAACGATCCATGTTGATGAAATACCCTGCCGGGGACGATCTTCTTCAATCATCAATTCGCTGCCATGAAATTGCATGTATACAAAGCGGTTCTCTGGCCTCTCAAACATTACCGTGAAGCCAACAATATCTCGGTAGAAGTGTAAACTTTTAGCCAAATTACTAACTGAAAGCTCTGGCACTAGCAGGTTCATAACGACCTCGTTCTGTATAGCCCGAATACAATTACGCAAAGACTGTGAGGCCGGTATTATTTATCATCAGCACCGTTTTAGCACCTCTAAAGGCTCCCTACTCTGACTCCTACGGATTACACAAGAAATAAACAAGCGACCAACAGAACGCAGCGCTTTGAGGTTCTATGCTTCATTGACCATCGAAATATCAATCATTTACGTGCCCCGGTTAGCTCTTGGCATTCAGTTAATTGCGCTACCCCGATATCACCAGCGCCTGAGACTGTGGATTAGCCCATCGAGTGATGGCATCTTTGAATCTCATGGCTACGATACCCTCTACGTCAGCACGCCCTTCTCGACCACAAGAACAAGAGTGGTTCACTTTACTAAACCCCGCTTGCCACTCTGCCATCGCTGCGAGCGCGAATATCAAAGAGGCAGTCGCTCTACTTCGAGAAGAAGTCAGCCTTTCCGCGGTTGAACTACCAAAGACGACACTTAATATCTCTTCTGTCCTCACCGCGTACGTCACTGACTGCAATGAATTTTCGCTGATTTATGACGGAAAGGACTCAGGTGCCTTTTATTCTTACTTCGAGAGAAACCTCAAACATTACGGATTTCCGGAAGAGATTCGAAATTGCTTACTTGAGCACACTTCAAGACTCTATAAGAATTTCCGCGATGCGACAAACAGCGAAGGATTAGTTAGTTTTTTGATGCTCCGACGCCCACGAACTCAGCCGCTGTGGCACATCGATCATTACCGCCCACAGGCCCTTCAGTTCGTAACAACCCTCGCCGGATATCCGAATACGCCCTTCCTGCTCCCCTCCGATTACTCTCGTAGTGCATTTGAACAGCTCCGCCGGAAACTTTTCGATCACCAGAGCGCAGGCCGAACCTTAACAGATAGAGATGAATCACTATCATCACTTAAGGTCGCAATGAATCGTCTTGCGGAAGGCCAGACTCCGCGATTCACTCACGGAGATATCCTTTTTAGGGGTGAAGAGCTCTTACATGCCTCACCTCAAAGCCCAGTGTCGCGCTTGATATTCGCGATGAGTTCAGCATCGACGCTCCAAGACAATATCCAGCTACCAAGCAATTCTTTTTCCAGTGACTAGCCTCTTTGCGCCTTGATGCACGGCAGAGAGTGGCCGGCAGATTACCGGCAAGCGCTTGAGGACTAGCGCAGGAAAAGCAAACAACCGAAATTCTGACTGAGCAGATTGAGATGACTGTTACTCAAGGTAAGCTTGAACAATTCAACCTAGCCGGCGCTACATATAGCGACTCTATACTGGTCGGCACAAAGGAAAGCTCATACAGGGGCTACGAGGACGAAACGAACACTTTTTCATCTGCGATAAGCCCCGTGTCCGGCCCTATCGCACCTGCACTACATACTCGACGTTAAAATTGTTAAACGTTCGCACCTGACATGCGCCTAGCCTCAAAGGCGCACGACGCATAAAGGTATCCTGCATATAAAAGTGGACAGCAGGCCTTATAGTTGCCGGATTGTGCCAAAAGTTCGCACGGGGTAGCACCATTTTATGTGTCCCACATGCGCCCGCAAGCTCTTTGACATAATCAGCGAATTTCTCAAATAGCTCGCCAGCGTCCACGTGATTTAAGAGGTAGGCACGGGGATTAAATCCTCTTATCACCATCACCTTTTCGCCACTTTCAAGGCGCCCTTCAAATACAAATGCGCCTCCAGAAATATGCGAAGGAGTGCCATTCACAACAAATGGAACAAAAAATCCTTCGGTATGCGTTTGAGCTATATTTTTAAGTTGACCAATACAGCTGCCACTTATGGCCCCTGCTACCTCCATCAACCAACCTCTGGTAGGCATAAACGTAACGTCTATGCCCCTATCAGCGCTCGCAGCGTTACGAGAGAGATCGTATTGACTACGAAGCTCTGCAATCAACACATTCAGCTTCAACTTCTTTGCAAGGGTCTGTGCTCTATCTCTTTTACTGCGAGTAAATTCAAGATCATCGTTGAACCCGCCATCGAGAGCGTCAACCAAACGCTCCACATACCTGGCGAGTGTCTGAGTATCAGGATCTTTAAGTTTATTCAGTAGCGCAGGTAACTCGCGCCCTTCAAAACGATTAGACAAACACTCGGCAAAAAACTTCGCCTCAAGACAGATCATTCCCTCGAGTGGAGTAATGCTTGATTCTAGCCACTTCGGGTATCCGGCCATGTATCGTGAGCTCTTAACATCACGCATCGAAAGGTACCACCGCTCAACTCTGTTATCGAACAGAAGAGCATTTCCAACGTTCAACATAAGCCGATGATAGTTTAAAACCTCTCGTACAGGCGAATGAATGTCTATGGCTCGTACACTAGGTGGTCGATAGTCCAAACTAACGAGCTTTGATCTTAGTGAGTGATGAAGAGGGTTACTGCGTTCAACTACTTTTGACTCCTCTGCAACGCGAAACACCTCGTACAGATTGGCGGCAGTCCGCTGATAGCGAAACACTCCCACCTCTGCGCCCAGAATATAGACATCGAGAGGAGAAAGCTCATCACCACTAATTTCGTCGCTGCATAACCGCTCAAGAAGCTTTGGACGTCTTAGGTCAATCTCCCGCTTTAAGCGCCGAGAGCGGTCGTATAGTGAGCGTTTCAGATCGCCCGAGGCGAGAAGAGGCTTTAGTGTGGGATCACGTTTTAGTGCGCCAAAAGCAGCGGGAACATAACGAGATTGAAGCATTACAGCCAGCTGCTGCTGCCTCTCTGCAAGAGACAATTTCTCCTGCGCACTGGACCCCGCAGCTTGATGGCACGGGTTAGTGCTATCTGTGTCCCTCGTTCGAACTGCTTTTATGATATCAAGGTGACGACGCACCCAAAGGACACGGCGATCTCGTTCCGCAACCTGGTTAAACTGGGGCAGCTGCGTATCTGTCAGCAGAATCAAGTTGGCGAGATCTGCCCTCACAAGGGACCCACATTCTTGTGCATCTCGCACCACTAGCTTCATGGACTCCACAAATCCAGCTACCGCCGCCTCCATTCCAGATCCTGACGGCTTTTCGATTCGCTCGACATAGAGGCTAAGCCACTGAATGAGATTTCTCCCTGCGAACGCCCTACTCATCGCCGGGTCTATGCAACTCGATACTTCACCCAGAAGAAAAGATCTTAAAGGCTTCAATTCATCTACTGTTCGCATCACGTGTGCATCCGAAGCTGCTCTTTGATGAGCTGCATCGCTAACCTGAATTACGCCAGGTGCTGAACAATCACTAAACGACATCGCTTCAAATACTAGAGCACTATATTGCCGAACCATTCTTTGAAGGATTCTATTCTCACTGGCTGGATCAAGGGGCGGTAGATACACTGTCAGATCTAGCTGTTGTCGAAAAAAGATTGGAAGGAAAAAGCAGTCTGCTGCTGAGGGGATTCTTCAATGATTGCAGATACAGATGGAGGTTCAGGGGCAGGCTTGGGTTTCGATGCGCCCAACGAGCGGCTCAACTCTACAGTTCTTACAGACACGGGGGGTCGACAAACTATATCGCTGACAATTGAAAGTAAATTGCAGGACTTCTCCCGCAGCATGGCGCCCAGTACGAGAAAGCGAGGGTCATCTAGACAGAGGTTTAAACGCACCCCCCTGGGATCAGGGGGCACGAACCCTTCGTTAAAAACCCTTGTCATCCATGTTTGTTGTGAAGAAGCGCCTCTCTCTTCTGCAGGAATCGTAGTGGCCTCGGCCTTTGAACGGGCCAGAAGCTCTGGTACGCCGCGAGAGAACGGAAAGCTCCATACGATAAAGTTATCTCGATACTGATTCAGCTCCTGCGCTAAACTCTTCACACACTCCTGCGCTATTACTCGCTCTGACTGACCATGAGGAGCTTTTATTGCCTGGCAGAATGCTCGAACATGGTCGCATATTCGCTCAAAACGACCACTATTAAGCCTAGCTGCACCAAGAAATCCTGGTGTTCTGAACAGAGGCTCAGCAGAGCGAAACTCCTCTGGCGAAAGAGTCATGGCTAGAAGCACCTGAAGACTATCACCGAAATTTCCAGACAGTAGTGCCCTGACCTGCTCAGCGGTTGAACAACCTTTGGCTCCTTCAATCCGCGGCTGAAGAATTGCAAGTGTCTCTGCAACAACATCTGCAGCGAAGACTCGACCAATCGCAGGCATCGTAAGGAAGAGAGACGAAAGAAGCCGCTCGGCTGGCTCTGCTCGATTAATTTTGCGCTCAAACACGGACAGAAAATCAACCGAACGGAGCGAGATCTCAAGCTTTCGTTTGCTACCCTGGTCGAGCAAGAATCCCTGCTGCCCTAGGTCGCCAACCAGCGAGCTAATTCCTGGACACTCCCTCTCAAGGATTGCTTTTATGTGTACATGTTCAAGAAGGCTTACTGCCACTGCAACATGCCGGCGCATGCAAGGCGCAATCAGGTCCCGCCTGATTGCGCCGGAAAGAGCATCTAAGAGCGATTGCGGGAAGTCATTAGACGCCAGAGTGCTATCTGCTATCAGAAGGGGCATCACCTCCTTTTCAAATTGCGGAGTGGCTGCTGCAAATGCTTTCTTCACACATCTGTGACGCTCAGCCACAAATTCATCGATTGATTCAACTAAGGCACGAATATGGTGTGCAATAACCGGACTAAGAGCTCGCTGCTCATCGGTGGCTGACTTCTGATACGTTGTCGTGCTATTCCGCAGGTCGGCATAGATGTGGTGCATTTGTGAGCGACTATCACGCGCTACCGTCAGATCGCTCGCCGTCACGGCTATATGTGGTGTTTCTCGAAGCATAACAGCCTCAACACTGTTATAGGTAGAGCAACGCTACTCTTCTGACACAGGCTGCTAGTTATTTGAGCTTCCCCCTCTTCCGAACAGCTCTCGCGTCTTTCAAAAGCTCGCGCGGTAAGTTTAGTGCTGTGACATCTCCCCTGATGCTGTCTGATGTTACCCCACTACCAATCACTACTCAAAAACAAAGATTCGGAGTCTTTAAAAGTATTAGAGGCTGCTCGGTGGAGCAGATAGAAACAGAAATACACCTTGAGAGACAGTCGCCGCTCTTTCAATTGTGCATTTTATGACTCACCTCCCTAACCCTACCTACGGGGCTTTCCGAAGAATCGGTATTGGGAGAATACTCGAGTACAGTTACAGTGCTAAAAGGAATTTTTGGGAAGCTTGCTCACATTTCATGGCAAATACCTCTGCCCGCTTGGGCTACATCTACGGCCTCAGCGCGCTCACGACCTGGGGAATGTTGCCCCTGTATTGGAAGCAGCTTGCCGCGATTCCAAGCCTTGAACTAATTGGACACCGAGCAGCCTGGTCTGTGCTGTTCCTCCTGCTACTCTGCGTGCAGAGAGGTGCAGGACAAGAGCTTTTATCGGTGCTGACGGTGCCCCGAAAAGCGTTAACTCTGCTCTTAACGGGGTGCCTGATAGCCTCTAATTGGCTGGTGTATGTCTGGTCTGTTAATCACGGCCATCTGCTAGAGTCGAGCCTTGGCTACTTTATCTCGCCCCTTGTTACAATCGCTCTGGGCGCACTGCTACTGGGAGAGCGACTCAGCTTGCGCAAAAAGGGCGCAATCGCCCTAGCTGCTATTTCAGTCGTTATGAAGACAGTTAGCGCGGGCGTAGTGCCATGGATTGGTCTCTATCTCGCTGCCTCTATGTCTCTATATGGTTTTATTCGTAAGACGTTGGGAGTAACTTCCCTTGTTGGACTAACCATTGAAACGCTGATGCTCTTACCATTAGCGCTCGGATATCTCGGATCTCTTGCCCTTACTCACAACTCCCATTTTCTCAGCGAAGGAGCATTCACATCGGCTCTCCTTGTTCTAACAGGCGTGTGCACCTCCTTGCCTTTACTGTGGTTTGTGCGAGCCGGGCAGCTTTTACCCCTCTCAACCCTCGGCATCTTGCAGTACCTATCCCCTACGCTGCAGTTTCTGTTAGCAGTAGGGCTCTTTAACGAGGCGGTCTCACCAGGAGATATCGCGTCTTTTTTAATGATATGGGTGGCGATTGCGGTGTATCTCTACCATGAATACAGTGTTGAGTTGCCGCACGATTAGCAACTTGTTACCATTTGAAGAAGACAAAGAAACCGCCAAGCAGGGATCACCCCGTGAAAAAAACAACTCCTATCACCTTGCTTACCGCAGCACTCCTTCTTGCAGAAGCGCTATATCTATCGGGCCCGTTATACACACCAGCAGTAGCACAATTTAATCCTCAGGCAGGTAACGAAGCAGCGCAATCTGGTCCCCCGGCACTGCCACACTCTGAAACGGGAAATGCAAACCACATTCGTAATGCACCGACTCTTGCAAATCAGAGCACCGACCTGGTCAAACTGCCTTCTGCGGTGAAGGCAATTGACTTATCGTCCCAACGCGATCCTTTCCAACCACCGAACCTCAAGCCCAAAAGGGTGCTGGATGAAAGTCGTCCAGAGCTTGAGCGTTATGAAATCTCGGAACTTAGACTGACCGCCATCTTCGCTGGAATTGATGGAGGGCGATCGGCCTCCCTTGAAAATAGCTCTGGTCGTGGCTTTATGATTAAAAAAGGTTCGGTTGTTGGAGTCAATCAGGGAATCGTGGCCGATATATTAGCTGATAGAGTTATCATTGAGGAACAGAGTCGTGAAGCCACCGGTGCAATGATGCCGAAAATGATTGAGATGCTGCTGCATACAACTACAAAAAAGTAGGTTTTAGTTCACGCGAAAAATCACCCTGATTTTCTGCCCCAGCAAAAGCATTCCCTCTTGGCTTCAGTTATTTAACACCGTCCGTCAAGGCACGCTCTAACTATCCAATC
>JBIKWG010000270.1:0-3915 GCA_044356425.1 Bdellovibrionota bacterium | reverse complement strand
TAGCTAGCTCATGTAAGCTCGACCGAAGAGAGTAGCCACTTATTCGCTGCTGAATACCGAGCCAGATAATCATCGCAAATGAGAAAAGACCCTGCTCTCCTCGAATGTTGTAGCCGCTGTGCGCTGATAAATAGTCGTCACAAACTGCGATGAACTTCTCTTCAAGTGATCTCATGGTGCCGCTCCTGTCTCAGTTACATCACGTAAACTGAGCAGATTGCGACGACTATGCAACTAGTAAAAAATACTGGATCATTTCGATCACTTACGGGGCTCGCGCAGTGACATTCTAGCCCGGCTACAGAGAGAAACATAGAATCAATAACTTAGATGCCTTTCGAACAAATATAGATCCTATTGTGTCTATAGCCAAGAGCGTTTTGGGTTGTATTGTGTCCTTACCATGAGACCATCTAGCGATCTTGGCCCGCCCTACCTTTTCAATAGTCACGCTGCCGAAGGCTGTCGTTGAAGTGAACGTACCCTGTTTTTTGCCAGAGTCGATACCTGGACTACCCTCAATAGTCGGCCGACTCCGTTCGCGACCATTTTCAGGCAACGCTTGTCGTCTGCGAGATGGTCGTCGACAATCGGATGCATGCCTCTCGGCATTCGCTTATAAAAAAACTCACTTTGTCTTGTCTTGATGATGAAAGAATTTTGTAGTCCGCATCAAGCAGTCGCTGCAAACTATCAGCCCAGGCCTTGAGCGTAGCGGGATCGTTTTTGTTCTCAATCGGGAACTTAGGCAAATAGTTAGTTGGATAGAGCACTCTTGCATAAGCCCAAAGACACGCAAACCAAAGATGCGGATTTTGAGTAATCGCCTCCTTTGAAGCCACAACTGCAAGCGCCAAGAACTCCTGAGCAAGAGATACAAAAGTGGTATCATCGCGAGCGCTCCTCAGAGCACGCATACTTTCTTTGAGTTTTTCGAATTGCTCGTCCGCAGTTGCGGTTCTCGTAAAAATTAAATCAGTACCCTTAATATTCGCAGTTTGTACCGATTGTGTTTTCACGGCAAATATAAAGTGTGCTGAGCGAAGCGCATTCCCTACCCGTTCTATATCGTTCGGATCACTGTATTCATGCGCTTCAAGACGCGTGTTAGACGGGGCTAGCAACGAAAAGCCAAGTTGAGACAACGCTTTCTCAAATCCAGAACCAAAGCGCGCACCATCCACTTTCAACCAAAGCAGTCCACCAATTTTAAGTGCAGAGCTGGCTTTCATAATCAGAGCTGCCGTTTCCGATTGCCCCATTGCCAATACTGATGAACATTCCATAGCATCAAGAGACTCTGGCTCAAAATGCATGGATCCAGCGCTCGCGGCAATCTTATTTGGATTTGGCGACAGTGACCGCATTGCGTCAGAAGGATCCACGTCGTGAATCGTTGGTAACTCCTGGTGACGCGTTTTAATCCTTTCAGCTGACTGTTGGACAGCTCGATAGAGACTTCCGATGCCAGAACCAATACTTGCAATTACGCGAGGGAATGACGCTGGCCACCCCGGCGATCCAATTGATTCCGAGACAAAGGACAATCCCGCGGCGGTGCTCAAGGTGCTTTTTAGTCTTGGAAAGACCTGCTGGTAAAGGTCTGCCAGAGCATCCCAGTCTTGCCGGCCCACTCGCGTTCCTAATAAAAGACGATAAAGTTGGGCATCCGATGGAAGAAGGCTTCCGTCACGAGATGTGTCTATGACAATTCGTACCGTAGGTTGGACCGGAGCAACATTCAATCGCACACGAAAAGCGCCCCCTCTTGGGGTATCTTCTCTCGTGATTAAACAGTCATTCATTCGTTGGTTCCAGACGACGTAAGACCGTAATTTTTGATAGGAGGCACGTTGCGCTTCAATGCGAACGAGTTCGACCTCTGCCTCGCTCAATCCGACATGACGAAGCACCCCCTGCCAATCAAAAGTCGTTCTTCCATGCGTCCGTGCAAGTTCTCTGCCGCCGGCCTTATCCATCCAGTTAATTCCTGAGAGCGCACTCCAATCCGAAGGCTGATTACATTCGCGAGCACGTCGGATAGCTTCTATTAGACGCGCTCTGGTTTCATCAACTTCGTTGGCTTGAGGCCGACGAGCTAGGCTAATGGACCGTTTCACTATCGTGGAAATCTCATCACGAGAAGCGCCGGCTGCTGCAAGTACACCAGCCCAGTCAAATTTTGTTCGACCATATTCTCGACAAAGCGACAACCGTCCCGGTAGCGACATCCAACGAGCCGATGACAACGCAGCCCAATCTTCATCACCGTTAGTATCCCGGGCGTGCGCAAGAAGCTGGCCTAGTTTTTGGATAACTCGCCTTTTTTCATCAGCGGATGGGCTGCGGGCATCCTGGACAGCCTTCGAACGCCGCGCTGCCTCGATCTTTTGTTGCTCCTCGGCGGTAACTCCAAGTTCCTGTTTGAGAATTTCGTACCAAGATCCGACATTGAGGAAGCAGGAAATAGCGAAAAACTTTTCATGCTTTTCCCAATTTCCCCTTGATAAACGAATCCACGCCGAAGGGCTATCGCTTGCCCGGGCTGCCTCAAGAAGCGGAAGCATGTGTTCCTGCTTGAAAGCTGTCCAAGTGCTTTGGTCAAAAGTTACTTTTCCAAGTGAATGGCGGTGAAAAAGAACCCGGCGATATTCGTCTTCTGTAAGTCCACACTTCAGCAGAACGGTTTTCCAGTCGGCTCTAGATGTTCCCAATTCTCTGCACAATACAAAATAGTCAGGGTGATGTTCCCAGTGGCCTCTTGCGAGACTAGCCCACACACGGGGATTTTGTGTTGCCCTTGCCTCAGCAATCTTTGCTTCGAGGTCCTGCTGAATCATATTCCATCGCTCAGGGGTATAGGTTTGCCTCGGGTCAAAACGTCCACATGATTTGATAAGTTTAATCTCATCTGGGGTCGCACCAATTCGCTCAAGAACCGAATCCCATTTACCTCGCTTCGTCAACGGACCGAAAAGAGGATTATCTGACCATGCGGCCCGAGAGAGTCCTGCCCACGCAGCATTTGTTACACTTTTTGGCGCATGACTAGCGGTTTCTTGTGCCTGGTGACGTGCGTGAGCTAATCGTTGCTGCAAATCCCTCAAAGCCTCCTCACATCGCTCCTCACGGGACAATGCTGAGCCGGTGAGACGTTGCCACCGAGCTGCCTGTGCTGCTCGGGCGTTGATTTTTTGTGCACTACTCGCGGCAAGCTCAATTTCCGTTGGGGTTACACCAGCTTTGCCAAGGACTTTTGGCCATTGGGTATTGGAGCCAAACAGATACATTGAGTTTTGAAATCCCTCGTCATGGGACCGCATTGAACGAGCAAGCTGGGCCCAATCCTCAGGAGCGTTTGTTGTTCGCGCTTGATCAATTAATGGTCTAATTACTTGGTCACGATATAACTCCCATCGCTCGAAACGAACGGTGTGCTCAGGTCGCAAACCCACAGAGGCAGCTTCATTGGTTGTTTTTGAATTACTCATTTAAATACGACAACGTCGCGTCACTCTTCTGGTACCGGTAACAACAGACTCTCCAGTCCCTTGATAACTTTATGCCGCTTTTTTGTCTGGATGATACATTCAAAATTGCTCACGAATCCACTACCCCCGGCTAACACGGCACCAATTCATCCAAACCAAGCTCCTCTTGCAGATAGCGGGTGAAGGCGATTTGCGGATCGTCTCATATGCTTCAAAAACCACAATCATTTCTGCTCTTTAGCAGCTCCTCCAGGATCGTAATGATTTATCTGAATCATTCGCCCAAAATCTACCGATAGGTAGGCGGAGAGGTGGAGAATCAAGCATAAGAAGATCAATTGACTTTTTGCAAGTAGTTGAACCGTTGTAGCCGTGCTGCATCACGAGGGTCAGATCCCCTACAAAAGGATGAGGGAAGGGGCGA
>JBIKWG010000057.1:0-13725 GCA_044356425.1 Bdellovibrionota bacterium | reverse complement strand
CACCCCAAGGGACTGCAAGACAGCCATGGATAAATATGTTAGGAAGGAAAAATATCAGGAAACTCTAATCAGAGCTGGTGCTAACTGAGGGGGCAGATCAGAGTATCTAAATTCTTGTAACAGCCGAAAACATAGCTGTATTTGGCAGCGTGCATCCAAACTGCATCCAACTTTTGAAATGTCCAGAAATGTCTATCAGGCGGGGTGAAGCCCCGATCAGGGGCGAGAGGGGCAGCAGCCCCTTGGCGAGAACGCCGAGTGGGCAAAATGGGGTGGCTGATGGGGATCGAACCCACGACACTCGGAACCACAATCCGATGCTCTACCAACTGAGCTACAGCCACCATGAATTAATCGTGCGAGAGTAAATAAGCGCGCGCAGCAAGTCAATACGGTCACCTTATCAGCCCTAACAGCGCACTTCTTGGGCTACGCCACCCGAATCCGCCCCCCTGGCAACCGTATAAGGCGGTTAGTCAGCTCCATACGCAGCTGCTCAGCTTGAGATACCCGATGCACCCGCTCAAACTCCTCGGCTGAATACTCTTGTGCCAGCCCTCCTGAATCATCAGCAGAAGCCAGGCCATACGCTTCAAAAAGCTCGCCCACCGACCTAATCACCTGCGCCCCATCCTCCGCCAACCTTCTGCCACCGGCATGTCCTGGGTCATCGGGTTGGGGTGCATAAACAAAGACATCACGGCCATAGTCGGCAGCATGACGTGCTGTTACCAGCGATCCACTGCGCTCCCCCGCCTTAAACACCACAACACCGCGAACCAATCCAGCGATAATCCGATTACGTTCAAGAAAATGATGCTTGCGGGCCTCTACTCCCGGCGGATATTCAGAAACCACAACCCCACCCTGCGCCACAACCGATTCAGCCAGACGCGTATGCGACGGCGGGTACACAAGGGTGAGCCCATGTGCAACCACTGCGACGGTAGCTGAAGGGCGCACAGAACCTAACACGCCCCGATGAGCCGCTCCATCAATACCTAGAGCTAGGCCGCTTACGACATGTACCCCACGCTCAGCAAGCGCTTCAGCAAGCAGGCGCGCATCCTCGCACTCGCGTACTGACGCGGCGCGTGTGCCCACTACGGCAAGTGCAGCTTCGTCAAAAAAGTTTCCCGTGCGCTCTGTGCGAAGGTAGAGCACAAACGGCGGGCTGCTCGATTGTCGAAGCAGCTCAGGATATGCTCTTGAAAAGAGCGAGATTACCTTTATCCCCTGCTGACGCGCAGTCTCTAGAATTACCTGAGCCTCCTGCTGATTCCCATTTACACATGAATGCAACACCTCGCGCACCGTTTCAACGCAGCGCGACATCTGGATCGCCTGACTTACCTGACTCTTAACGCGCGGCGGCAGCAGACTTGACGCAATCGCAGCGATGAGATCGCTCTCACTTTCGTGCTCGGTCTCCCCATATGCCCTGTGATCACTGTTCAATGTTGCTGAATTCGGCAGCTGCCGGCCCTTGTGTGATTCCATGTGTTACCCTTGACGTGCGGACAGCAAGCACGACCGCTCACCTCCTAAAACACGAGTAACAGGACAATCGAAGAGTAGGTCGAAAAAGTTGCTACCAGAGCTGTGAAAAGCTGCGCTACATATCCATCAAGCGGCTAGCGTCTGGTCGGTCCTTGCTTATCTGCCAGAGCTGCTCCTGAATGCTATTTCGGAACTCTAGTGGATCCGGGATGTAATGTAACACCTCTTCCGTGCCGCCAGTTCCGGTAACTTCAACGTGGCCGTAATTTAAAAGCCGGCCGATGATATTCTGATTGAGCCGGATAGCCTCCACTTTAGCGAGAACGATATCCAACGACCGGCGCCGGATAAAACCGGTCTTTCCAAGCACGCGCTTTGAGGTCACACCAAACTCAGATGTAAAGAAATAAATGAGACGATCAACAAGCCTAAAAGCTGCTAGCGCCAGAAGAAGCAAGGCTCCACACAGCAGCACGATATTGTCGTTAACCATCGAGATACAGCCCGCCATAAAGGACGTTGTCATCGCAGGCACCAACAAGACAACAGGATGCAGTCTCGTGATACGAACCACCTCCTCATCCGCCATTAAGTTATCTTGAATGTAACTCATGCTACTCCCTTATCGCGCTCGACTAACCCGATACGCTTTGATGAAATCTGAATGTAATCCAGTATTTGTCTCTACTCAAGCGGTCTAGTGCCAAAGTGCCGCAGCGTTTGCAAAAAAGGTGCCCTATCCCCTTGATATTGGCAGGCTATCAACTGGTTAGCTTGTCATTGCTATTTAGCGGCCAGGTGTTAACAGCCTTGCTCATCATACCGAAGTAACGGTGGTGTTCGGATTCTCAGGCTTTGTTTAACAGCGGCACTGTGCAGCTGCGGGTTGTCGCCATGTCGTCACTGCTTAACGATTTTACCCTTACCTTTGATGGATTCTACAACGAATCACCCGATGCCCTGCGCGAATTCAAGGCGCTGTGCGCAACCGATCTTGCCCTATCGGTTGAAGAGACTGCCCACATTCTATCAAAGTCTGGCGAGAGAGTGCTCTTTCGTCACGCGTCAGCCGCCGAGCTGGTGCGGCTAGCCAACCACTTTCGGGCGATCGGTGCCCGCGTTAACGTGGATAGGTCTGCGCTAGTCACACTCGAGACCACTCTGCATCAAGACCCAACTTCTGAAGTAGATCGCTTGTTCGCCGATGTAAATCAACTTCAAAGATCTATGCAGCGCACTTCGTATGGCTTTCACAGCAATACTGACGCACAACCAGTGATCTCTCACTTCACTACGATCGAACCGACCATTGCAGGCCACCAGCGAGCACCTACCACACAATCGTGCACCTCAAGCGAGCGTCTCGTTGGGTTTTTTGCCGCCTGCGGAATCGGCTCACTAATAATTGCTGCTGGGGTCGTCAATACCCTGTTTGCCGGAAAAGTCCGAGGCACTTTGGAAAACGCACCCTCTGCACACACGGCTAGACAGAAACTGGAACAAGCCTCCAACCTGGCACTCAACGCACCCGCTGAAACACTCAGCTGGGCAGGAGCCACCACGAATCCAGATCAGAACTACAAGCTACAAATCTCTGCTCTACAGATGGCCGATGTAATCTCTGTGCGAATGGCAGTTTTTGAAGCATCAGAGCGAACAGCACTTCCACTGCATGGAAAACAGATGCGATTCCGTCAATTGGAATCCGATCCTGGAGTGCTCAGGAAAGTGGCGCCCGAACGTTGGCAAGGAGACCTGCCCGTTTACATCTTTCTAACCGACGGCGAAAAACGACAGAGGCTGGTCGGAGCCGCTCACGTCGCCGTGACAGGTGGCAGCTCACTCACAGCTCACATCTCAGTAACTCTGCCAGAGCTTAATGAAGGCACAGCAGCAAAACAGTCTGGCCTATCAGTATTACAACACACTGACGGATCCTACAGCTTTTCGCTATCTGACACACTTGAACTAAAGCGATAAGGGCAAAGCCAGTTAATGCCTGCCGATTACTGCTGAAGACGAGGCGCCTTCAACCTGCCGACCTTACTTAGTTCTCTTACGTAACGCTTTTCCCTTGGCCTTAACAACTTTTGACTTTAGAGCTGGTTTTACCTTACCAGCCTTTACTGCTCTGGCAGCCTTTGCAGAGGCTGCATTCTTTTTCAGAGGAGCCTTAGCTGCTTTTTGTTTGTGTGCTGCTGCCTTAGAAACTTGCGCTACAACCTTCTTTACTGCGGCCTTCTCCTTGGCAACAGCTGACGCTGCATCTTTTGCGAGCTTTTTTACGGACCCTACTGTTGCAGGGCTGGCACCCGTCCGTAATTTTGCCGTCTTAGTGGCGCCTTGTTTGATTGCAGCAGCTGGCTGCTTCTCTTCGGACTCGACTTCTTCATCATCAACCTTCGTGTTGACACTTGAAGATGAGAGCTGTGAAACGGGCACCGGGGTTCCGGTTATTGCAACGCCATCTTGCCGCAAGATCGGCCGAGGCTTCGGGCCTTTCATGCGGTAACGGGCCGCCGTTGGCTTCTGAGCCGCCGGAAGAGCTATCTCACGATCTGCACCCTTTTCGGCGCTAACTTCTGCGCATTTCTCGCCCTTTTCGCCCTTTGTTTCTTTTGCGTCCTTAGCATCCTTCTCTGACTTAAGGTCATTCAGAAGCACCCGAGTATTCTCTAACCGCGCCATTACATCGGGAATCTCTTCTGGAGATGACAGCCAGGTAAGTCCATTCTTGCTGTAGAGTGTGACCGGCTGGCCATTAATAATAACCTTCTTACTCATGTACTCGTTGGAAGTTAGAGAGTTAGATAGTTCTCGAGTTGTCATAGTTATAGCTGCCGTGACAGTAAACACCTTTAGTAAAAATAGCAGCCTTTCTAGCGAGTTAGACCAACAACTCGCCTCAAGGCACACCCGGGGCTCTATGGGTTAGATGCCTTACACCTTTGAAGTCGGTGCTCTCGTTACAACAAAAACTCGGGCTCGTTCTCAGTTGCCTAGATGAAACCTGGCAGCATGCGCCTCGAGAGCACATGAAAAAGAAGGTTTGCCAGCTTTGACGACGCTCCTTTTTGTGTCTGATGCTTGACTGGCAACCGATCACGGTCACAGACAGGCTGAGATTTTTCGGCGAGCCTCCTCGCATACTGGCAGGGAATGGTTGGGCCACTAGAGCCAGAGCCTTCTAAAATAAATCCCCTGGCACACAGGCCTACTAATTCAAGGCGCGGTGAGCTGATATGTCTCAAACAAAAAGTTCCAGCACCAACCACTCGCCCGTCAAACACCCTGATCAACCAACGTCAGAGCCGATCAGGTGGCCAAAAGAAGTAACCGAACTACACGTACACTTAGGTGGTTCAGTGCCCCTCTACCGCCTGTGGGAGATCGCCATCGATCGTGGCATCCGAGCTATCGGCGCCGGTTACGAAGACTTCGTTAGTATGCTGAAACTCCGCGAGGGTAAGGTGCACGACCTCGACAGCTACCTTGAAGTTTACGACAAGATAGAGCTAATTCAATCGGGTCCCGCTGCGGTGCGCGAAAGCATCATCATCGCTATCCACCGCGCTTACCGCACTGGGGGTATGGCAACTGTTGGACCAGGTGGTGAAGGTGGTGCGCCCGAAACCCTCTTCGCAATCGGGCGGCTAGAGCTACGCTGGAATCCGCTCAAGAGAACCGGCGCTGTATTTCTCAAGGGCAGCCACGCAGGTCTGTACGACATGGACCGCGTAATCAAGTCTGCCATCAACGCCGTTGAGGAGGTTGAAATCGGCTTTCATGAACGCATTCAGGCAGGACATATTTTTTGCTTCGGGCGAGAGATGACCTTTGAAGCAAACATGGCTCTGGCTCGCAAAACTCGGCTCTGGCGCGAGCGCACCAACAAGATTATCGGCATCGATTTAGCAGGCCCCGAATCGGTGAATCCACTATCATCTGCCCGACAACTTGAGCAGATGCGGATCGTTTTTGATGAGGCCGGTCCAGGCCTTGGGCGCACCATCCACCTCGGGGAGACTGAACATGTCGATGTTGAAACCTTTATTAACACGATCAAAGCCCTGAATCCCACTCGTATTGGGCACCCGATCGCAGCCATCCGCGCCCTGTGGAAACACCGCGACGACCGCGCCATAAAGATCATGCAGGAACGCGACATCGTTTGTGAACTGTGTGTTAAATCAAACCTGCTTACTGGAGCCGTGCGCGATCTTGCAGAGTATGGGCACATCATAAATTTACTCGACGACTACGGCATCCGCTACACGTTTTCAACAGATGCCCCGTCGCTGCAAGGCACCTCGTTAGCATCCGAGCTCATGATGCTGCTACACGCCAAAGCTGCTTCCCGTGAGCAGGTTCTGCGCGCGCTTTATGTAGCCGATCGAGCCAGCTTCCTTCCCCGTTCAATGGGCTATGAGCAATCACTCCTGGAATCTGCCGCCGACAAACAATCCGCCCTAAGCTACCCCGCTCCCCCTTCGGCTTCGCTGTAATAACGAGCCCAATTTCGAGAAACCTACCCTCGTCAAGCCCCGATATCACCTAATAAAGGGTGTTTATTACTCAGTCTTCACCTTGTAAAAGAGGCCACCCCTGGCTTATTCTCTCGAACAGAAAGCGACCTGGGGGCCGACTAACGTTAGGATTTGGTCTCTCTTCCCGACCAAATCCTCTGACCAGGCATCTTTCGTTGATACATCGCTTTAGAAAAAACACTGCGTAGAGCGCCGTGACAAAACCATTGTGACAAAAAAAGGTTGATAGCTATGAATCCTGCTTCTTTAACTGCACAACTTTGGAGTCGACAGAGCCCACCTGATGAAAAGCTTTTGGCTGGTCGCAAAACTAAGATTGTAGCCACCCTTGGCCCATCCTCTCGTGGCCCAGAGAGAATTCGAGCTTTGATTGCATCTGGTGCCAACGTCTTTAGGCTAAACTTCTCGCATGGAAGCCATGATGAGCACCTCGCTGTGTTGAAAGATGTGCGCAAGGTATCCGCTGAGATGGGTGCCTGGGTTGCAATCCTGCAGGACCTCTCAGGTCCAAAGATTCGCATATCAAACGTTGAGGGCGATTTCTGCCCAATCACTGATGGTCAAACTATCAACCTGCGCTTTTCTGACGGTTCACTATCAAATGCCAAAGACATCTACGTCGAGTTAGTAAACCCAATGCAGGTGCTTCAGCCGGGCCACCACATCCTGATGGCTGATGGACTGCTAGAGCTTGAGGCACAAGAGGTGCATCAAGATCACGTGGTGTGCACAGTGGTTAAGGGCGGGCGAATTCGCTCACGCGTTGGCATCGCTTTTCCTGATAGTGCCGTCGATCTTCCAGCCACAACCAAGAAAGATTTAACAGACCTCGACTGGGGGATTACGCACGGCGTAGACTATGTAGCCATCTCATTTGTGAGATCTGCAGAGGACGTACTAAAGCTACGCCACATCATAAACGACAAAGGGGCTCACTGCGGCATCATCGCCAAAATCGAGCGCCGCGCGGCACTAGAGAACATCGATGAGATAGTCGAGGTATCAGACGGTCTGATGGTAGCACGCGGAGATCTCGGCTTGGAGGTCCCTCTTGAGCAGCTGCCAATGCTTCAGCGCCGATTGATAGAGGCAGCAAACTTTCGCGGCATCCCTGTTATCGTGGCAACACAAATGATGCACTCAATGATCACTTCCGTGCGCCCAAGTCGCGCTGAGGTATCCGACATCGCCGCTGCGGTAATGGGCGGAGCAGATGCCGTAATGTTGTCAGATGAAACTGCGATAGGAGAGCACCCGCAAGAGTGTGTTCGCTACCTCAGCCGCATCGCGCTAGCCGCAGAGCAGACCTTCGCCTTTGAAGAGTACAAGCTCCGTCTGCGCAACTCAGACTCACAAACCGTGCCAGATGCGATCGCTTATGCAGCCTGCGCTGCATCAGTGAAGACCTCGGCAGCAGCGATAATAGCCTGCACAGAAACAGGCACTTCAGCGCGGTTAATAGCTAAATACAGGCCGCAGCAGCCGCTCTACGGAATGTCTCGTAAAGAGACATCGCTGCGCCGGATGGCCCTCTATTGGGGTGTTCGACCAATGGCCTTTGAATCGGGGCAAAACCATACCGATGAAATTGAAACTGCTCTTAAAGCTGTACAGACCCGCGAGCAATTGACTAACGGCGAGCGCGCTGTTGTGACCGGCGGCATATTCACGCAGACCCCCGGGTCCACATCAGTGCTTGAAGTTCGCTCGATGAACTATCGTTAGTAATAAGCCACCTGGGGAGTGCCGATATGGGATCCGAAGACTTTATCTCAGAAACAGAAGCTGCTCAGCGTGCTGGTGTCTCAGTAAGAACCCTGCACCGTTTCAGTGAAGCGGGATACCTTCAAGTCAAAACAGGCCCGCTGGGAGAACGAATATACTCTCAGCGAGAGCTTGATGAGATATTCGGTGCGCACCAGGATGCTGATCGCCGGTCAACTATGACCGTTGAAGAGACACCTGCCACTGAAGGTGACGTAGAAGTTCACAAGGATGCGCACGTTGAAGCAGCTGCCCAGCCACTACCGAACAGCTCAACAGATGAGCCTGCTGCGGCTGTCGTGCACGACAGAGCGGCGTCTGCTGATCAAACAGCAGAGGTTGAGCCGTCAATGTATGCGATTGAGATCCTAAAATTGCGAAATGTTATCTCGCTGCAAGAGCGCCTGCTTGACACCAAAGACGCTGAGATTGCCGATCTCAAAAATCAGCGCGAATGGCTGCGCGCAAGGGTTGAGAAGCTGGAAGAGAAAAGCGATCGCGATCAGATCCTGCTGCTTTCAGAAACTCAAACCATCCGAAAGCTCATCACACTTCAAGAGCAGAGACGTTCAGGCTTCCGTCAATTCCTGGAGTGGATAGGACTTACACCACAACCGCAGGTAAAGGCTCTCGGCACCCAGAGTGAATTCATGAATTCCGATACTGTATCAACCGCAGCACGAACGATTGAAGTGAAAGAAGCGGCAAACGGCTAGGCGTTTTACCGACTACTTTAGGGCCTCCCGTATGACCGATGCTTCAGCTGCGGAGCTTTCTGTCTCTGCAAATTGAACCTCTACGCGACGATTGGCAGCATAGGCCCACTCGTCCTGCTCGGTGAAGAGAGGCTTTGACTCGCCAAAACTCACTGTTGAGAGTCGGTCATTGTTAACGCCCAACGCCACCAGCTCCTTGCGAACGGCATCTGCTCGGTCCATTCCAAGCTTCTCATTGTACTGGGCACTGCCGCGGCTGTCGGCATGGCCTTGCAGAACAACTTTTACAGCACCGTGCTGCTTAAGGGTATCAGCCACCGTGCGGGCCTTCGCTTTTCCGAGGGCGTTTAACTGTCGTTGATTAAAATCAAAGTTTACATCTGAAAAATATACGGCCTTGAGTCCCCCTGCTTCCAACTCTCCGGCCTCACCGGCTAGCGCTGGCAGAGAGGCATTACGCAGTGGCGCCAGCTTATGGCAATCGGGAATCTTATCAGTATTGAAGAAGCATGTTGGCTGCCGATAGTCGTACGGGTCACGGAAGCCCATAATGGTTCTCGTCTCTTCGGTAGAAGAAGCAAAGTAGCTTAGCGGTCGGAATATAACTTCTTTGAAAGCCCAGCCAATTGGATGAAATACGTAGGCCAAGATTCGAAGTGGATGAGACTCTGACTCTCTATATCGCGGAGCTAGGTGGTAGTTCGTTAAGGTTCTGTCGTCGGGAAGCTTCTCTTGCGCCTCTCCAATCTCAACGCCGAGCGTTAGCAGGGCCGCAACCATAAGAGAGCAGACGATTGATGTCATTGATTTAAAAGCCATGAAGCTGTCCTTCATTCTTGCAATATTAAAGAGTACGACTCACTCCCCCATTCACTGACGAACACTGCCCACTAGATACCAGAAACTAGGATGCAGCGTGTGTGATAAAGGGACGACCTCTTAAGTGGCGCACCAGCACAAAAGCCGTTCTATTTCACAGTCATACACCGCACGAATTCGCGCTAGCAGACAGGTCGACCACTTAAAGAATAATCTTAACCCATCAAGAGATTGCTCCTCGCTTCCGATAGACTATCTGCGAGCCTTTGGTCTTTTGCGGACACCCGTTTACCATGAGCAAAAAACACATCGTTGTGATTGATGATGACGCCATGATTCGATTCCTAGTGCAGGAGTACTTACATGCATTTGGATTCACTGTCGAAGCTTTTTCGGGCGGCAAAGATGCGATCACTGCCGTAGAGGCGAAGCAGCCAGACCTCATTCTAGTCGACATGCAGATGCCTGAGATGAACGGCTTTGAGGTGCTAGCAAAGCTGCGCGAGAATCCAGTGACTGAGAAGATAGCAGTGCTTATGCTCTCTGCAAACGCCTCAGAGGGGCCCCAGCTATCAGAGATCCAGCCGGATGCTTATCTAGAGAAGCCGTTTCACATGCAGAATCTGCTTGAAGCAGTTGAGACTACCACACGCCGCTAACACCCGCTGCGGCTCGTTACGAAAAATACCTACGCTCGACAGACGCACAGCTCGGTTACCTACTGGCTAGCAACGATATGTTTTCCACCAACAACAATATCGTGCGCATCAGCTCGCAGCTCTCTAACCCACAAAGTCTTCTTACTCGCCACACAGATGTCAGCGACGATACCGTGAAGAATCCCTTCTCCCTCTGCAATTTCGTAGGGAGCCGGCAGTGGTGATGTAAAACGCTTCAACGCCACATGCGCCGCCATACCAATAACGCCGGTGTTGCTGCCACTCATTCCCAGATCGGTGATGTATCCAGTGCCACCTGGCAACGTTTGCGCATCTGATGTTTGAACATGAGTGTGCGTGCCGACAAGAAGCGATATCCGTCCATCGACAAAACGGCCCATAGCCCATTTCTCAGAGGTTGCCTCAGCGTGAAAATCGCAAAGCACGATCGGATCGCCTGAAGCGCGCACCTCATGTATAAATGAGTCCATCGCTGCAAAGGGACAGCCGATTGAACCGCCCATAAAAACGCGCCCCATAAAGTTTGCGACGACCACCTGCACACCATCTGCTCGTCGCCACGTTGTCCATCCCTTACCGGGAGTTGTAGACTGCGGCAAATTGAGCGGCCGAATACACCAAGAGCTGTTTTTATCGAGGAATTCGGCCGAACCTTTACGCTGAAACGCATGATCACCAAGCGTAATAATGTCAACACTGGCCTTCTGTAGGTCAAGCGCCGTGCCAGCGTCGATGCCCGCACCACCAGCGGCGTTCTCTCCGTTTGTTACAACAAGATCTACCGCCATTCGCTCACGGATAGTCCGCACAGAGCGCTCAACCGCTTTACGGCCGGGTCGCCCGACAACATCACCAAGCATTACAACCCTGAGTTGCTCACCTGAACCCGCAGCTTCTTTATGAGGAATTTTCACCTTCGATCTCTCTGTTTATTTATTCTTTCGTTGTTTCTATCGTGCTGCTACTTGGAGGCCCCTATCTGAACGAGCCCGCGTTCATGACACACCCAATCCATCACCACATCGTGACCATCGACCGGAACTTCAGAAACAAGCTGCATCGACCAGCACACCCCAACCTTGAGCGCACTTGCCATTACCTCGCCTGCTAAAAATCGATCGTAATAGCCACCGCCCCGCCCAAGCCTTCGTCCGCGGCTATCAAAGGCTAATCCAGGGGCAACTACCAAGGGGTTCTTTATCTTAGAAGAGTCGAGCGGCTCACCATATGATTCACTCGGTTGCACCAATCCAGAGCTTTGTCGCTCGAGACCTTGAGCCCAGTCCCCCTTGATTTGCACAAAGCTCATAAGCCCACCCCCATTCACTCGGGGAAGGTATACCCGACGTTCAGCCCTTAACATCTGGGCCAGAAAGCCCGCCAGGTCAACTTCTCCTGGAAAGCAAGGAACCCAGGCAAAAACATCCGTAATTGGGGTGGCAGATCCGGAAGAGACCAGAGCCCCCAGGTGCTCACATACCTTGGCGTGGCCAACCATCTCCCAACGTTTATCGAGATTTGCAAGCACAAGCCGCATATCTCGACGCATCTCTTTTTTACCGTGTTGAATCATTGCAGTTAACTGTTTTCATCGAAGAGTGCGTAATCACAAATCGTTTTACCGGCTTCGGCATCTACAACTATAGGGGGTAGCGTACGCGAGGGAAAGCCTTGGCGCACCCAATTGTTTTCATGTGAGTGAGTTATCATGCCTGAATGCAATCCTATATACAGAAGCAGATCGCTCCTGCGCCAGCTGTGCCGTGCTAGTGCGATCACCTCCGCCGCAATGACAATACTCTCGATTGCACCGCCAGAGGCACTGGCTAACGACTTTCTGTTGTGTAATCAACGCCCACGAAGCCATGAGTCAGCCGCATCCATCCCGCCCCTGGCGATCCAAGTTGGTATTGCCAGTGGCAGTTCACAGGACCAGCTACACCAGGCTGCCGTAGGATGTTCGACTCAACTGCAGCTTGTTCCCGCAGGGCAATCCGGAAATGAAGGACGAGGTGACTCGCCCAACGACGAAGAGGATATACCGGTGCTCCTAGCAACCTATCAGCAGCTTGTCGCCAACAACTCAAACCTTCTGCTGCACCGTGTTGAGAAGTTTTTTATCACAAGCGATTCAAAGCCCAACGCATTTATACGGCAGCAAAGCAATGTGGTCATCACCAAGGGGCTACTCGCCGAAATTCATCAATCAGATGATTTAGCATTTGTGCTAGCTCACGAATTAGCTCACATGCAGCTCAAACATACCCGCTCTGCATCAATCGAACATGAACGCGAAGCAGATGCGTATGCCATAAACCTGATAGAGCAGGCCGGATTCTCGCCCTGCGGTGTTCCCGATCTACTATCGCGAGTGTTAGCTGCCGGCGGCCGCTCAGAGAAACTCTCACGCCCCCGCACGCAACCACTTTCTGATGCAATATCAGCGACCTGCAACCATGCCTAGAAACCTCCATAAACCTATTAAGCTATCCAGTTGAGCTGCCGACTTCTTCATTGTTAGAAGTTTCGGAGAGCACTTTTCGGACAGAGCGGGGATATGAAAGACAACGGCATTCAAATGAGTCCGGCAGAACGGTCGGCAGCATCAATTCTCGTAATTGAAACAGACGCACAAGAGCGAACAAACCTTAAAACTGCGCTCAAGCAGGTGGCTTTTAGTAACATCACGGATGCGCCCAATCACCTCGCTGGCCTTGAGAAATTCAATGATCGTAAATTTACCCATGTAATCTTCGACGCCAAGAAGACTAACTATCCGATGCGTGACTGGCTTACGAAGGTGTTCGAACTCTCGCCGAACATAATCGCAATTCCAGCGTCAGGCAGCCCGAGCGTAGACGATGTATTCGATCTGCTCGTTATCGGCGCAAAAGGCTACCTGGTAAAACCCTTCACCTTCGATACCGTAGACCAAGCAGTGATAATGGCTACCAAGGGAGAGCCGATATCTGAGGCGGTTCTGAAAGCGCGGGATAGAAACGAAGCCCTGGTTGCAATTATGATGTCCAGCTTGGACAAATTCTCCACGATCTATCGACAGTCGCAGCAGTTTGAGACTGCCAAGCGTGAGCTGCCCCGAGCGATGGCGATCCTCAAGCGGTCGGCAGACCTCGCACATACCTTTGCGAAAGGAGGCGAAGACGGACTACTTGAAGCTCTTGAGCGCTTCTGTATAGAGCGAAGTAAGGGCCCTGCATCCAAGCTCGGTCGTCTACGCAAGCGACTAACGAACACACGTAGCACTGACTCAGCGAGCGCTGATTAGCACGAGTGGCTTCATCTCAACCAGAACTGTAACATGCTACCCAGTATGACTACTGGACCGCGCTACCATCTACGGCTCTCTCTTGCTGCCCTGCTCGCAGTAAACTTCTGGTCGTGCCTCGTAGCGGCAGAGACTCTACGTGACGTAAATTCCTCACAGGAGATGCAGAAGGTGATAAAAGACACCCGCAAGGCCCGCGCACGGAACAACAAAGAGGACTACTGGTTAACTGGTATGGAGGAAGGCTCTAATTTTGCTTCGTTGTGGCTGACTAAGAAGTCTCCAGAGCTTCTCTTAAGCTGGCTAAGCGTGAATATACCCAAACACTCAACGGGGAAACACGTAGCACGCCGAGGAAAAGAATTTGCCATCGCGCAAACTGCTATCTCAAACACTTCGCACGCTCACGTAGA
>JBIKWG010000269.1:0-3998 GCA_044356425.1 Bdellovibrionota bacterium | reverse complement strand
ACTCTCGATTAATGCTGAGCGGATACTTGAGAGCTTCTGTGTTGATGATAAAGGCTTCGTAAATCTAGTAATCCCCCCTGATATCTCTGACGAAGATGCGATGCATGCGCTTAATAGTAAGTTTAGGGAGCTCTTTCCTGAAGAGAATCGGGCGGCGATCTGGGAGGGCGACATTCAACAAATTCTTACTTGTGGAGGTGGTAACTCAACGAAACGTTCTGGCCGACGAGAGATAAAGGTAATTGGTATGGTGGCTCCCACTCTCTACATTAACCGAAAGGAGCAAGGGAAGCTGCTTACCCAGAAGGGGCTGGTTTTCTCGCATCCGATTGACCAAGCTCTTGCAGCGGCTGCGTTTGCATGTACGCGGGGCGGGAAGGATTTATTCGGGGATAAAATGGTCCGCGGCTCTGTCCCTGGGTTCGCGCTGGGCACCTTTCAGAGCGCTGGTGTCGGCGTCTTCAGGTACAACGACGACGACGCCGTCATCTTTGTTGCTGCGTCTGGCTCCCCCTCCCCGGAATAAAAAAATAATGTGATCGTTGGTAATTGGTTTTTTGATCCCCTCCGTTAGGAGGGGTTGGGTTATTGATCCTTGGTTTTGCGTAACTGCCTTTGATCAGGCGGTTTTTTAAAAAAGATGCCTTTTTAGCTCACGCGGTATCATTAAAGGTTCATAACCGTAGGTATATAGGTGTTCAAGAAATAACGGTGCGAAGCCGCTCTGTTTCTTCCATCGGAGGTTTTTAAGAGAGAGAAGCCAATTTTTATGGTTGCAACCGCTACTCAAACCAAGGCCCCAGGTAGAGGCGATGCCCGGCAAGCTAATTCGAATCAGCTCGGTTCGGCCAATAGCTTAGATGGTTCCGCAATAGGCTCGTCTGACGACCGGGGAGGACACCAAAGACAACTTAAGAGATTCGCTCTGGAGAAGGGAGTTCAAGGTTTAAGTGGGATACAAGAGAGGGGTAG
The DNA here is from genome assembly GCA_044356425.1 of Bdellovibrionota bacterium. Classification (GTDB taxonomy): domain Bacteria; phylum Bdellovibrionota_C; class UBA2361; order UBA2361; family OMII01; genus OMII01. The sequence continues at coordinate 3,026 of JBIKWG010000269.1, read as the reverse complement.
ACACGGTCAAATACATTCACCTCAAGCCAAACCCGACTCGGCCCAGCCCGGCGGTCAAGCCCCTAGTAATCAACAGCATGGCACACAACCAGTTCGTCTCAAAAATGTAGAGGAGCTGCTTCAGAGTCGCCGCACAAGCGAAACGCATCCTCAGACGTCGAAAACCGTAGTGGTGCCGCATGTGACAGTCCAACCTCCAGTGTCGCCAGTGGCTGCGGATCGGATGGCGCCACGGCCTGATAATTCGGTTTCTGACAAGGCATCTTCCCCGTCAAGAGTAGGGCATGCTCCGGAATCTGTGAGAAGTGGTAACAGCCACGCCACAAGGAAGCCCCTTTCAGAAACGTCAGTAGTAACTGGACAGGCGGCTTTACACGCAGCAGTCACCAATCCATCACCATTGCCAAATCCGGTTAGTCAGCTTCAATCGAAAGGTAGTGAACAACAGCAACCATTGACGGCGCCCACGTCGGTACGCGCACCAGCATCAGCAACAGTGACATCAACGACACCCGAGCCGGCCGTTGTTTCGAAGTCTCGCGTTGAACCGGCCCAGGGTAATTCTGCTAGTGAAGCAGTAGGGCCGACTGCTTCAAGCTCCCCACGCTCTGAAGCTGCTAGAAACCGGCCGACGTATGAGCCACTAACGGGCAAAGATCTGGTGCCGGGAATTATCTCGTCATTGCCGCCTACGCTAAAAGTATTTGCGGCAGAGCCGGTCGTTGCTCAACCTAGCACAATCAAGTCGGCGCTTCGTCCGGCGGAGAAATTGCAGGTAAGTGCTGGTAGCTCGCCAGCTCTAACAGGCGCACCGTCGCTCAATCCCGCTGCACTTCGACCGACAGAGATATCACCAACCGATAAAAATCGCTCGCCGGATCTAACCATAACGTCACCACCAAAGCCGCAATTATTTAAGGCACAGCCTGTAGCTGCTCAATTTACTAACGTGGATGATCTGATTCAGCGAATTACAAATGAGACTGGAAAGCGCAATGCTCGGTTTTTTCCAAGCTCAGTGATGAGTGATTTACGTGAATCTCATTTTAGCCCTGAACAGCTTCAGGTCGTGCGTGATAGCCCGGTGGTGCGCGAGATTACTCGTGGCTGGAGCCAGACGTATAAGGAAGAATTAGAGGCACGCCTTGGTGGTCAGAATGCGAAGGCTGAGGCGATAAGCCTTAGGAGGAGCGTGGAATCAGGTGAGATAGCTACGGACGATGGGAAGGCGAATGCTAGGGGTGCGTTAAAAGGAAATACTCAGCAGATCCAGGACGCCTATCGCGAGAAGTATGGTCGCAATTTAAGAAAAGATCTGAAAGACGCCCTTGGTGTGCAATTTTCTAAGCCAGAGCCAAGCGAGCCGTTTAGCCAGACGGCTAAGAGCCGTGCGCTTGTTGATAGTTTAGAGTAGTGTCAAAATTCTCTCAGACACCGCGCGCGACCGACTCAATTCCCCCAAAAAATTTCTCTCAGAGAGCGCGCGCAAGCAACTTTTACTCACCGACTCCGAACTATCTATTCAACACCCCGGCTCTGGAGCTGTCTGCCACCAGCAGTTAGCGTTCTATACCGTCTGAAACTGCTCGTTTTAGCTTTTTCCAGTAGGAGCTCTCTTATATATGTCATACCATCCCCGCATCGAATGTAAGGATGTCGCCTCTTTCCAGACTACCCGTTCCCGTAACTCGGAGCTCTGGTTTGTTAACAACAGGCAGCTCGAAGATGCTATCCTCGGTTACGCCGCCCGATACTCAACCCGCTACGAGGTAAAGCTCTACGCTCTCGCTATTGAGGGTAACCACATTCAGAAGGTGGCTAGTTTCCCTAACGCCAATCGTGCCTCTTTCATGCGGGACTTTAACTCAACCGTCGCTAGAGCCGTGCCTCGATATCAGACCAATTACCCAGGCGGGCGCCTCTGGGCACGCCGCTACTCAGCTGAATACATGGTGGGTGACCCAGAGATTGAGGACCGATTCTTTTATACTGTCCTGCAGGCTGTAAGCGATGGATTGGTGGATGATATAGCAGAGTATCCGGGCTACAATTGCTTTGAGGATGCTATTACCGGCACTCAGCGAAAGTATAAAGTAGTCAGATGGAAGGAGTACAACGATGCAAGACGCTGGAATAAATCGGTTTCTATCGAAGACTTCACGGAGCTCTGCACCCTCAAATATGAGCGCCTCCCCGGCTACGAGAATCTCTCCCAGGAACAGTACGAATCCGTGATGCGCCAGAAGCTGCGTGAGCGTACCGCTGCCGTCATCAAGGCACGAAACGGTAAACCATCTGCGGGAGCTGCACTGTTAAAACAGACAAAACCAGGAGCTCGGCCCAAGAAAACCAAGACAAGTGGCCCCCGAGATCACAGGCCTCGAATCCATGCCAAATGCCCCGAGCGCCGCACGGCCGGAGAGGCGTGGTACTTTGCTACATACTTTGAGTACAAGGCAGCTTCAAAACGGTACAGAGCTGGAGAGCTCAATGTTATCTTCCCTACTGGGACCTACAAACCGCCCCTCTTTACTGTAGCGCGCTGCGGCACAATCTTCTGAGCTGGCCTCTAATTAGCACACCCATCTTCTACTGGAGCCCTTGCTCCGGCCAGATATGTCTACCCACAAAACCTGATCGCTGACAGATCAGAACTTATAATTGCTAGCCGATATTACACTGCTGCGTTTTAACTGATCGAGAGTAGCCTCAGTTCTTGCCAAAAAACCGGATTAAACGAAAACGGTTGCGTTGCGCAGCGATTGACAGCTCCCGAGTTGCGCGCAGTCTCAGAGAAAGGTTAAGGGGGCTGAGCTAAAGCTGGCGTGGGCTTTCCGAGCATTAGCCGTCAGCGTCCCGAGAACAGTTCGCGTGGGCCGATTACTGGATTGTCTCCAAATATTTTATCTTCAGGCATAAAACCTGGATTCTCTGCGAGCGGAGTGCCATCCGGTAGTTTGATGCGATCAGACCCTGACCTTGCTAGGGTGCGCTTCGGCGTCTCTGTTGGAGCCGCTGTCGGAGTC
>JBIKWG010000056.1:0-13912 GCA_044356425.1 Bdellovibrionota bacterium | reverse complement strand
TAGCACATCTGCGCAGCTGGATAGAGCTTCTACAGCTTGTAGTATTCCTGCTCACTTGTTCAGACAGTGTAAAGTCTGTTCCGGTGGGACGTCGGAAAGGCTTGGCAGGCTTATCTGATCCTTAGTGCAGGGTTAGGGCAAGCTTTTCGCCTTTAGAGTCACTTACATATGACATCAAAAATCAAGACCAACCTAAGACTCCGTAGATCTTACTCAAAAATCGGCGAATTCGCTGAAATCCCAAATCTCATAGGCATTCAGAAGCGGTCATACGAGCGCTTCCTGCAGTCAACTGTAGAGCCAGACAAGCGCGAAGAGATCGGGCTCCAGAAGGTATTCAAGTCGGTCTTCCCAATTCGGGATTACAACAACACTGCATCGCTTGAATTCGTGTCTTACAACCTAGGCACGCCAAAATACGATATGGACGAATGTCGTGACCGAGGTATGACCTGGGCCGCGCCGCTACGCGTTACCATTCAGCTTGTATTGTGGGACGTGAATCCTGACACTGGCGCTCGTCACCTAAGCGCTCTCAAAGAGGATGTTGTATATTTCGGTGAGATCCCGCTCATGACCGAGCGCGGGACGTTCGTCATTAACGGAACAGAGCGCGTAATTGTTTCTCAGCTGCATCGTTCGCCGGGCGTATTTTTCGATCATGATGAAGGAAAGAGCCACGTTTCAGGGAAGCTGCTCTACTCTTCTCGAATCATACCGTACCGCGGTTCATGGATCGATTTCGAGTTCGACGTGAAGGATATCCTGCACGTGCGTATTGACCGTCGCCGTAAGCTTAACGCGTCAGTACTGCTGCGAGCTCTTGGTATGTCGTCGGATGACGTACTTTCGAACTACTACAAGACTGACACCATTATATTCGGCAAGAAGGGGTTGGTTACCAAGGAGTTCAGGGCTGATCAGCTTGAAGGGCAGAAGTCAGTTCGAGAGGTTAAGATTGACGGGAAGGTGCTGGTTAAGCACGGCGGTAAGTTCAATAAAGCCGTTATTCGACGCCTCAGAGAGGCAAAGATAGAAGAGCTTGAGATTGGAGCTGATGCTGTTCCAGGCATGATAGCTGCTGAGACAGTAATTCAAGCAACAGACAACGTTGTGGATTCCAAGACTGGTGAAGTGCTAGCCGAGAAGGGCGAAGTGCTGGTCGGTTGGGAAGTTATTCGTGAGCGACTTGGTAGCTCGGTGCTTGAGCTTGACGAGAAAGAGGCTAAGGCTCTCTGTGCTCAGTTTGCGATAATCATCAATGCTGGCGATGAGCTTAAAGCTGATAAGATAAATTCGAAGGGTGAGGTTGTTGATAAAGGCAACATCACCGCGCAGCGTGAGCTTGGGTTAGACCGCATCCGCGTTCTCTACCTAGATGATCATCACATCGGAGACGCTCTTTGGAAGACTTTGGTGTCTGACAAGATGGGTGGAGACAACTCTCTTTACTCTCGTATTGTGGCCCGTCCAACTATCGATAGCTTGATTGAGATATATCGTCGTCTACGACCAGGAGACCCTCCTCGTCCAGAGACAGCACAGGCAACATTCAAGAACCTCTTCTTTAACGCTGATCGGTACGATTTATCGGATATCGGTCGCTACAAGATGAACCACAAGCTTTACATATCGCACGGTAAAGAGGCCCCTCCAATGGATCAAGGGGTGCTTTCACCAGAGGATATTAAAGAGACGGTTCGGTATCTTCTTGAGCTGCGGAATTCAACCGATGGGCAGAAGTACTCAGTTGATGACATCGATCACCTCGGTAACCGCCGCGTACGAGCAGTTGGTGAGTTGATTGAGAACCAGTACCGCATCGGTCTGGTCCGTATGGAGCGCGCCGTTAAGGAGCGCATGGGTATGCAGGATATCGATACCCTCGTCCCTCAGGATCTGATCAACTATAAGCCGGTAGCTGCGGTGGTGAAGGAGTTCTTCGGCTCTTCTCAACTGTCCCAGTTCATGGATCAGACCAACCCACTCTCAGAGATTACGCATAAGCGACGTCTCTCAGCTCTTGGGCCAGGCGGTCTGACGCGCGATAGAGCGGGCTTTGAGGTGCGTGACGTTAACGCAACGCATTACGGTCGAATCTGTCCAATTGAGACTCCGGAAGGTCCGAACATCGGTCTTATCGCTTCGCTTGCAGTGTATGCTAGAGTGAATGAGTTCGGGTTTGTAGAGACACCGTACCGTGTTGTAGATAACAGCCACCGCGTAACAAGCGACGTAGTATACCTCTCGGCACTTGAAGAGGAGCGAGAGACTATTGCGCCGGCTATCACTGAGACAGACAAGAAGGGCAACCTTCTTGAGGCTGCCATCCCAGTACGTCGTAACGGTGAGTATCTACTCGTCCCTCCAGCAGAGGTGACGAAGCTAGACGTTTCGCCGAAGCAGATCGTATCGGTTGCCGCTTCTCTGATTCCGTTCCTAGAGAACGATGATGCTAACCGAGCGCTGATGGGGTCGAACATGCAACGGCAAGCAGTTCCATGTTTGCGCGCGCAGGCTCCGCTGGTAGGAACTGGAATGGAGCACATCGTTGCGCGAGATTCTGGAGCTACCGTGGTTGCAAAGCGTTCTGGCCGAGTTATGTCGGTAGAATCAGAGCGTATTGTACTTAAGGCAGACAAGACGTCGGATGATCCACTAGATACAGGCGTAGATATATACAAGCTCGTCAAGTATCGTCGGTCCAACCAAAATACCTGTATCACGCAGCGTCCGATCGTAAGTGCTGGTGAGAAGATTGCGGAAGGCGAGGTGATTGCAGACGGACCAAGCACAGACATGGCAGAGCTTGCGCTCGGTCAGAATTGTGTAGTCGCGTTCATGCCGTGGAACGGTTACAACTTCGAGGACTCTGTTCTTATCAGTGAAAACCTGGTTAAGAACGATGTGTTTACATCTGTTCACATCGAAGAGTTCGAGTGTATCGCTCGCGATACAAAGCTCGGAAAAGAGGAGATCACTCGAGATATCCCGAATGTGGGCGAGGAGGCTTTAAAGAACCTCGACGAGTCAGGAATCATTCGCATCGGAGCAGAAGTTAAGCCGGGCGATATCCTCGTGGGTAAGATTACCCCGAAGAGCGAGACTCAACTTAGCCCTGAAGAGAAGCTCCTAAGAGCGATCTTCGGTGAAAAGGCAGGCGAGGTTCGTGATAGTAGCTTGAAGCTCCCGCCAGGTGTGGAAGGAACGATAATCTCGGCACAAGTTTTCTCGCGTAAGGGAACTGATAAAGACGAGCGAACGATTGAGCTTGAGAAGCGTGACATCGCGCTGCTAGAGCAAGATCAACGTGACGAGATCAACATCCTTCGTGATGCTGCGATGAAAGAGATCGTAGAGCTACTGGTGGGCAAGGTGACCAGTGCTCGTTTAGTAGATGACAAGCGTCAGCAGCTAATCGCCAAGGATACAGAGATTACCTCTCAGCTTCTACTCTCTACTCCATTTGAGTATCTCCGGGATATTCAGGTAGGGGATGAGCAGATAGAGGGGCAGATCAATAAGATCGTGGTCCGTACAGGTCAGCTGATCAACAACAAGCGCGCTCACTTGAATGAGAAGATTAAGCGCTTGAAAGAGGGTGATGAGCTCGCTCCTGGCATTATCAAGATGGTTAAGGTGTTTATCGCCATCAAGAGAAAGATCCAGGTTGGTGACAAGGTGGCAGGTCGTCACGGTAATAAGGGAGTTCTCTCCCGCGTATTACCAGAGGAAGATATGCCGTACCTTGCTGACGGAACTCCGGTTGATATGGTGTTAAACCCACTTGGAGTGCCTTCACGAATGAACGTGGGCCAAATTCTTGAGACTCATCTTGGCTGGGCGTCATATATGCTCGGTCGAAGAGTGCGAGAGATCCTTGAGTCAGTTGTGGATCCCCTGACGGGCACTGATCGGATAGAGACCACTGCTGATTCGAAGAAGGCCGCAGTAGCGCAGATTCGCAACATACTGCTTACTGCTTACAAGGGCAGTCAGCACGCTGAGTTCGTTGAGTCGCTATCGGATGCAGACCTGATCGACTTGGCTCGTCGTGAGATGACAGGAGTGCGATTTGCAACTCCGGTATTCGATGCGGCCAAAGAGAGAGAGATCCGCGAGATGCTCTCGTTCTCGGGTGTTGCAGAGGATGGGAAGGTGCAGCTGTACGATGGTCGAACAGGAGAAGCTTTCGCAGAGAGAGCAACTGTGGGCGTCATGTACATGCTGAAGCTTGACCACTTGGTTGATGATAAAATTCACGCACGTTCTATTGGGCCATACTCGCTTGTTACTCAGCAGCCTTTGGGCGGTAAGGCGCAGTTTGGAGGTCAAAGACTCGGAGAGATGGAGGTGTGGGCACTTGAGGCATACGGTGCTGCCTACACTCTGCAAGAGTTCTTGACAGTGAAGTCTGATGACGTTGCGGGTCGTACTCGCATGTATGAATCAATCGTGAAGGGCGAGCATGTGCTTGAGCCAGGTCTCCCAGAGTCGTTCAACGTTATGATGAAAGAGCTTCAATCGCTCTGTCTCGATGTTGAGCTGGTCGAGGAGCAGGATGCTAGCGCAGCACTAGACGAGCCAGAAGCGTCTATTGAGCCAGAGACTTCAACAGCTGCATAGATAGCGCAGGGCGCACGAGCGGTAGCCGACGATATTTCTGTCGGCTACCGGCTGAAAATTTCAAACGGAAGGGAGACACATGGACGATTTATTTAGTTTATTTGAGCGACCTAAGAACCCAATCAAGTTCAATGCTCTTAAGATATCTTTGGCAAGTCCAGAGCGGATTCGAAGCTGGTCTTTCGGCGAGGTAACAAAGCCGGAAACCATCAACTATCGTACACTCAAGCCAGAGCGTGATGGGCTTTTCTGCGCCAAGATATTCGGCCCAGTTAAAGACTATGAGTGTATCTGTGGAAAGTACAAGCGTCTCCGTCACCGAGGTGTGGTGTGCGAGAAGTGTGGTGTAGAAGTAATCCAGTCGAAGGTGCGTCGTGAGCGCATGGGGCACATTGAACTTGCGTGTCCAGTAGCGCACATCTGGTTCTTGAAGAGTTTGCCGAGTCGTATTGGAAATATCCTCGACCTAACCCTTCGCGATCTTGAGAAGGTGCTCTATTTTGAAAGCTATGTAGTTACCGATGCTGCAAAGACTTCGCTTAAGCTTGGGGAGCTCCTGACTGAACGCGAATATCGGACCGCTCGTGAAGAGTTCGGTTCTGCATTTGACGCAGGAATGGGAGCTGAGGCAGTGTTCTTGCTTCTTCAGGCGATTCAAGTTGATGCAGCATGTGCTGAGCTTCGTGAAGAGATGAGGGATGTAACCTCAGAGGCGAAGAAAAAGAAGCTTGCAAAGCGTTTGCGTGTTCTAAGCTCATTCCAACAGAGTGGTAATAAGCCAGAGTGGATGATTTTGAACGTTGTTCCGGTGATCCCACCAGACCTTCGGCCGCTTGTTCCACTAGATGGTGGTCGTTTTGCAACAAGCGATCTCAATGACCTGTATCGTAGAGTCATTAATCGTAACAACCGTTTAAAGAGGCTCATCGAGCTTAACGCCCCAGATATCATCATCCGAAACGAGAAGCGTATGCTGCAAGAGTCGGTTGATGCGCTCTTTGATAACGGGCGTCGTGGAAGAACCATCACAGGGCCAAATAAGCGACCGCTCAAGTCTTTGAGCGACATGCTGAAGGGTAAGGGCGGACGGTTCCGTCAAAACCTTCTTGGTAAGCGTGTAGATTACTCGGGCCGGTCGGTAATCGTAGTAGGTCCAGAGCTAAGGCTGCACCAGTGCGGTCTTCCTAAGAAGATGGCTCTCGAACTGTTTAAGCCGTTCATTTACAACAAGCTTGAAGAGCGTGGGTATGTGACCACAATCAAGAGCGCTAAGAAGATGGTTGAGAAAGAGAAGCCCGTAGTTTGGGACATTCTCGACGAGGTGATCCGTGAGCATCCGGTTATGCTTAACCGCGCTCCAACACTTCATCGTCTTGGTATCCAAGCGTTTGAGCCGATTCTAATTGAAGGAAAGGCTATCCAGCTTCACCCGCTCGTATGTACAGCGTTTAACGCGGACTTCGACGGTGATCAGATGGCGGTTCACGTTCCGCTTTCGATTGAGGCACAGGTTGAAGCACGCGTACTCATGATGTCGACTAACAACATCTTGAGCCCAGCGAACGGAAAGCCAATCATCGTGCCTTCACAGGATATCGTTCTCGGTTTGTACTACATGACCCGCGAGCGTCCATTTGTATTTGGTGAAAATCGTGCCTATACATCTTCGGATGAGGTATGGCTCGCATGGCAGTCTGGTGAGACACACCTGCAAGCTAAGATGCGCTGTCGTATAGATGGCAAGCTGGAGAGCACTACGGTAGGTAGAACGCTTCTGTATCATCTCTGTCCGCGAGTGCTGCCATTCTCTCACTTTAACAAGGTGATGAAGAAGAAAGAGATATCTCAGCTGATCGATGAGTGCTTCCGTGTGGCAGGAAATAAAGCCACGGTTCTCTTGGCGGATAAGCTTAAGGATAACGGGTATTACTTTGCAACTATCTCGGGCATCTCGATCGGAATCCAAGACATGGTGATTCCAGATGCAAAGAGGGTGCTCCTCTCGGATGCAGATGAAAAAGTTGCCGAGATTGATTCCCAGTATCGTGAGGGTCTCGTAACAGCAGGAGAGCGCTACAACAAGGTTATCGATATCTGGTCTGACGTGGGCGATAAGGTCGCTGAAGACATGATGGAGACCATCTCTACAGCCGAGTTCAAAGATGAGGCTTCAGGAGAGGTTAAGCAGGGCCCATCATTTAACCCGATCTTCGTGATGGCCGACTCCGGCGCGCGTGGTTCGAGCCAGCAGATTCGTCAGCTTGGTGGTATGCGAGGACTGATGGCTAAGCCTGACGGATCGATCATTGAGCAGCCGATTAAGGCTAATCTCCGTGAGGGTCTAACGGTTCTTCAGTACTTCGTATCAACGCACGGTGCTCGTAAGGGACTAGCTGATACCGCTCTAAAAACAGCGAACTCTGGTTACCTTACACGTAAGCTTGTAGACGTTGCTCAAGATAGCATCGTTTCAGAGGTTGATTGCGGAACGGTAGAGGGTCTCGAAATCTCTGCTCTCATCGAGGGTGGAGAAGAGATCGAGTCGCTCTCGAACCGAATCCTCGGTCGCGTTGCAGCAGAGGATGTTCGCGATACGATCACAAATGAGATCCTGGTTGAGCGCAATCAGCAGATTGATGAAGAGATCGCTAATAAAATCGCTGCTTCAGGGGTCGATACTGTGCTTATCCGCTCAGTGCTGACCTGCGAGTCGCAGCGCGGCGTATGCGCTCTCTGTTACGGACGTGATCTCGCGCGTGGCCACCTCGTAAATATCGGTGAGGCGGTAGGAGTCATTGCGGCGCAATCGATCGGAGAGCCTGGAACGCAGCTCACTATGAGAACGTTCCATATCGGAGGCGCGGCACTTGGTCGAGCAGAGTCAACATCGCTTGAGGCTCGCTATCCGGGCGTTATCAAGCTTGAGGGTGCTCGATTGGCTCGTCGTCGTGACGGCACTTCGGTTGTAATGAGCCGTAAAGCCGAGATCCTGATCGTAGACAAGGCTGATGGTCGTGAGCGTGAGCGTCATCCACTTGTGTACGGAGCTCGCTTGAGAGTAGAGGAGGGTGCTGAAGTTAAGAGCGGCGCACTTCTTACTGAGTGGGATCCGTTTACTATACCTATCTTGAGCGACGTTGCAGGGCGCGTTGAGTGGGTTGATGTTAACGAGTACACGATGGAAGAGCGCGCTGATGAGCGCACTGGATTCGTAGAGCGAGAGATCGTTCAGGCGAAGGATCGTAGCTCTGAGCTTCGTCCGCGCATCGTTATTCACGGCGAGAACGGCGACAGCCGAGTATACAACGTGCCAGTGGGTGTTCGTCTCGTAGTTGAGCACAACTCAGACATCGATGCGGGTGACGTAATTGCGAAGAGAGAGCGAGCAACTACAAAGACCAAGGACATTACCGGCGGTCTTCCACGGGTTGTGGAGCTGTTCGAAGCTCGTAAGCCGAAGGATCCAGCAGTGGTTAGCGATGTTGAAGGCGTCGTTGACTTCGGCGAAGACTCTCGCGGCAAGCGCAAGATCGTGGTTACTCCCGAAGCTGGAGATCCTCGTGAGTATCTGGTTGCGAAGACCAAGCACATTGCGGTTCAAAAGGGTGATCGTGTTAAGCCAGGCGAAGTCCTCACGGATGGAGCCGTTAATCCACACGATATCTTGCGAATCGAGGGTGTAAAGGCCCTTGCTGGGTACCTCGTAAACGAAGTGCAAGAGATCTACCGATTGCAAGGTGTGCGTATCAACGATAAGCACATCGAGGTTATCGTGCGACAGATGCTTAAGCGCGTGAAGATTGCAGAGTTTGGTGACAGCTCGTTCCTAGTCGGCGACAACGTAGAGCGTCTGCGAGTGTCGGCTGAGAACCAGAAGGTCGTAGCTGCAGGCGGCAAGCCAGCAGTTTTTGAACCTCTCTTACTTGGTATCACCAAGGCGGCTTTGGCGACAGATTCGTTCATCTCGGCAGCCAGCTTCCAGGAGACCACAAAAGTGCTCACTGAAGCAGCTGTATCGGGCAAGGTTGATCACCTGCGCGGTTTGAAAGAGAACGTCATCATGGGTCGGTTGATTCCAGCGGGTTCTGGTGTTCAAGCCTACGCAGCCCGCAACGTCCGCGTTGAGGGTGAAGAGGCTGCACCGAAGAAAGCTGAGAATAGCTACAAGGTCGGCCCAACTTCACTAGAAAGTCTGCAAGGGCTGTTCTAGGGGTGATGCTTAAAAAACGAGGTAGCGAAGGTATTAGTCATAGTTCTGGTTATTAAACCTTCAGCGGCAGAGCCCCTTGAGTCTTCTCAAGGGGCTTTTTTTATAGAGATACTGCCTTATGCCCTCAGACCTTATTGATGCAAAAGACACGTTAGGCTTAGAGAAGTACCGGCACCATATATTTCTCTGTGCTCCTGAGATGGGTAAGGCGAATTGCTGCTCGTACGATCAAGGGCTCACCTCATGGGAGTTTTTAAAGAAGCGACTGAAAGAGTTAGGATTAGCTGGGGCTAATCCTCTTGTATACCGCACCCGTACGAGCTGTTTGCGGGTCTGCAAGCAGGGACCGATAGCAGTTGTTTATCCTTCTGGAACTTGGTACCACTCATGCACTCCTGAGGTCCTTGAGCAGATTATTCAGGAACATCTCATCAATGGGCGCCCCGTAGATCGCTATGTTTTTGCGGTTAATGAACTGGTCAAAATAGGCTAACTAGCTGATGTTAGTTAGCTTGGGTGTTGCTTATGTAGTAGTTTTGCGGCACCTCGCCATAACCCTTTAGAACGATAACTACAGTGGGTAAAAAAAGAGGCAGAGCTAGATTTCAGGCGCTTGCTTTTTTAGCCGCTAGCTAGTTTCAACCCTTATGGCTAGTAGGGCAGCGTGTTGTGGCCCAAGTGGTATGAGCAGATTTTCTCAAGCTATTAGCAGTCTAACCCTCGCGGGGATGACATTCCTTGCTGGGTGTCGCAAGGCTGCCGAGCCGGCTCGAGCTGAGCTCTTACAGGGGCAGGGTGGGCAATCGCTGCCGACAGCTTTAACGTCGGCGCTACCGAAGGGTGCTACAAATGAACTTGCAGCGCTGGTAATTCCCGACCTCGATTTCGGTATAATAGCATCCAAGCCAACGAGTATCCGTTCAACCAATTCGCCTCATTACAAGGCACTTAAGCCACACCTCGATATTGTAGAAAAGTGGATTACGGCAGACGTACAAGGCGGTGCCCGCGTGCTTAGCAAAGCTACGCGAAGGTCTCCCGAAAACGATCAAGCGGTGCGATCGGCCAAGATTATCTTAAACGATTTTAATTCGCTTATCCCAGAGCTGTTTCCAAAAGAGAAGGCATGGCGACCTCTTAATCCGAATACACCGTTTAATGATGGTGGTGCTACTGAAGCGATGGTGGGACGCACGGAGGTGCTGCTGGGACAGCCCCGCACCAAGCGCTTCGGTGGAGCGGTGTACTTTGCGTTGACAGAAGCGTTGCGTGAAGCATACGGGCTTGAGCCTCGCTTGCACACTGTCTTAAAGCGTTCGGTGCTAAAAGATAATGAGTCGCTCCTTGGTTCACCAAACTTGAATCAGTACAGCCGCTATCCCGCTCTTAAGAGATTCTGCAGTGAGCCGAAGCGACGCATTCTTGCTCCAGCAGGGCAGGGTGCTCAGGAGCCCCATTCTGACGTCGCTGTCATGATTGAGATTCAGCACTGTTTGATAAAGATGGGGTACAATTTTGATATTCCTAAACTTAGACAGACCGGCATTCGAGATAATCCGACTGATGAAGCGCTCAAACGATTTGAAAAAGAGTTTATACGCTCGGGGCAGCCGATGCTCCCGGATCAGTCGCTTGTGCATCGGCTGGTTAGTATATCAACAGGATTTGATTTTCTCTTCGGTGCTACCTTAAATCATGAATTCAAGACGAATCCCTACGCGCGAGACCCTGTAAAGACGTATTGTGGAATGACCTGGCCTACCTTGCGTGATTGGTGCGACATACGAAAGATACCGCGCCCTCACAATCTCTTTGACATTTCAAGAGAGATGCTTGTTACCTGTTATCGCGAGGAATTTGTAATCGCATCCGGCACTCACCACCTACTTTATCACAGCAGTGGACCGTTGCGTACTAACGCATTGATGTTTGCGCACGTTCATTCGGATGCAGCCTTCAATAGAAGCCCAGCTTTGGCGCTTGATATGAGAGAGAGCGCACTAGGAATTTCAGATAAGCCCACTCGTGAATCGATGGAGCAGATACTTCGTCTTCCGCCGGCATCAGCCATTAGTAAATTACTTTTTGTCCGTGCGCGGGTTATAGGTGAAAATGGTCGATACGAAGACGGCTTGGTCAACCGTTTACACAACATGGCGCCCTACCTCCCTGTTATGTCAGCAAAGCAGATCACTAACACGGTAGAAGCTGGATTTGAAACAGGAGGGGCGCTCCGTAAGGCTGAGTTCAATCACAGCAAAAAAACAGCTGCCCCACAAAATGGGAGCTCGCAGAAAAGTGCTCCACAGAAGGTAAAACCAACTCCGACCAAGCACAAAGTCGAATAAGACTTTGAGGGCAATTGAGCTGATGAACCGTTATGGGGCTATACAGCCACGAAAGGTCTATGGTCTTGCGTTGCGCGCGCACCCACCCACCAAAAAAAACCAAACACACACTCTCTCTTACCTAGGCGGAAGCTTGAGGTCTGTAATCGCAGCGGCAACCATTGGCGCTTCGTTTGGGTGCTGTTTCATGCTTTTCAGCTTTGCATCGAGCACTAAGGTATCTACGGTTCCCCAGGTGACACCAATCGGCTTGCCATTTTTTACCTGGCAAGCTGGCAGTCCGTGCTTCTCTTTGAAAAAAGCCACCGTGCGATCCATTTCATCTCCCCATAATCCATCGACCTGAACCTTGTACCCTACCTTTCCAAGCCTCTCTTGTAAGAGTCGAATCAGGGCGGCTTCACTAGAATCGCGCTTGAGGGTGTACAGCCCTGCGCGGACCGGGTCAAAAAAATCACATCCACGGCCAGCGGTTTGTTCAAAGACCTCTTTTAGCTCCTTATATCTCTGTGAGCTGACAAAATGTAGAGATTGCTCTGCTCTCGTGTTCCATCCTGGAAGATATCTAGCCTGAGTTGGATCCTTTGCTACCAGTTCTAGGTAGCGTTTCAAGCGACACCTTAATAGCTCCTGGCAAGCGTTCTTTTCACCGAGGGAGTTAATCTTAGTGATGGTTGTCTCGTCTAATTCTCCAGTCTTTTTGATGCCCAGATGAGTCTGAAAGCGCCCAATCACCGAGCGAGGGTGTGAGTTTATTCCCCAGTCAAACATCATAAAAGCTAGGCTATCTGGCAGCCGTTGGTACTCTTTGCGCCAAAATCCCGCAGAATAGACGACTATTGCTTCGTCAAGCGTCAGGTTCTTAAGGATGGTGTTTACTTCTGCAGGGGAAGCATCCCTCTTAGTGGTTGTCTTTATGAGATCCGCTACAGCTATCCCTGTTACACCCGCATTGGTAATTTCTCCGATTCCTTGGTTGCCACGATCATTTTTATCTTTTGATATCGTCATTCCCTCAAAGCCGAGAACTTTCGACAGGTACGTAAGAAAAGTTGGGGCCTCCTGAGGTGAAAGTGTCCGCCCAGCAGGAAGCTGGCTCAGTTGTGAAACAGGCTTTGAGGTGTGGGGTGGCTCAATGCGAGCCGCGGAGGTTGTTTGTTTCGTTACTACTGCTGGTGCTGATAATGCAGCAGTTTTCGTGGAGGCGCTAACTGGGGCAGCCGATGAAAATGGAGACTCTACTCTTGAGGGCGCTGGTAGGTCGAGCTTCTGTCCGACCTGCAATGTGCGCGGATCTCGGATGTTAGGATTGGCTCGTAAGAGAGCATTAACTGAGAGCCCATACTGTTTCGCGATTCGGTCAAGGCTCTCACCTTTTTTGATGAGGTGAAATTCAGGCTGTACGGGGATTCTAATGTTTTGACCGATCAATAACGATTTCGGTTCAGCGTCAGGGTTCACCGCCAAAAGGTAATCCAGAGAAACGTTAAAACGCTTGGCGATTCCGGCGAGAGAGTCACCTTTCTGAATCTGGTAAAGCGATACGCGCTCAGCTCTAGAAGTTTCTGCTCGATGTGCCTGACCTGCTGTAGCAGAGCGTGCACCTTGATCTCTTTGAGAGGTGGCTCCGTGGGCGTTCTCAGTGCTTGAAAGCGCAAGAAAAAATGCCGCGCCTAGTGGCGCCACTAGTTCAGCGAGAGCACCGCGGCGAGTGGGAGTCGTGGCTGCACTGACTGCTGGGGTTGCTGCTCTGGTCTCATCTTTATCGCCGCTAAAGTTGGTAGCAGACCTCTTCTCGGCGCTGTTATTCGGATTTTTCACAACCTGTCGCATACCGACGGTTATGGAAGGATCCGTCGGTAATCAACCTTAAGCAACCTATTTTGGTGGATTCTCGTACTAAGGTTTGCAGGCGCTAGCTCCTATACACCGTGTGTGTCCGCTTAGTGTAAGGCGGGAATGTTGGCTTCAGAGAAAAAATCCGATCGACCTTGTTTCCTTGATATGGCGACTGATTAGGGGGAGATTGAAGAAGCTATTGTTTCCTGGAATTTGGTATGTTTCAACTCTCTAGTGCTTTGACTCTTCCGCAGCTTCTTGCAACAAGTGGAATATCGCGACTTGAAGATTCGCTTCAAAGAGCTGGTCTTTATGCTGAGCAGTTGGCGATGCAAGCAGGAACCACTCAGGGATGCATGCTGCAAGAGAGTGGGGTAGAAGTTGCATCTGCTAAGCCGACTCCAGGAAGTGTAGTGTACGTTGTCGATTGTGGTGGAACCAAGACAACGATCAATCAAAGAGCAGTGGGTGCTACAAGCTCTGATGTAAGCTGGAAGATTATCCAGTCGGGGCGTAATTCGGAGTTCGATCACGGTGATCGCTCTGCATTACCGATAAAGCGATATCTGAACAATCTTCTAGCCGCAATTAAGAATGCTCAAGCGGGCCAACAAGAAGTTTCACTCGCCCTTACCTGGTCAAATGGACTAAAAGTATCTGCTCCGCCGTGCGGTGTTACTGGTGTCGGGGCCCTTGTTGACGGAGTTGGTGCGGGGTCGTATCGAAAGGGTGAGCCATTTACCAAGGGTCTTGAGGATGGCTTCGACCTCGGTGCTGCTGTCAACCAAGCGGCGATCGAAAATGGACTAGTGCTTAGGGCGCTTGTTATCGCAAACGACACTATCTACACGGCCAACGCGCATCCTGGATGCGATGCCGGAGTAATCTG
>JBIKWG010000055.1:0-13936 GCA_044356425.1 Bdellovibrionota bacterium | reverse complement strand
AGATTGGGTATTACCTTTTGACTGCCTACATAGAAGAGACCGCGCGGTTGGCTTCAGTTGCAGCAGGAACAACTTGGCGAGCAAGCTGGAGAGAACGGGAGCACCGTGACTAACCGCCCTAAACAATAAAGTTTTTACCGCGCGGTCTCTGAGAAAGCGTGAACAGGAAAGACCAAGGGTTAGCCTCACCGCATATTCTCAGACACCGCGCGGTTGGCTTAACTTGCAGCAGAAACAACCTGGCGAGCAAGCTGGGGACAAAGGGGGCACCGTGACTAACCGCCCTAAACAATGAAGTTTTTACCGCGCGGTCTCTGAGAAAGAGAGCACAGGAAGTTTTTACCGCGCGGTCTCTGGAGGTTTCATCTCACCTGAGAAAGAGAGCGCAGAGAAAAAGAGAGCAGGAAAAGCTTCTTCGCGATTGATATCGCGGAACTACGGAAATCTTAGAAAAGTTGGTGAGTTTTTGCAGTGGTCTTAAAATTGATTTGGGCAGAAAGGGGCAGGTTTAATTGCCGCTACTCAAACTCTTCTTTCGTCTAATTCAGTTTTAAGCTGGACTGCTGGTTGAGTCACACCTGATTGAAAAGACTCGTTTACACCCCTAGCACAGATACAGAACTGCTCAGCACAAACCTTCGGCCTCGCGGGTAAAGTTATTGCCAGCCCCCTGCCAGCTTAAACTCTGCACGCCACTGACCCTACCAACGCAAATTAAGCAACTAATACTGCAGTAACTAAATCTTTGGCTACAGCAATCAACTTACCCGCTCTAAGACGGCAGCCCAGAAAATTACGTACAACTATTACTGACGGCACTAGGCTGCAGAGCTAATCAAGCGAAGCGGACACAGAAAGGATTGATGTATTTCTATTTAACACTGCGGTATGCGTGCGCAATTACCGAGCGAGATATATAGCGCGCACTCGCCCCCCCCCATCAGTGCACAATTGATGTGTTGCGTGTCTGCGCTTGCAATCAAGGCATGCAGGACATCTAAGGAGCATAGCTCACCGGCCGCTCGCACTCATCTGGCTTAGACAAGTCGACGCTTACCAAACAAAATGTAGCTATCCTGGCAATACCTCTAGGATCTAAAACAACCCCTTGGGGCTAGCCGTCATAAGGTCGTAGCCGCTTTCAGTCACTAGAATAGTGTGCTCCCACTGTGCCGACATCGAGCCATCAACGGTACGAACCGTCCAGCCATCAACCTTTGACAAGGAGGTCTTAAACGATCCTGCATTAATCATCGGCTCTATAGTGAAAGTCATCCCGGGCCGCATTATCTCTCCCGCACCACGCTTACCCACATGAATCACCTGCGGGGGCTCATGAAACTCTCGGCCCAATCCATGGCCGGTGTACTCCTTCACGATTCCAAGATTTTTTCCCGTGCTGCGGATAAACTCCTGAATACCAGCACCGATATCACCGATGCGCTTACCTGGAGCAACTTCTCTGATGCCTGCAAAAAGCGCATCGCGGGTGATGCGCACCAACTCTCGATTTTCAGGCGAGCAGGCTTCTTCTCCGCCGACAAAATACATGCGGCTTGAATCGCCGTGAAACCCATTCTTAAACGAGGTAACATCAACGTTAACAATATCACCGCTTTTTAAAATAACGTACGGCGCCGGAATGCCATGGCAGATGACATCATTAGGCGAAACGCACACAGACTTCGGAAACCCTTTATAGTTAAGTGGCGATGGGATCGCCCCTAGCTCGACGGTGCGGCGATGAACGAAGGTGTTAATCTCTTCTGTGCTCATCCCGGGACGAACGATCTCAGCTACCTCATCAAGAATTGTAGCGGTAACCTGACACGCATCTCGCATGAGAGCAATCTCTTCGGTCGTCTTTATCGTTATTCGCTGTACCACACTGTCTCCTACCGGCTCGTATCCTGTGCCAGCTCTACAATCTTAAAAAAATGCTTCTCGTCTACAGGGATCACACTCAAACGCGTTCCGCGTTGAAGAAGCTGCAACCCAGCAAGCTCCGCTACTCCACGCATCTCATCTAATGAAACGAGCCGTTTGAACTTACTATTAAATGCCAGCACGGGACAGAACCAACGCGGAGCCTCAACAGAGGCTTTAGGGTCGTAATACTCACTTTTTTTATCAAACTGAGTCGGATCTGCTACTGCACACCGCTTTACGGTAGCTAGCCCTGCTGCGCCGGGAGGCTGTGCGTTTGAATGGTAGATTACAACCGAGTCTCCAGGCTTCATCGCCTTAAGGGAATTACGCGCCTGATAGTTACGAACACCTGTCCATTCAGTAGACGTATCCTTCAACAGGTCGTCTATCGAATACACATCCGGTTCAGTTTTTGCGAGCCAGTACGCCATGCCTGCATTTTGGAACCTGCCCCTCACTATTGCAAGGGGTCAGGTCCGAAAATCAACCGTTCTGGCCAACCAAACCGCCCTCACGCGCGACTACCTCTCGAATTCCGATGAACCCCGGGGCGGCTAGTTTTACCTTGGCGATTCGGCTTCCGATCTGAGCTAAGGCGTTCGCATCTGAGAATGAATAAAGGTGAAACTTCTGTTTCGGCCAGCGCTTCTTGAAATAGTTTGCGGTGTCTGCATACGCCAGATCAAACGCACGGAAGCCATAATTTTCTACCAGCTCAGGAATTACAGCCATCCGATTCGGGGTCTTATCGAGCCGACTTGGAATGGCTATCCCTTGGTAACTCTCTAGAGCATGTAGCACCTGATCCAGTGGTTGCGAAAGCGTGTACCCCTGGCGCTCGTTGATATCGGGCGGCACCTTTAAATCTCGAAGGAATTGGTTGATAGTTTCAGCACGAGCAGACTCAGGGAAGAGACATGAAAGAATCACATCCCGACATGCGCCTACCGTACAGCGCAAACCTACACCAGGAATGACTGTCAAGGCTGACCCGCGCGCAGCCTCGACCATGCGGTCAACAAACTGAGCACTAAAAAGATCGGTTATAGCAATTACATCCAGCCCTTTAACCTTTGCGAGCCGAACAATTGCTGGGGCAGAGTCAAATCCAGTAAACCCTGAATACCCGATATTCTCTGGACTCTGGACGCGGAGATCCATGACATAACTCTTGCTCTTTGTCTTTGTCTTTGTCTTCTCGACCTGATCCATCAAGAGAGATGAGGTTACACAGTTGGTCGTCAACATCTCTGCCTGCTTATCATTGATCATTTGCGAGGTGCTCCCTTTGTGATGTGGTCTGAGTGATTACTGCTGCGATTCAATTCGGTTTAGGTTAATTGCTTTTTATTCCGTCACGGATCTTCTTGCTTTGCTCAGAGGCGGCCTGCTTCGAATCATCTGCTTTTGATGATCTGGGAGCCTCAATCGCGTCTGCAATTTCGCGTAACATCGTCTTGACTCCGCCGATCTGAATCTCAAGTCGGTCCATATCTGATGACTTAGGGAGCCCATTGAGATTTGTCAGCACCCGTTCGAATTTTCCGATAAGCGACGCCACTTTTGAAGTTAGGACATCAATTCGTCCCTCAAGTAGCCGTAAATCATTGGTAGTCGCCATCCCCATCATCCGAGTAATGGTCGCGGCGCTGACTTCAACTCGTGGCGGCTCGCTAGCTACCGGGGCAGAGGGCGCAGCATTCCCATTCACTGGGGAAATCTCTGGGCTTGCTGCCTGCTCGTCTATCTTTGGTCGGTCTCCAGTCTCACTAGCAGCGCCTTGAGGGTCGGCGGTTGGTGGCAATTCTGCGGCCATTCTGGAAGATCCTTTATGGGGGAAAAAATAAGTAACCACAGTATGATATGCAAACAGCCGCGATCACGTAAATCAGAGCTGTACCAATCAACCAGCTACTATACAGTCGCCCCTATAACAGCGGTTTATGAGGAAGATCTCTAATCAAAAGCACTTTTCAATCAAAAGCCGGGGGGATGCACAGAGCAGTCAACGAGCACCATCTGAGAGCACACGCTCAAAACAACACTAAGAAGAGCGCGCTGCTCTTGGAAGGGCAACTGCGGCGCCATTCGCCACCAAAGGCTCGCCAGCTAGCTCGGCGACACCCTGGCTACCACTACATGGACGGATAGCCACCCGAACAACTGCCTGCCGATGCACCTGAAGAATGATAAACTCAAATTCGGCAACCGCGAACTGCTCACCTTCGTGAGGAAGGTGGCCGAGATGAGCCATAACAAAACCACCAACGGTGTCGTACTCGCCCTCTGGAAGATTGACTGAGTGCTCCTCAGCGAGAGCAGAAATCTGCACTGCCCCATCCACCAATAGAGCATTATCACTTTCTCGTTTGGCAACCAGCGGCTGATCCTGTGGGGAATCAAACTCGTCGAATATGTCACCCACAATTTCTTCAACGAGGTCCTCAAGAGTAACTATCCCGTCGACACCACCATGCTCATCAAGCACAACCGCAAGGTGAATGCCCTTCTCTCGTAACTCAACAAGCAGTTCATCTACGGGCTTTGTATTAGGCACGAAGAAAGCCGGTCGAATAAAACTCTTCCATGCAACCGGTTCAACCGATTGCCCCACAAAACGGAGCAAATCACGCGCTAGCACCACCCCTCTCACCTCATCAAGGTCGCTACCACAGACCAATACGCGCGACACCGCTTCAATCGTAAGCACCTTAATGAGATCCTGTGTTGAGATTGAACTCTTTACCCACACAACATCTTTACGCGGGGTCATCACTTCTCGAGCAACCTGCTCTGAAAGCTCTACTACTCCCTCTAAAAGCTCCTGCTCGTTTTTCTCGATCGCGCCGCTCTCTGAGCTAATCTTCACGATCTCCCCCAGCTCATCCGCTGATACGAGCATCTCACGCTCATTACTGGGGCGAATGCCAAAACGGGATAGCACTCCAACAACTGCGCTGTGGATTAGCCCTACAATAGGACCGCAAACGGCGTATGCCGCTCGAAGCGGAAAAGCAACAACACACAGGCAGTGCTCTGGAAATTGCAGTGAAACTGTCTTCGCCACTTGCACCGCTACCAGCGTGGTCACCACAAACGAGACGATAATTAGGATGACTATCGAGAACGCATAGGTGGTGCCCAGCTCTAATCCTTGGCGGGCAAAGAGCGCAGACACGCCTTCAACCAGCATCGCAAGAGAGTATCCAGCGCCGAGAGCAGAGAGAAAACGACCTACCTGGGTGCACAACAGATAACCTTCAGACTTACTAACGATGTGCTGAGCGATATAGGCCCCTGAAAACCCAACCTCAACCAAGTCGTCCAAACGAGAAGTCCTACTTCGCGCAATGGCCAGCGAAGACACGATAAAAAAGATGTAGAGGGCAGCTGCCCCGATAACGGGAACAGCACTAGACATCAGCTGCACTAAATCTGAAAGAATATCCGTCATAAGTATTTAACAGCGCACGCGATATACTTGCAGAACAGAGAGGCCTGGGCCGACAAAGGTGCCTGCGCTCGATGATGAAGCAAGAGAGTGTGTTCGATGTGAAGTGGGATAAGGGTCGTCGCCCATAGCTATCCCTTTATTGTGATGATTCGAAAGGGGCATGTCAACCATTGGTCAGGATCGCAACGCGGGCGCACCCGCTTCCCTCATATTATTGAATAGTTAGAGCGATTTCTGTCATCTCTTTCTTTATGTGCCCCGCTATCTGTGGCTGGATTGCGCCCCCGACTCTTTAGGAGTTGAATCAGTTCAGATGCTTATACCCCCTAGTGCGGCCGGATTAATGCGTTTAGGCTAACATCATATGACAGCAACTCGCGAAATAATGTGGAATCTCAACACTCTGCCAAACGTTATCGGGCTCTATGGCCTGCTCGTTGTGGCGGTGCTTATCGGACTCAACGGCGTTATCCGGCGAGCTGAACTCTGGATTGGCGGCAAACCGGCCTTTGAGTACCTAGGCAACTGGGCAACGCGCGTAGATGATCTGATTCGCTGCGGTGTCTTTCACAAAAAAGTCAGTCGCGGCAAGAGTGGCGCAGCTGTTGCACACCTGCTGGTATACGTGGGTTTCCTCGTTCTAACGTTCACCACTACCATGGTCTTTATTCATCACGACCTGGGGATCAAAATCTATCAGGGGCAGTTCTACCTGTATGTCACGATGTTAAGTGACATCTTCGGAATTCTGCTACTCGGGGGTATCCTGTATTTCTGGGCTCGGCGCTTCCTTGAGCGGGCAGACGCTGTGCACACGGCAGGCAACGATGCGCTTATTCTCATCATGCTTGGGCTCTTAGTTGTTCAGGGATTTCTCCTTGAGGGGCTTCGAATCCACGCTACCAACGACCCGTGGGCACTATACTCGCCAATCGGGTGGCTGTGTGCTCAGTCAGTCTGGTTTATGACCGAGCAACAGGCACGCTTACTGCACTTTGCGACCTGGTGGTTCCACACATTGACCGTGTACGCGTTCGTTGCGCTCTTCCCCTACACGAAATTCTTCCACATCATGACCAGTCCGCTAAACTTATTTTTTTCGGCCACCCCACGAACCAAAGGCGCCCTACCGTTTATCGGAGACATTGAGAAGCTTGTTGAGGCGGGTGAGGAGTTCTCTCTTGGCCTGGGTTCAATCAAGGACTACACCTGGAAGAATCTGCTTGATCTTGAAGCATGCACCTCGTGCGGTCGATGCCAGGAGGTGTGTCCGGCCTACCTCTCGGGCAAACCTCTTTCACCAAAGTGGATTATCTTAGACAGCCGCAACCACGCACGCGCGCTCCATACAGATGGCAAATTGGACGGATCACGACTGCCGGCGCCCGCTGTCGCACTCGATCGTGCGCTCTCGGCAACAGTGCTGCTCGGCTTGGACGGGATCAGTAAAGGAGAGAGCGATGAATACCAGATGCAAGGTATCAAGCGAGCTTCCAGCGAGCCTGTCCAGGGAGCTCTGCGAACACTTGGCGGCAACCCTGATGCGCTGATGTCGGGAGATGTAATTGATCCGAATGCATTCTGGAGCTGCAATACGTGCATGGCATGCGTGCAAGCTTGCCCGGTCGGAATCAACCACGTCGATCAGATTGTCGGCAATCGTCGCAACATGACCTTGATGCAAGGACAGATTCCACACGAAGCGCAAGGCACGCTGCGTTCCCTAGAGAGTCGGGCGAATCCATATGGTCCACCAGAAGATAGAACCAAGTGGATTGACGGGCTCGATGTCCCTCTTCTGGAGGCTGGCGACAAGGTTGATTACCTTTACTGGGTTGGTTGTGTTTCAGCTTTTGACCCTCGTAAGCAGAAGATAGCTAAAGCTCTGGTAAAGATTATGAAGCGAGCCGGACTATCATTTGGGATACTAGGAAGTGTTGAAGGGTGCACCGGGGATCCTGCCCGTCGACTCGGAGAAGAGAACCTCTTCCAAACTCTTGCAAAGCAAAACATCGCGCTCCTTAAGTCTGTCTCGTTCAGGTACCTAGTTGCTAACTGTCCGCACTGCTTCAATACGATTAAGAATGAGTATCCGCAGTTTGGCAATCTTGCTGATGGAGCGCAGCCAGAGATCATTCATCACTCTGTATTGCTAAAGAAACTTTTAGCTGAGAACAAGCTCACCCTCCAAGATGGAGACCTGAAAGATGTGACCTTCCATGATCCTTGCTACCTTGGACGCTACAACGATGAGTACGATGCACCACGTTCGACTCTGCGATCGGTAAAGGGATTGCGTATCCTAGAGATGGAACGCAGCCGTGAAAACGGCCTTTGCTGCGGAGCTGGCGGAGGGCACTTTTGGATGGATCTCAAGTTAGGAGAGCGAGTTAACTCAATGCGGGCGGCTGAAGCCGCTGCTACCGGCGCTTCCACCGTGGCGACAGCGTGTCCTTTTTGCATGCAGATGATGGAAGATGGGGTAAAATTAACTAATAACGAAGAGAAGATCGATGTCAGAGACATCGCTGAAGTAATCGCTGAGAGATTAACATGAGAGCCCTCCCCTTCTATGCCGACCAGGAAGCTTTTATTGACTCTGTTTCCCGATTTACGCAGGCAGAACTAGCTCCGAGGATCGACGAGTGGGAGAGTAATCCTCACTTTCCAAGCGATGTGTTCACCTCACTCGGCGCGCAGGGATTTCTCGGTATATTGATCTCTGAGGAGTACGGCGGAATAGGCGGTGACTACAAACTAGCAGGCGCTTGGTGCGAGGTCTTTGGAGAGCTACCGTCAGTGGGCTTCACTGTTGCCATTAACATGCACTCTTTGGTTATCAGCCATGCGCTAGAAAAATATGGCACGGCAGAGGCCAAGGCGCGTTGGCTTCCGCGTGCAGTACGCGGTGAAGCAATCGGAGCGTACGCCTTTACAGAGCCCGGGGCCGGAAGCGATCTGGCCAAGATCAGGACGGTTGCTAAGCAGAAAGGAGACCGGTGGATCATTAATGGTGCAAAAACATTTATCACCAATGGAGCCCGCGCTGACTTTATCCTGGCACTCACGAAGACCGACCCTAACGCCGGATACGCAGGTTTCTCTACCTTTGTGATTGATACTCGCTCAAAGGGGTTCACAGTTTCGAAAACCCTTAACAAGCTGGGATGGCACGCTTCTGATACCGCTGAGCTTGTTTTTGAAGATGTGGAAGTCGACGAATCGTGCATTCTGGGCAAGCTGGGAGAGGGTTGGGGACAAGCAGCAGCCAATCTCAGCTGGGAGCGCCTCATGCTCACTCTTACATCGCTTGCTGGTGCGCGAGTGTGCTACGAGAAGGCCTCTCTGTACGCCGATCAGCGCCAGGCGTTCGGCCGCTCACTTACACAATTTCCTGCGGTCTCTCATTACCTGTCTGAAATGAAACGGAAGATCCTGCTTGGTGAAGCATTCGCACGCCGAGCATTGACTGAACTAAACAGCGGCAAGGATTGTCGCAGCCTGGTAGCGATGGCGAAGCGACTTGTTTGTGATGACGCTGTGTGGATCGCTGACAAAGCGATCCAAATTCACGGGGGCTACGGCTATACCACAGAGTATAGCCCTGAGCGCTGGTGGAGAGACCTACGGCTGATGCCGATTGGGGGTGGTACATCCGAAATAATGTCGAACATAGTTGCTAAAGAGATCGCAGCGAGAAAAGGATAAGGGATTTCAGTAAATAGGGGTGCAGACCACACTGGATCTATGAGCACTGACTTGCAAACGGATTTTCTGTGCTGCGATGCTCACTCCTTACTTTGTTGGTGCTGCCAAGAGTGCGGCTCCGCAGGCCGTTGACTCAGCACTTTCTCGCAGCGTTAGGCCGCAGCCGAAGCACTCCTTGATAATCTTTTGCATGAGCGGGGAGCGGCATATTGCATTGCCGCTGCCCACAACTTCAGACCTTCCTACAAGCAGGTCTTGTGGCAGTGCCTCTTTGAGAGACTGAACCAAGCCCCGACACAGCGCGGCAGTAATGTCGCCTACGTTGCAATTATCGAACGACAGATTAGTAACCGAGCCGCGCAGCGCAGGATCGTACCGTTCTCCACTGAAGGTAGCTTCAGCACGCAGGTTGGTTGAGATTCTTGCAAGCCCCTGCGCGTGCATCACCTGGTAAATCGTTTCAAGAGATGGAAGTGGCTCTACCCCTACTCCCTCCATGAAGTGTGCTAATGCTCGCGCAAGTCCATGCAACACCCTTCCCCCACTGAGAGATGCGGCTACCGCAATATAGCTGCTACCTACATATGGCCGGAACTCAAACTTCCCCTGCCCTGCTATGGAAAGATTAGGGACGGCTGAAACAACTACCGAGAGCTGCGAGCCTGTTCCGATGGTCAACGCGATCTGCCGAGCCGGGTCTGTTAACGAGGAGTACAGAGAGGCTTGATTGTCCCCGAGAGCATTTGCTATCGGAACTCCCTCAGGCAGGCACCAACGGCTGGCGAAACGAGAAGATAGTGCGCCAACTTTTTCGCCTGCTGGGCGCACCTCCGGCAAAAAAGCGCGCGGTACGCGAGCTCGCGTAAGACTCTCTTCATGCCACTGGCCAGTTATCAGATCAAAAAACCCAAAGCTAGCTGCATTAGATGGGTCAGTGTAATGCTTAGAGCTATCAGATATCTCAGCGACCAGATAATCGTGGATTGCAGCCGCGGCAGAGAAGCGCACAATCATTTCTGGTTCATACGCGACCAGCCAGGCCAGCGTCGAATTTCCATAACCACTCTGTGCAGTGGCATCGCCGGTTGACTCTCGCAGGCGGGATATAAAACCATCCTCCAAACAGCGCTGATCCTGCCAGGTTATTAGGTTCGAGAGCTCGTTTCTCTGCTTATTCCAGAGCACAACACCATGCATCTGACCGGTCACCCCAATGCTGCTAACGGCTCTGCGATATCGTTCCGGAAGTAGGTCAATACAGGCATCAAGGCATGAAAAGATCGTTGATACGACCTGCTCGCTGCGACCAGCACCAAGGCCCTGAACATCACTGTGGTGTGAAAGCGCTGCCGTTGCTACTACCTCCTTAGACTCCACACAGATGAGCGCAAGAGCAACCTTTGTAGTTCCGATATCGATACCAAGGGAATAAGAACTTAGACGCGGTTCCATCACAAACTCGATTTTTTGACTGCCAACTTTAGTCGACAAGACTCTACCATAACTGGTTTCTAATATGGCTTTATTTATTCCCCATGAGAGAGGAAGAGAGGCGAGAGATAGTTCTCAGAAATAGAGCACGAGGATGGAGCCAACAAATAGAGATAAAGGCCGAAGCAGTTTAAGATACGACTAGCGATCAAGCGATAACATCGAGCGCTGATGCGCTGCGTTATTTGGGGCGCTTAAGGTAACGCTTGAAGCGGATCTACTTCTCAGTTTGAACAAGTTCGCGCTGAATCGACTCTAACATCATTAACGTTGGCGCGCGCTCCCGCTTGCGCACCACACCGATATCCTGCATTCCCTCAGCAGCTTTCTTTAAATCAATGAGCAAGCCATCTAAGAGCTCTCTAAGCTGCTTCTCCCACAAGACTAGAGAAACGAACCTAAAACCCTCCTGCGAGATGAAGTCATCAGCATGCCCTGTATCTTGCGTACATAGAAACTCCGCAAGAGCCACCGCTCTATCGAACTGCCGAGTCCTGATACGACGATCAAGCTCCACTTCGGCGAGCTGCAGCGACTCAAAGAGGCTAATAATATTGCTCCACCCAGCACCCTGAAAAACATGTATATACTCAACTGTGTAGGGATCAAGAAGATTAATTTTTCTTCGCACGCGGTCTAACTTACCGAGAAAGACATTTGCTGCAGCACACGCCTCTTTCTGCGTATACTGCGCTCCAGCGTGGTTCATAAACCCAAAGCCCCGCACAACAACCCAGCGCAAGGTCATGACTGCTCCGACCAGAGCCAACGCTCCGCAGACCAAAATACTAACCACGCCGGGGTCAATCTGTTGCAAGCTTCCCATATCAAATATTCCCTTCATTGCCTTTTTGTAAGACCCTTTACTTCTCTACCTTCCGCTCGGGCACCGAAATACCTATCGCTGCAGCAGACTTGAAATTAACACCTGAGAGTCAAATGGCTTCTCGATCGTCTCGGTAGCAATCTGAAGCTCACTATCACTCTCGTTCTCTGCGGCGCTTGATGAAGTAAACACAATCCGTGCCTCCCTGGCTCCTTCTTCTCTCTGTATCAGACGTGCCACATCCTTGCCGGTCAATCCGCCCACATATTCATCGATAACAACCGCCGAGTACGGAGTTTTTTGCACAGCCTCAAGCGCCTGCACTGCTTCACCAACGCCATCTACTACGCCACCTAATGCGCGAATGAGCTCGGATACTACATCTCGTAAAGCTGCATCATCTTCAACCACCAACACCCTCTGTCCAGATAGAGGAAACCGTTCAGTATCCTGCTGTGATTCTGCAGCAATGCCACTCTTGAGAGCCTGCTGCTCTAACGCCTTAAAGAGCACCGTCACCTCAGTGCCAACTCCTTCAACGCTTTGCAAGTAAATCTCACCGCCTTCGAGATCAACAAGGGTTTTTGTCAGCGGAAGACCCAGGCCACACCCTTCTTCAAACTCTCCAGCAGCCACTGTGGATGCAGCATTTACCGAAGCAGTTCCACGAAAGCTCGTTCGAGCATCGAAGATCTTCTCAAGGCGATCAGTAGATATTCCCCTTCCGGAATCTTTTACTGTTATGCAGATCGGTTTGACTACTTGCGCGTGCTCACTGCACGCCTTGCCGACGGACACTGTAATTCGGCCGCCATTCGGCGTAAATTTTATAGCATTGTGTACGACATTGAACAGGATCTGCTTAAGGTGCTTGGGATCTACTGAAATCCAGGGATTTTCCTCTGAGATGCGCAGCTGGATTTCAATACGCTTCTTGGCCGCTATGGGATTAAGAATCCCGACTACCGATTGGGCTACCTGCCCTGCTTGAACGGCCTGCTTGCAACTTTTTAGATACCCACAAGCACCGCGCGTTACATCGATAAAATCCTGCATCAATTTGAGCACGTACTCACCGTGCTCTTTTATATGACGCAGGGCTGAACGTTGGCTGCGGTCAAGCGTTGAATCGAGCAGCATCTCCAGCGTTTGTGCCGCACAAACAATCGCTGTTACCGGATTTTTCAGCTCATGCGCCACCTCATTGGCAAGCATGCCCTGATCACCAAGAGCTTTCTCAGCAAGTGCCGCCCGATAGGTCGTTGCAGCAAGGTGTTTCTCGGCGCGAGAGCGCCACCTAGCAAACCACAGTGCAACGGCAATAGAGCTCGCCGCTACTATCATGCAGCAGGTCACGGCCGTCCAAACAACCCCCTCTTCCCCTACTAACATCTCACTTACCACCACCACACATAGCCCTAACACCGAGTGCGCGGCCTTTACTTGCTAGCTGTTCGCAGGAGAGACAGAAATAGAGCCCGAGAGAAAGACTGCCTACAGGGAACAACCAAGAACGCCACACATTTTTGCAGACAACAAGTGCCGCTTATCTAAAAAGCTGCCCTTGTTACTCACTAGTAGACTCGATTACCAAGCTTACTAATGTACTATTGGTCGGAAGGTTGGAGGCACCGCTTGAGCAAAAAAGGGGGGTAGTGTCGACGTCATTCGACCCATAAGGGCAGCAAGTTACAGCACCTAGGTTGTCTTGCAGCCCCTTGGAGTAGTGGAGATCCCGATAGAGCTATGGGGTCTTCCCTCGTTGTGCTCTCGTGGGGAGTCGTCGAGTTTACGTTGAAAAGCGGGCTCTGAGATACACAGCTCTTGGTTCAAGCACTCTGCCCGTAGGGTGCCGTTGAAGGACTCGCAGAAATCGTTCCTGAATGGCTTGCCAGGCTCGATGAATATCACTCTTAACTGGTTGATGAGGGACCACTGGGAAACGGCAGCTGCGCGCATCTCGGGTCGATTGTCGCATCGCAGATACGGAGAGTAGGCACCTCGCTGCATCGCTAAGCGAACAAGAGCCTCAGCCAATCGGAGCCCAGTGAAGAAATGCCCAGCTACTATCCCAACACGCTCTCGTGTTGCATCATCAATGACGGTGAGGATTCGGATAGCTCTGCCGTCCATCAACGCATCAAGATCAAGCTCCTTGTCAGCCACGATCTTCTTTAGCCTACCACTCTCTTTTTCCAGAGTCTTGAGGTTGCACAGATCGGACAGCTCAAGGCCTCGGTAACGCTTATGCTAGTTGTATATCGTCGAGTCCCTCACACTCTAATTGTGAAATGCTTACGCTGGCTTTCCTGTTGCTTCCACCTCTTTGAGGACGCTAACGATCTGCTCTTCAGTGTCTCTCTTGTTCATTCGCTCCTCCTAGCTAGGGGAAACTCTACATCATTCGGGTAATATTTTGGCTCATCGTGGAATCGAGTGGGTGCCGATGACTGCTGATGGGTCATACCCCATTGTTTTGAGTGATAAATCACGTATTTTCGCGTGAACGTGCTCATAAACGTGAACGT
>JBIKWG010000054.1:0-13950 GCA_044356425.1 Bdellovibrionota bacterium | reverse complement strand
TTGTTCTAGCTCCGAGTATCAGGCCCTAGTAGCTTCGACTGGAACGCAAAGCCAGGCATGCACCAGTGGCTCTGTTAACTGCTCTTGCGGCTCTGGTGTAGCGCCAACAAGGTAGTTCGTTGCTAGTCGAGATTACGCAAGCGCTTCCAGAGCTGACACGATCGTGTTGAGGTTGTTGTTCATCGAACGCTTATCTCGGCCTTCATAGCAATTGCTATTTTTTCGGGTTCCGTCTGTGTAACCAACAGCCCATCGGATTGTGGTGAGCGTCTGCCTAAAAAGTACCCTGTACCTTTTGGGGTGGCATAGGGAGTGTGCGAAATATTCAGGATATCAAGTGGTTATGAGTTCTAAAAAAGGTACAGGGTACTAAAGCGGGCACATTTGATCGGCAGGCGTTGAGCTGCACGAGTGTGGGGGCAGTGCTGCTCAACGCTGGACACCTTACTGATGTGCTGCAGAAAAAGGGTGGGAGCTGGTAGTTTCTTGGTGCAAGAACCGGAAACAGAAAAACCAACTCGCCACTGTGTTAGAAGGCGGAAGACGGCTGTCTTCTACCTCTTCTGACTCGGTAACCATCTAGTAGCAGCGTAAATAGCACGCTGCCCGCGACGGTGTTCCAGGAATATTCACGCAGCTTTGCGCTGTGTTCCCTGGTGTTTAAGCGTGGGCCGATTGACTGCCGATAACTAATTGAAGTTAGTGGCAACACAAACATGATAAGCGCTAAATATGGCGCTTCCCAGGTGCGTGAGCCCAACCTGTGCCACATTACTATAACGGGCCAGGCGAGCGTCTGGCAGATCGCCCATACGACGCAAAGCGGCACATTCGGCCGCTCAAAAAAGCTGCATAGCCACGTATCGAATCCCAACACGTAGCCGACCGCAGTTATTCCTGCGGCCAATAAGACCGACGGGGTCGCAGTGATGTTCTTTACAGCTCTCCCATTTTTTTGGTTCATAATATTTATGTTGCAGATAAAACCTACCCTTAACTACCAACTACCCATATGAGATTGTGAGACGACCCGGCGTGCACACTGGCTTTCCTCTCGCATGCACGCGACCCTGCTATTCTCGCAAAAATAGACCGGGTAAGATAATCCCGGCACTACTTCGTTGATACTCCTTTTCCGACCCCGAGCAGACAGGCAGACAGTAGATTAAAAATACTGCGAATTTATATAGTTACGGATTGTCGTCCTGTTCAATCGACTGGTTTCGCGCGCTCTCTGAGACGGCGAGCTCCCAGAGCTGTCAACGCACTGTTAGTAACATTTTGCGGGCATCGTCGATTCCGCCTTTTGTAGCTGCCGGAACTGGCTACCGCTGCAGCAGCTTTCTCTATATCTCTCGCTTGGCGGCGCCTAGGCGGCGCTCTGTACCTGCAGATAGTGTGTTAACACCGAGCGCATACCAGTTATTACGGAAGTTTTAGTGCTCCACGCGAGATTTTGCACAACGAAATCCTAAGTGCGACATGCCTGTGTCAGGGGCAGTGCCTCGCCGGGCAGATGGGCGGTAGCTTTCGCAGTAGCTGATGTGGCAGAGAAACGAGCCCCCCTTGGTGACTCGCTCCTCTTGGCTAGGATTTCCCGGGTTCCAGCTTGCACTCGGCCCGCGCGGATTGTGACACGAGGGTTCTGTAGCGCGTTGAACATAGGCATCAGGGCGATACCAGTCGTTGCACCACTGCCATACATTCCCGACCATGTCGTATAGTTTGTAGCCGTTGGGAGGAAATGACTTCACAGGAGCGATTCCCGCGAAGCCATCCGCAGCGGTATTGCGGTAGGGGAGATCTCCCTGCTAGGTATTGGCCATATATTTCGTGCCTACCATATCACTGTCGCCCCATGGAAATTTCTTGCTTGCTAGGCCTCCTCGAGCGGCGAACTCCCACTCCGCCTCGGTTGGTAACCGTTTGCCAGCCCACTTAGCGTAACTTTGCGCATCAAACCAGGAAACTTGAACGACTGGATGATTCATGCGGTCTGCAATTGAGCTTTGTGGCCCCTCTGGATGTCTCCAGTTGGCGCCTGCTACCCAGCGCCAAAAATTTCTGATGTCGCTTTGGTCTACAGGGCCATCAGAGGCAGTAAACACCATGGAGCCGGCAACAAGAATTGAGTCGTCTGGTTTCTTAGCTCCTGGGGGGAGCTGTTTCTTAAGTTCTTCCCATGAGGGAGCTTTCTCTGCCGTGGTGATGTAGCCGGTTGTTCTTACAAATTCCTCAAATTGAGCGTTTGTTACTGTGTGCTCATCGAGCCAGAATCCATCGACACGCACCGAGTGTGGCGGACCTTCGTTTAACCTACTGCTTTCATCCTTGCTTCCCATGATGAAGGTGCCACCCGGGATCCAAGCCATACCGGTAGGTGTTTCGTCTAAAGAGCTTTTTGTTTGGGCAAGGGCCTCATTTACACTAGCAGGCATAAATGCCCATACAGCGCAGAGAATATTTGCAACAAAATATGATAGAGCACGCGGTGCTTTGAAGTGGGAGAATGGGCTCCAGTGACGGACAGTAAGTAATCGCATAATATTTAACACATGAGCCGATTTGGCTCGCACCTGATGGGAATGCGGCTTAGAGATCTCTATAAAATAGAGCCAATGATCTTTTTAACGACTATAGCTGATAACACACTAGCGTGGACATAGCAGGCAAGGTCCGATGTTGCTCTAAATGCTCCAGCATCGCCTTGCTGCATTCGTGTAGGTAGTCCACTTTGTGCGCGATTAAAAAGGGGCGGAACTCGGGTTGTTTGGTTTCTATGTTGGCTGTCTTCCAGAAGCTCAAGCAGTGTTGATGTGTTAAGACGCAGCGCATATGCAAATGCAAGGCAGTGCGTTACAGATTGGCTGCAGTCTTTCGATCTTGCCAGCGCAACGCTAACGGTATGATGAAATGAACCAGCACCGGTGATTGGCGGGCTATCAGCGTTGGTTTCATATCATTTCTTTGCAATGGCCCCAGGTGTAGTTGTGTCAGCGTAGCTCGGCAATCGCAAGATAAGAAGCGAATTACCGAGGAAGCAAGTTAGTGAGGAGGCGAATTGTATGAATAATATCCCCCGCAGAGCTTCAATTGTTGCGATTCTAAATGAGGTCGCCTGCCGTGAAAGAAACAGGTGTACCTGTCTAAGAAGAATAGCTGAGCAGTTCGGGCGGCGCGCAGTATGTTTGGTTTTGCTGCTTGGCACTATTAATCAAGCCTGGGCCGGGCCGATTAAGGAAGCTGTGACCGGCGCTGCTGATTTTGTGGGTGACACCGTTTCTGATACTGCAAAATCAGCTGGTAAAGCGGTTGCAGATGTTAGTGAACGAATTACCGGCAATGTTAACTACGCAGAAGTTCGTAAGGAGATTGATCAAATAGCTAAAGCATCGCTTGGACGATTGTTTAGAGCAGTCCCACAGGCAAGAGATCTCTTTAATCGCTCATACGGTTATGCCGTATTTGACAATCGAAAGACTGCATTCTTCCTGGCAACTGGCTCAGGTGCTGGGGTTGCAGTGAACAAAGGAAGCGGTAAGAGAACTTACATGCGGATGGGCTCGCTCGGAGCGAATCTTGGCGCTGGGGTGCAGTTCTATCAGTCTGTATTTCTCTTTGAGACTGAGCCCGCCTTTAATTCGTTCGTACATAAAGGGTGGGAAGCAAACACTGCCGCTGACGCGTCGTTTGGAAAAGCTGCTGCTGCCGCTGAAGTCAAGTTTAACGGAGGCATGGCGTTCTACAATATTGCGGAATCAGGGGCGCTTGTAAGCGTTAGTATCGCTGGAACAAAGTACTGGGTCTCTGACGATCTTAACAAGAAAGGGCGGTAGTCGTACCTTGCAAGTGGCTATGCGTGGGGCTCCGGGCGGGGAATACCTTCACGAATATGAGTAGAGAAAAGAGGATCGTTTATGAACTGTTTGGCACGTTCATTCACCAGGGATTTACTCATAATCTCTGCCAGTGGCATCCCGGGCATGAGGGTATCTGTTTCGTAGAGGTACTCGGGTACATATCCGCTTAGGAGGATCTTCCAGTTGTAGCTGGCGCGTACTCCCAGGGCTTTCACCTGGTCAAGGATCTGGGTAGTGCAATTTGTAGTAAGGGTATTGTAAAATCGTGGCTTTTCTTTGAGCTGGTTTATGCGATTAAGATACTCTAAAAAAAGCTTTCGTCCGTTTTTAAGCGCCATTCGCGTGCGTAGAACATGTACTCGCTCTTCAGGGTTTCGATGATTTGTCCGCACACCGATAACATCGCGCTCATCGGCAACTACATAGGTGAGTTCGTAGTTACGGAAGAAGCCGTTGATAGCCGAGTATTCCTCGCCCACCTCTTTGCGGGTTTCAATTGAGAAGGCGATGAAATCTCGGTTGTTAAATCCAAAGCTGACCATTACATGGGCGATGGACTTTCCTGCCCAGTAGGTAACCAGCATGTCAACTTCAGTAAGCTCACTTAACCTAAACGAGCGGCTCTCATACACTGAGTCGAAATCAGTCTCGGTGCGATAGGTAAAATTTCGCACATTATGAATCGTGGCAGTATCGCCGTGTATCTTGGCCCACGGGATATTTTTCACTTCAGGCGCCCACGTACGATCGTTTGATGCACGTATGCTTAGCCACAAGTAAGCGCCAACGCAGAAAATAAGCAGCGCAAGAATCGAGGCAGCTGGTATTTTCTTCCGGTAGGTGGCAGAGAAAAGAAAGGTGACAAAGCTAAGGCAAGCAGCAGGAATTCTCCATTCAGTTGGCAGTGCTGGTGAGAAGGCCATAGTTAGGCTGACCCATGAGCCGAGTGCTAATACGGACAACAGCCAAACTGTTTTCAGCACAAGACTTTGCATTTACCTATCCTTTGCAGCCCCCTGTTTTTTGACTGCTAGTGCATTGTTCGTCAATGGCTCGACATGCAGCCGTAGAATGCGTCGTATCTCTAGCAGTGCTTGCGGGTGTGCGTGAGCGGTGTGATCGGCAGCTACTATCAGCTCAGATTGCGCTCCGTCAACGTGTGAGCTTTGATAGGCAACAACACCATCAGAGCTATTAGGAGTGTCTCCTCGTCCACGATCTCCGATAATTGAGTGAAAGGGGATAGTAGCGGCTACAGTTGTGCGTGAAAGCCCTTGTAGGGCAGGACTTCTCTCTGAGAGTCCGCTTATGCTTGAGGCTTCACCTGCATCAAAGGCTGTTTGTAGATCGGGGCGCAAGATATTGCGAGCCTCTCGTGCAACATGCACAGTTCTCTGAACGATGGTTTTGGGTAGTGAAATCAGCCAACGGCCGATACGGCCAGTCCAGCTATCTGCAATCGAGCTACCACGATGCGGAACAGCTACAAACACTACGCGGTTGATGTAGGGCTTAGGTTTAAAATCTAAGTATGAGCGGACAGCGTCGGCCACCTCTTTGTCAAGTTTATGCACTCGCTTAGGATCTTGCAGAAAGTACTCCAGTAGCGGAGTGCTGTCGACCACAGCGCTGCGTGTCAGTAATCCGCCCATGCTGTGGCCGATGACCACCATGTGGTGTTGCAACGACTCCTCAATATGGTGCTCTGTTAGATAGGCGTTCAGTTCGTCGAGCTTCTGTCGAAAGGTTTTGGCGTTCTCAAGGATCGGAAGGTTTGTCGGGTACAGGTAGTGCCAGATTCGAAAATATTTGCGAATGATCGGATCTCCCATGAGCTCGTTGTGAACATCGAGCCAGGTTAATGGGTTTGAAAAGAGGCCGTGTACGGTAACGAGTGGTATCTTGCCCGCATCGTATGGTTCAAGGGTGTAGAAGCCTGTGTTTTTCAGTAGCTCTTCATTTCCTTGAATTGCGTCAAAAAGACCATCCCACCCGCCCATGCCAGTCTTCTGTACAATAGCTGCAAGTGGCGCAGTAAAGTCAGCAGCCAGGGGCAGTGATCCCCTAGGAGTTATGTACTCTTCGGTTGTGCTTGAATTAATTAATTCAACCGTAGCGGCGCAGGAGGCGCCCTCACAGCCATTCTCAGGGAAGCGCACAACGGCTGTGAGCGGAAGGCAGGTGCCTACACGGGGAAGGTACTCTTCAAGTCCATCAGCATCGCGGCGTTTGCGGCATGCTACCAGGCTTACACCAATCCCCGCGCGACGGTGGCGGTTGGTGAGCCCCTCAAGACCGATTGATGCGGCAGGTTCTATAGATGCGTATTCTGTTGGATCCTCAACGTTAGATCCTTCGGAAACTGTCAGTGAGAATGTTCTGCCAAGCCCCGATTCAAATTGTGGAAGCGTTTCCACATTCCATCTTTTACTTGAGAGATAGTCGAGCACGCCGCGGACTGATCGATCGTAAAAAACCTTGAAGCTATCGCATCGGACGTCTACGGGATTGGAGCACCGCTTAAGGAAGAAGCCTTGAAAAGCCATATCAGCAGCGTGCAGATAGAGCGCCAGGGCTCTATCGGGGTCTTTCTTTTCAAGGAGCTGGGCGCGGCCGATCGCCACTTCGCTTTCGATGTATGATCGATCAATTTCATCAGCAAACTGCTCGAACTGCTCTTTGGTCTTTGCGTCAACTCCATCCTCAAGGACCTGTTTCTGTGTCAGCCCCGCTATTCTTACTGCTTGGAGTGATACAGGGCTGAGTTTGTTAGAGGAGATAATGTCCTGTCTAAATTCACGCAGAGAGTCAGCTGGATCGACGATCGATAGCCTAACTACTGAACAGGCGTTCACGGACATTATA
The DNA here is from genome assembly GCA_044356425.1 of Bdellovibrionota bacterium. GTDB lineage: Bacteria > Bdellovibrionota_C > UBA2361 > UBA2361 > OMII01 > OMII01. Next base: position 7,225 of record JBIKWG010000054.1, on the reverse strand, counting down.
AAAGCGATCAAAAGAGAGTGAGGTATGCGCATAGCTGCAAATCGGAATAAGTTGTAAGCCATAAGGGTAGTCGGTGAGCGCTTAGTTGGCTAGCCGCCTTGGGAGATTCAGTTTACCTCTAATTCGTTGGTATGCATTACCAAAAAAGCATTCAGATCTGATCAATATAAGGTAAGAATGCCTATTCGCGTGCGAGAATTATCTGGGGCTTAAATAACAGAAGGAAAGTTGTCGCTGCGTGGTAGCTTCTGAATGTGTTGGGTATAAAGTCTCTGACATCAGCAAGTGAGGTAGTACCCTAAGCCTCTTCAATTGTGCTTTCCTAAAAGCGTCGGCCTTCTTTGATTCATAAAGGGCTTCTTTGCGCAGCAGTAAGCTTCATAAGGCTATTGCGACCAAGGACAGTGGGACAGATGAGAGTAATGTTTGAGAGCTTTGGTTTCCATGGTCTTGGTTGGGTGAAGCCGTGATAAACGGCGAGAGGGGCTCAGCCCCTTGGCTGGAGCGCCGAGCGGAAATACTGGAGCGCCGAGCGGAAAGCGCTGAGGTGGCTAATATCTGTCAGCGAGCAGGTGGCGTTGAAAGTCTTGGTTGGGTGAAGCCGTAATAGACGGCGAGAGGGGCGCAGCCCCTTGGCTGGAGCGCCGAGCGGAAATAATTGAGGCCCGAGCCGGAGTCGAACCGGCGAATGACGGTTTTGCAAACCGTTGCCTTAGCCACTTGGCGATCGGGCCGCATTGCGCAGAGAGAGACGGTTGTAGCGCGAGGGGGGAGAAATATCAACCGCCGAAGCAGCGATGGTGTGATGGTTGCTTTACCGCGCGCTCTCTGAGACAGCGCGGAGAATGGAGGAAAACACCGAGGCAGCGATGGTATAACCGATGCTTGTTCTTTGTAACCTGCTGATAAAGCTTGTGGATTTACCGCGCGCTCTCTGAGACAGCGCGGAGAACGGAGGAAAACACCGAGGCAGCGATGGTATAACCGATGCTTGTTTTTTTGTAACCTGCTGATAAAGCTTGTAGATTTACCGCGCGGTCTCTGAGAAAGCGCGAATAAGGAAAGCGCGAATAAGAAAGGGTCGGTCAACATCGGCTTTTACGCTGCGTGAAGTAAGGCCGCTGGCAGCTGCCCAGCTGCTGTCGTACTACTTTTAAGAAGCGGCAGAACACAATCGCCAACTGACCTGCTCACAGAATTGCGCTCCGAATTGTAAAAGGATCGCCTAGATTGGTCGAAGCTTACTGTAGGTAATAGTGACACCAATACTTCCAGCCGGGCGGCTCCATCGGAAAGGATAGGGCCGCCCATTTTATTGCTCAGCATTTCCGTGTCAGCACATATCCGCTGCGTAAGCCTTTATCATCCCTATTCATTTGTGTAGTATGTGGGCGTTTCGTTTTTTACAGTGGGGCTTAAGAGATGGCATACGTTGTTACACTCAATTGCTTGGGAACTAAGGACCGGTCGTGCGTCGAAGTATGTCCAGTTGATTGCTTCTATAACATCAAGAAGAAGAAGTATAACGACAAGTTCGGTCGTGAACCGAAGGGTGACGATGAGGGGATGTTGATGATTCACCCTGACGAGTGCATCCATTGCGGCGCATGTGAGACCGAGTGCCCAGTTGAGGCTATTTTCGAGGATACCGGGGTTCCTGATAACCTTAAGGAATTCGTCGAGATCAATGCCATGGAAACAGGGGCGCTATCCGATGAGCAGTTGGATGCGGTTCGCTGCACCTCTAAATAGGCGATAAATACCCTTTTAGAGAACATCCCTGTGGTCACTTTTTAAGTTGGCCGCGGGTTTTTTATCGCCTAGCTACGGGTATTCTAAGCAGGATTGATTTTGCGTTGCTGTGCCCTTTCCGTATGGAGGGGGGCACGATAATCTTTTTAGCACCGTGTTCTCATCTCGGATTGTGCATCTAAAGGTGACATGTCACTTTAAGGTTATGCATCGAATTCGTTACGTCAGCCTCGTTTTTGTGATGCTCCTTGGCTCCTGTTTCCAAGGGGCAAAGGCAACCCCCGAGGCTACATCTGAAAAGTCGGATAATTCTACGCCACAGCGAGCAGAACAGGAGGCCGTGGTGCAGTACGCCCGCATGCAGGATCCTCCAGCTGAGGTGCGTCGTAATCACGGGGCCTTTGCTGTTCCTGATCAGCTGCGTCCCAGGGTGGATTTTTGGAAGGATGTCTTTGCGAGGTACGACTCCAAACAGGTTGTCGTGCACCACCGTGAGTTTCCTCAGATTGTTTTCGGGGTCATTGATCTTAGGGCAGAATCTGAGTCTATGGGGCCGATTGAGTTTTCACGCCACAAAGATGCCGTGGAGGATCGTACGGTTGCTGCGGTAAAAGCAGAGCTCGAGCCCTTGGCACGCGGTGAGCAACCTACTACTGATTTCCAACGTAAGCTCGTTCGTATTATGGAATCATTGCCGGGTGGATCTGTTAAGTATCGCAGAGCCCTCGATGAAGATCTGGTTAGAACCCAGACAGGTATTCGTGATCGCTACGTAGAAGCAATCCGTCGTTCGCGTCGCTACCTTCCGATGATGGAGCACATCTTTGTTAACGAATACGGTCTTCCAAAAGAATTAACCCGTTTGCCATTTGTTGAATCGTCCTTCGATTACACCGCGTATAGCAGTGTTGGCGCGGCAGGGATCTGGCAGTTTATGCCTCGCACTGCACGGGCCCATAGCATGAAAGTTGGTCGGTATGTTGATGAGCGTCGCGATCCGCTCAAAGCAACGCATGCTGCAGCTGAGTACCTCCGCTCTGCTTACCGCTCTCTTGGTTCTTGGGCGCTTGCTATTACCTCATACAATCATGGTGTAGGTGGGGTGCGATCCAAGATCAGAAAAGCAGGTTCCGATGACATTGTCGCACTTGTAGAGCACCCGACTGAGCGGTATTTCGGATTTGCGTCGTCGAATTTCTTTCCAGAGTTCCTCGCTGCTGTTGAGATATACGACAATTGGCAGCGGTATTTTCCCGAAGTTAATGAAGAGCCGCCGCTGCGGCTTATCTCAGTTCATCTGCCTGCTCCAGCTTCGCCGCAATATGTAGCCTCGCAGCTAGATATTCCGTTAGAGGATCTGCGTGAGGCCAATTACGCACTGCTTGATCCTATCTGGCGCGGTGCAGCGAAGATACCCGCCGGGTACACGTTGAGAATTCCAGCACACTACAACGACCGAATTGAGCGACTGCATCGGGGGCACCGTGGTGCCGGTGATGGCGAGGTAATTCCTGTTCTTTACACACCGTCAGCTCGTCAGAGCGCACCTAAGAGTGCAGCAGCGCGTCGGTTAGAGCCGCCTGTAAAGCGCAGCTATGTAGTGAAGCGTGGTGATACCCTCTCTAGTGTTGCCAAGAAGACAGGCGCGTCTGTTGAAAATCTGAAGAGAGCCAACCGCTTGAAAGGTTCCTCTGTAATAGCTGGTCAGCGCTTAGTGGTGCCGTAGTCTTCAGTCTCACTCGGCTGATAGTTCCGACAGCCCTAGCTATTCGGCGCATCATGAATTGATTTTAGCTTAAGTCGAGGTATTTTAGCTGAAGCTGCTAGCACTGAGCGCTCAAATTCTGGAGTTTGAGCTCCGTAGCGTCGCGCCTCATTAAGCAGATTGCCTAGGGTTGCTGTTCTGACCACCGCAGTAACCTCAGGAGAGTGCTGAGCCTGTGTGATGAGAAGCAGGGCTGTTAGGGTGGAATTATCCGCAACTGCTCTCGGCTGTAAGAGTCTAACCAGATTTTTGAACTCACTGATGCTTAGGCTTCGGGCAGATCCTAATAGGCGTAGCTCCTCAGGCTTCAGTCGCCCCATAATTTTGCCGCTCGGATCGGATAGAACTCGGCCTACAAGCTCACGCACTTGGGCTGCTGCTAGCTGTTCAGCATCCTCTTGACGGTGCCCATTTGCTTGCTCGGTGATTTCGGTTTTCCAACCAGAAAATTCAGGCGCCAGAATGCGACCAGCAATCTCTTGAGCAATGGCTTCTACCTCAGAAGTTGTGAGCTGAGCGCGGCTGCTGATTCGCTCAGCGGCTTCTATGGCCTCAAGCCGTTCCGCGTTGGTTAATACATCTGCACGGCGTTTGCTTTCGCGCGGGTCTTTTGGGTCTTCCACTTTGATACGGGTAGCCAGGATGCGAAATAGTGCAGCAAGGCGCAACGCCGAGAGCCCTTCAGCCTGCTCTGCAAAGAGTAAGCAGCGTTTTATAGTATGCCACTCGGCCTTGGTCGGCCAAAATCGATTTGCTGGTAATACTGAAGTTGGCGAAAAGCTAAATCGAAGACAGTTTTCAAACTCATCTGTATTAAGGGGACGCCCGATAAGCGGGATAGACTTTATCAGTTCAATTGTAACAGCGAGTCCAAATTGCCGACGCTGCTCTGCGTTTTGCGCTGTAACCGTTTCGCTCGCTTTGTTGTGTATGAGTGCTGCGGCGGAATTTTTTGTTGCCGCTACTGTGCCTGTTGCAAAAACCTGAGCAGCAAGAGCTTTTAGCGATTGGAGCTCTTTGTTTGGATTGCGCACCCTTCGGATTGCAGCTGCGGTGATTCCAGCAAGCTCTCGGCGAATTGCCGTTAAAGCTGGAGTCCGATCTTCAAGCACTGTGCGTAGTCCCGCTATCGAATATTGTGCGAATGTCGTTGTAAGAGCTGCTTTCGCAAGGATGTGCGCCTGTTCAATATATGACGATCGAGTGGCTTGGGGAAGAATTTCTGCGCGCGGCAATCTCGGTGTAATTATCTCAACGAGCGAAAGGCAGGCGTCCCGGCAGCCAGGATGCTCTTCCCACACTTTAATTGCTTGCATGGCAAGGTGAATCGCTTCGGGTAGTGTTGCGTGGGTTAAGATCAACGCAGCAAAAGCTCGCTGCGCGTCTAGCGCATGGGGCTCTGATATAAGAGCTATATCGTGCAGCGTTGATGCTGCAAGGGCCAGCTCTTGCCGGTTGAGGTTTGAGAGGCTGCCGAGCACGCCGATAGCTGAAATCTGAGCATCTCTATTCTCTGAGGCAGCAGCGCGTGCAATGTCTTGCACAGAGTATGACTTGCCGCGTCGCTGTATGATAGTGGCAGCTCCGCCGCTTCCGAGTCCAGAAAGAGGGAGGAGGCTTTGAGAGGTCGCAGCTCTGTATGTAGCGCTACCCGGACGCACGTGGCCCAGGTTGCTCATGTTGCGCAGCGCAGGATTTGAACTTTCACTACTCATGTTTCTCAGGAAAGCGTAGCGCAATCAATTGCAGCAGTATTCCAGACCGAAGGATTTGAAATGAGCCGCATGTATATAGCCTTAAACCAGGTAAACTATCCGCAAAGAGACCTCGCTCCACAGAGTTCTATCTCTGCGCAGGAATCGACCGAAAGTTTATACACTCACTTTCGTCTCTCTTAGTATGTTATGGATTCTTTCGTGATGTATGTGCCCTTTCTGGGATTCCGTGCGCGGCAGTGTGCTCTCAGTGCTGTAATCCATGGTTTTCTACGAGTTACTCGTACTACCACAGGCCCAGCCTCGTCGATTTTGTGAGGGTAGCCGTTGGGAGCCTGCGCAACCCAGGGTGAGAAAGAGCTTTCGGTGTAAGCTGGCGGTTATGTGCCATTAAAGCATCGAGGGCAGTGGCCGGTGTAAGGTCAAGCTCGGCAGCCTTAAGACGTAGGGTACTGGAGATAAAATCAGCTTGGCTGCTCCGAGAGAGAATGTGGTGCTTGAATAAAGCCTCGCAGCGCGTCAAGCAGTTGAGAGTCTCCCTTTACTAACGAGTTTGTATGATCGGCTCCAGGAATTATCTGAAGGTGCTTCTTAGCGGGAAGTAGGGCATGCAGTTCATACGCCATCGATACTGGGATAATAGGATCGCTATCTCCGTGAATCATAAACACCGGTAGGTCTAGGCGAGCAAAGCGTTCGTCATTGCAAAACCGCTTCTCCGTTACAAGCCACAGTGGAAAGTATGGATAGAGGTGTTTGCCTGCGGCGGTGGTGTTGGTAAAGGTGGCTTCTGTTATGAGCCCCGCCGGCGTCTCTTGTGCCGAGAGTACAAGGTTTGAAGCAACAGCACCTCCAAGTGAACACCCGTAAACTATAGTATTGCGTGGTGCGAAGCCTATGCGCTGAGTGAGATGGGTTAAAGCAGCTTGAGCGCTGTGATACAGTGATGCTTCAGAAGGTTCGCCTCGGCTTGAACCGTAACCTGGGTAATCAAACGCCATAAACGGAACCCCAAGGCTAAGAAAAAGCCTGTAGTGATCAGAGAATTTAGTTAGGTTGTGTCTGTTGCCGTGTAAGAACAGCACGGCCGTTGATGCTGAGCCGTGACAGAAAAGCCCATCTAGATCGAGTCCAACTTCCGTTCCAAATCTAAACCGTTCAGTGGGGATGCCAGCCATTACTTTAAGCCCGCCGTGATCCAGGTCATTTGGCTTGAAGGTAAGTTTGTCTGAGATTCGGGTGAGTAAGCTGGCCATTGTGAGCTGAAAAAAAGGAGGTGGGTTTCCCCACCTCCTCTGTAAAAAGGGTGCAGTTAGCGAGATGCCGCTAGGCTTCGTGGCCCGCTTCTGCCTCTGCTGATCCTTCTTCTGATGCTGGCATGTTTTTCGGCCACAGGCAGATAACATCTTCGCCAGGGATCTGATATACGCCGAGCTCGTCGCCATCGCGACGGAATCCGTAACGTACCGCACCACCATTATCTCGCAGCAGGTCACGGCATGCCTTGTCTTGACCCGTAAACCAGAGCTGTTGGTAGCGCTCTAGTAACGAGTTGTCGTCTAGTAGCTCTCTATCGAGCATAGCCAGACAGCGTGTGTCGATATTTACTTCGCCGAGCTGCTCAGTAGCATCCTTGACGATGTCTGCAGCCTCTGGTGTTTCTCCCTCTGGATGAACAACGATGGTGTAGGCAAAAGGATCGCGCTCGATTCGGTACGTACCGCGACTGACACTTATAACCTTGCCCCCGTATTCACGGATAAGCTGGTTTTTAACCTGAGTGTCTTCGTCGATGATCGCCGCCATCTTCTCGATGAACTGTTGGTTGGCGAGCATGAACTGATCGATGAGCACCAGGTCACCGCTCTCAACAGCGATACGCTCTCTCTGATTGCCGCTCTCAGCGCTCTGTCGCGGATGTCGTCGGGAGTGTCTGTCACGACCCCGTCCTGATCTTCCTCTGGAAGATCGTCCTCCACCGCGATGAGGGCGG
>JBIKWG010000302.1:0-3165 GCA_044356425.1 Bdellovibrionota bacterium | reverse complement strand
TATCGCTCAGTTGGGGCATCTTGATTTCCGTTGCCATGTTAACCCTCTTTAGTCCTTTACCGTCAGGCGCTGTTATAGTCTAGATCCGGGTAAAAAGACAAATGTCCCTCGCGCAGCCAGGTGTATCTGCGTAACAGCCTAAAGAGGCGTGCTGATGGATCTTCTGTGAACTTTATGGCAGCGGCCGATACTTGATCCGAGGCTCCCTGTTGGCTAACCGAGCAAGGTGCTGTCTCCGGTCTTTGAAGCGAGGTGAGAAGTTTACACAACACGGGTTGAAAGATGGCGTTAGTTCGGGGTAGAACCCTTCTCCCGGCCTATAGCTGTTAGCGCGAAGCGCAGAGAGATCGGGCTTTTTGTAGTCGTCCGCTTTGTAGTTGCCCGCTTTGTAGTTACTCGTGCACCATGAATGTAGTTGAAAAAGAAGCCACGATTCTTGAGGGGCTGGAAAGCAACATTTTAACGCATGCCAACGGCAAGGGGCATACAAAGAGTGCGCGCGCTCTAGTTCCGCACAAAGCGCATGCGGTATCGGGCTCTGACGTTCGCCGATTCATCTCAAATTGTTCAGAAAAGCTGCAACGGTTCGTAGCGCCGCTTGAAGAGGAAGCGCGTAAGGCGATGCGCCTGCGGACGAAAGGTCAGCGCGTTAGCCCGCGTTCGGTTTCAAAAGTAGCCGAGCTAGTATTGGGTGTTATCCGAAAGCTTGCCCATAGAGAAACAGGTGTATACGCCCTTGATCCGAACGTTCCGATGCTTCTGAGCTCGTTGTATGCGGGCTCGGTAGAAGCATCCATCGTTGCTGGGTTGGTTCGCCGTGCTCAAGAGGCGGTGGCGCAGCTTGCTCAGCTTGAGAGAGCAGAGGCTTTCCCCGTAGCAGGTCGTATCGGTGAGGTAGTATTGCGTGACTACGATGTAACACGCGAGCTTGATGAGCTGATGATGCTGCTAAAGTGGTATGTCCGCCGAAAGATGAGTTTGGCAGGGCTCGAACTGCACGCGGTGGTGTCTGCAAAAGCATACGCAGCAGGTGAAAATGGTGGTGGTTTTTCGGAAGAAGAAGATGCGCTTTTCGGCTTTGAGGTTGTTCATGATCAGCGCGTGTTTGGAACCAAGGGGTGTTTTGTCTCGTGTGGTTTGCGCCTAATTGGTCATGACAGTCAGCCTCTTTGGATGCGTGTCTCGGTGTTAAGCAACGGACGCCCTGTATCGGTGCGTTCTGAGTGGTCAAGTTGGACGGATCCAGGTGGTACAGAAGCTATAGAAGTGCTGTCAGATGATGCCCTGTTTTGCTCGCTTGTTCCCATTCGCCCTAATTCTCAGCGCCTTGTTATTGATGAGATTCGTGCGTTTGTTCCATATGCTGCCCTTAATCTGCCAACCGGAAGAGCTGATGTAGATCTGTGTGTTTCAATTCTAGACAACGATGGGCGAGAGATACTCACGGCATCGCGTTCGGAAGGTATATGTGTGCCGCGCCGTGACGCAGTCCATACTAATGTTCCCGCACCGCATTCTGTAGGTATGTGGCCGCACGATGTGGTCTCGGGAGACAAGATATCAGATCTATCAGTTGCTGCCGGGCACAAGATAGTGGCAGGCTGGGAACGTCATTCGATCAGCGTTCAGTTCGACCTGTCATTGTTCATGCACGCTGGTGAGAGCGTATTGCTTGAATGTCGCTTTCTAAATGAGCAGGGCGAGGTAGTGGAGCTTTCTTCATTAGGAATCCCCTATGTCGCAAGTGACCTGAATGTTGCTGTGGAATCGGTTTCTTCATATCGCTACCGGCGTGTTCTGCATCCGCGAGGTGCCTGGGCCCACTACCGCAGTCTGTGTATTGATATTCCAGTTGAGTTCTTGCTTCTCGCGCGTGGAACCCATTGTCTAACTTGCGAAGTCGTTATCGTATCATCAGATGATCGCGTGCTGTGTGGTGATATGGGGCTCGTTACGGTCCATGTTTCAGGCGATGGCGCGAATGCGGCTGATGCGTCGCAGCTCTCTGGCGAAAATGCTCTGCCGGTCGCATCCGGAAGTAGTATTGAGCTTGAGTCGATGGATGTTGATGCGGCGTGGCTTTTTGGTGGCGAAGAATCGATTCGCATACAGGCTACCCTGTGCCCAACAAACACAGCACGACAGATTGCTGAACTAGCAGCCGGGCGCGTTGGTGAGCTCTTCTCTCCGTACCGAATTGAGATAGCTATTGAACGCGAAGATGGCTACCTCCTCTTGCAGGCTTTTTCTGATCCGTTAGGTATGGGTTTTAAGCCTGTAACGCGCAGTGTTTGTGTAGAGGGGCATTCGGGTTTCGCTGAGCATTCAGTGGTCGCAAATTTTGCCAAGGAAGAGATCCTGGGGTGGTCATGTGGGATAGATGGTCAGCGGGCTCAATCAAAGTTGCGGCTCTTTGCTCGGGTGCGTGCGCTTTCCCTCTCGGGTGATGTTTTGGTTTCAGAGGGTAAGGAATTTTTCGTTAAGCCACTTGCAGGCGGGGGGCGGCGAGTCGTTGAAGTGGGCCTATCGCGTCCTCACATTGTGGATGTAGTGGCTTTTACTTATGCGCAAACCTCTCGAGTATCGTGCCGTGTTTTAGTGAATATGCCGCACGGCCGAATCTTGGAAGAGGGCGTAATACTCAGTGGCGCTCTTGTAATGGCCAACGGAGAGCGGCAACCGATAGTTAAGCGTCGTATAGGCGCACAGCAGAGCGCTGCCTGGGTTCGTCAGCAGATGGGGCTCAGCCAAATTCCTATCGAATGTGAACACACAGTCGGTACTGGGGAATCTTTTCCGGAGGAGGTTGAGTTTACTCTGCTCTCTGCGTACGACGAAGTGTTGCAGACTGTTTGTCACCGGGTGCGCGTAGCCGGAGTATTAGCAGCAGTTGATGATAATTCCGACTCGGCACACGAAGGTGAAGATATCATATCGAGCAAAGCGGGCGATATTTTTAATGCTGGCGCTGCATCAGAGCCACAAACTGCCGAGCATAAAGGGATATTTTCTTGGTTTAGGCGCTCGTAGCCAACGTGGGACAATAAGCATTTCTGAGTGTGAATCAGAAACGTAGTGAAAAAGTGGTAGACGTTCGTCAGTAGCTTAGCGAGGCTCTTGGTGCAACGCGTGTTTTTGACATCTATGTCTTGTTGAGTCCTAGCT
>JBIKWG010000094.1:0-10786 GCA_044356425.1 Bdellovibrionota bacterium | reverse complement strand
CATAGGCATACCGTGCTCTCAACATGGCTTTCTGTGCTATGATCTTAGCCTGCAATGGTGTCGTGCTATGTCTACGTCCTCACCTTCCCTTGGTAAGCAAGATGGTAGGTGGCTGCCAGTACAAGTTTTTAGCGGTTTTTATAGGTATAGCGCTCGCGAAGATTTCAACAGCTCCGGATGCCACGTTGTCCCCACTCTTTCAAAGCCTCAGCATTGCAGCAGATAGCTGTGCGGTCGTAGCTGCGCCTGCTTGGGGTATTTATAGCAATCCTTTAGCGAAGCTTTCGCATCCTTTCGGTGCGTTAGCCGTGCCTATATATATGCGTATCGCTGGCCTCCGACTCTTGTTGGTAAGCCAGGCAACAGAGCCACGCGCGTCTCTAACAATAAACGATTGGTATTTGCGCGTTGGATGGGCCCTTGCCAGCGGCCTTCCGTATGTGAGCTGGGATGTGGGGATGCAAAAGGGGGCTTTTGTTTCTATATCAGTGGCTTCGATGTTCATACCTCTCTTTTCTACTGTTATTACAGCCGTCCTCTCTGGTACGGCATCATGGTGTATTTGGTCATAGCTGCGGGTTTGGTGTGGCAGCTTCAACAGTTTGCCGGTGGAGCGTTACATGAACCTAGCGCAACGCTTTTTGGGTATTTGTCCAACCCTTCAATCCCGCTGGTTATCGAACTACCTTCTTGATGTGCTGGGCTGCGGTTTCTTAAATTTGCCCTGTGTTTCTCGGCAATTTGCGCGCGATTACCAGCACGTTAGTAAAGGCATCTTGAGGGCCGAATGAGTACTCTTCAAGTTCAAATGAGCTTTGATTAATAAGCTGGCTCAACCATGCTTTGCTTTTAATTCGAGAATGATTCTTTGGAGTAAAGGTCTGATATGAAGTTTTAGAAAAGAAATTCCGTATTTTTCCGACCGCCTTCAAGAACAGCGTTGTCCATGCGAGATCGGGTGGCCACCACAACAAGACTTGTCCACCGGGACGAAGTACGCGGTAGAATTCGCGAAAAATCTTCTGAATATCATCTTCCGAAAAATGATCCATTACTCCGAGATTGTACACTCCATCAAATGATTCATCTTCAAATGGTAGGTTGAGAATAGACGCTTGAAGCACGTTCGTTACTTGCCCATTATTTGCAAGATAGATTTCAAGAGCACGGCGAGAGCAATCGAGCGCCATGATCTCAAATTCAGCGATGAGAGAGGCATCAACTTCACCATCGCCACAGCCTGCATGTAGTAGTCGCGACCTGGGCCTAAAAAATCTTCGGACTGAGCGCTCAAAAGCTGGTCGAATCAGCCATCGACGATAGAGCCCCAGTGTAATCGACAAAAATACCTTGCTGTAGGTCGAAGAGACATTCCAGTATGAGTCCCATACTGCAGCCTCCTCAAAGTTGCTTTTTGCTTCGAGGGGTAAAATACGAAGACGACTAGGAAGAAATATGCGAACTAGCCCAAGACGGATGATGGTGTGTGCGCTGCGAAGAATCTCGCGACTATTCATCTTCGAGCTTCCTGTTATTCGGGCGGGCAGAATAACGGGTATCTCTCCAACTTGAAAACCATTTACATGAAGATACAATAGCAGTTCAAAAATGAACGCGTAGCCTTGTTCCTGCGGCAACTCGAACATACGCCGTGAAATTCGTGAAGTATTGAATACGCGCAATGAGCCCGTTGAGTCGTATGGGAGTCCGAGAAAACATCCGGTTGCAAAATTTCCCAGGTGGGTTAGGAGGCGTCTCCAGAGAACCCAGCCGGGAAGGCTTCCAGGTGATTTAAACCGGGAGGCAATCATGACATCGTTCGAGCCCCGCTTTTCCAGCAATCTAGCGAGGTCGACCGGAGAGTGGGTGAAATCAGCATCCATGGTGGCACACAGAGAGTAGCCGTGGTCATAGGCCCAAAGAATGCCAGCCTGTAGTGCGCCCCCAATTCCATTTTTTTGAGGTCGTTGCAGCAAGTGGATTCGCGCGCTTTCACTTTGAAGCTGTCGAATGATATCCGCCGTTCCATCCGGAGATGAATCGTCTACAAAGAGGATATCGAAGTTGATATCGAGCGCGAAGAGTTCGTTTGTTAGCAGCGCAACGTTCTTGGCCTCGTTGTAGGTAGGGATGACTAAGAGAGTGTTCACGTGTTTATGTCATTTTCGGTGCATCAATTCCTTTTCCTCATGAGGGTGATTGGAAGTTGTTGCCGCCGCGGTGAGTTCTGGCTCGGTTCCGTTTGGGAAAGTATAGGCCGTGGAAAGCTCTCCTCACAATATCAATAGCTTAAGGCTAAGTGGAGGTAGTAGTGGATTAGTTGTGTGCCGTGCTTTGCTTTTTGCTCCATGGTAACCTGCTGTTTGTTTAACTGGCTTAAAGTTACTGCTTTTTATGAATCGTAATCTCATCCGGGAGGTGAGGCTGCTCGAGTTCTGGTGTGGCTGATATTGTCCTGTCAGGCAAAATATTTCTCCTGCCGCACAACTTTAACTAGCTGCTCTCGATTCATTTTATACCTGGCTTATTACTAACTTGATCATTTATTCAGGCCGACTTTGCGTTTTTTGCACGCCAGCAAAATAGCAGCGGTCGAGGTCGCTCAATCGAAGCTAGCAATAAGCGCAGGTTAAGCCGATGAGGGTGAATAAATACAGGATAACAGGCTGGGGATTATGGGCCATACTGCACGGTATTTTGAATCACATGCGCTCTATGCGATTACCTTTCGCACCATAGAGGGGCTGCCCTTTGTGACGACGATGTACATGAAGCTGCTGTTGCGCGGCATCATCGCTAGAGCTCAGCGAGATTACAAAGTTACCTTATGCCACTTTATATGGATGGGTAACCATGCCCATATGTTGGCGATATTCCTAGACTCCGAGCAGGCAGCGAACTTTTACGCAGAGGTTCAAAAGAAGGTCACCGAGTCGCTGAAAGCACTACTTAAGCGAAGTCGTCTTCGACTATGGGAGGGAAGACCAGTAGCTGCCCGGGTAATCGATATACCTTCGGCCATAGAACAGGTAGCTTACCTGTATGCCAATCCGGCTCGAGCTAACCTAGTTGACTCAATTGACTATTATCCGGGGTGCTCCTCGTGGGATGCCTTTCAGGGATCGATTGCATCAGGAAGTATTGCAGTTGATGCTAAGGTTGAGACCCAAGAGATGTGGGTGCCTTACTCAAAGATTCCACCCCTACCAGCGGCATCTCTCAAGAAACAGGCCGATATCGACTTTACTGAAACGCTCTTCCGAAAAGGGCTGCCCCACGCATTAGAGCTTTACCCAAACGCTTGGATGGCATGCTTTGGTGTTACGGCTGCTGAACAAATAGCTAGGGTGAATCAAGCAGTGCTAGACCGCATAGCTAAAAACGAACACGAGCATAGAGAGAAACGAACCGAGGCAGGCAAGGGGGTGTTGGGCGAGAAGCTCCTACGAGTGCAACCGATCATGCGCCCCCACGTCCCTCAAGATAAAGTGAATCGACGAAGAGTTTTTGTGATTTGCTCTGATAATGCGCTACGCATCGGTTTCATAAAAAAGGTCAAGGCGCTCTGCCGACTGGCCCGCGAATGCTATCGCGATGCTCTAAAAGGTATCCACCGCAGCTGGCCGCCGGGGATGTTCAAGCCGCCACTAAGGACTCTTGCCTCTGCCTTAGCATAAGCTTGCAGTAGTTTGCGAGCTTGAGGTTGTAAAAAGAGAACACGCTGAGAAAGATTTGGAGATCGTGCGCTAACGATATGGAGGCGCTGTGCCTAAAAACTGACAACGTGCCGCACAAGATTCCGAAAATAGCAGCTCGGGACCGCATTCGCCCATATTTGCCGACCAGGCGCCCTGAAATACCACTACAATCCGCTAGCGCTACATTATTTGCTGCTCTGTGCTACCCCGTGAGGCGGAAAGCAAACACCCGGCCGAGTGTTGTTGGGTTGGAGCACGCGAGCGCTAGAGCCCCGGCGCGATCTGTTGGGTTGGAGCACGTGAGCGTCAAAGTAAAGCGTGGTTCACATCCTGGCTGTGAGATTTTAGGGGTTGGTATCAGCAGCGGCAACGGTACCCTAAAAGAGGTAGCAGGTGTTAATGTCGGATTGGCTCATTTTAACGGTTATTGATAATAATGAACCGGTCGCTCTGACGGTTGGGCTGAATCTTGAAGGGGATACCTGGCGCGCAGTTACGTTAGGAGTGGATCAATCCCAGGATCGGTATGTTTTGCTGAAGGTGGATGGTGGGGGGTAAGTCCTCTCTGCGTATTTGTTGCCGCGCTCATAGACTGCTCCGGATGTTTGGCAGCGCGGCATGTTGATGGAGTCTATCAAGGCTGAGGTTGTTCCTAATTCCGGCTTTGGTGGGTCATCTGAGGATGATATTTACTGGGATAATTTAAAGATCAACATGGAGCGATAGCGCAAGGAGGCAAGCTACTAATACTAAATCAGTATCTATGTAAGCGGATCGCTGTCGACCTACTGCATTTAGATGGGACAGTGATGCTAGTAATAACGTCCAGCTTGGCTATTTTCATTGCTAAATAGAGTAAGTGCACCGGTTAAGGCCATTACCACCCACTGCTCTATTTAATGAACCCGTCGAGTGCGCAAGACTTAGCTCTGCGCGATAATTTAGTGGTCTACTTAAGGTTGTAGCCAATCCAGCGGCTCCGAAGGATGCCCCCTTAGGGAGATATCCTATTTGAAGCGGCGCTAGCAAGTGAGTGAAACACTCTCAAAGCCATTTTCAGTAAGGTACCTTACTTGATTCTTGGTAATTGAGACTAGAAAAGCGTCTGCTGCTTCTTCGGCGTTATCTGCACCGGTGTACCGGCAGGGTATTCACCGCTAAAGCAGGCGTCGCAAAACTTTCCAGGTTCAGAGCCTACAGCGCGGTAAAGCCCTTCGCGAGAAAGGTAGGCTAGCGAGTCTACGCCGATAAACTCTTTGATCTGTTCAACGGTATTGCTTGAAGCAATCAGCTCGTGCTTGTCGGGGGTGTCAATACCGTAGTGGCACGGGTGAGTGGTCGGAGGCGAGGAGATCCTCATGTGCACCTCCTTAGCGCCTGCTTGACGGAGCATGGCAACAAGCTTGCGGCTTGTGGTGCCGCGTACGATTGAATCATCAACAACTATTACCGATTTACCCCATAGTACAGACGGATTGGGGTTAAGCTTAATTTTTACCCCAAAGTCACGGATCGACTGTTT
This sequence comes from Bdellovibrionota bacterium, assembly GCA_044356425.1. Taxonomy (GTDB): domain Bacteria; phylum Bdellovibrionota_C; class UBA2361; order UBA2361; family OMII01; genus OMII01. The sequence goes on along the minus strand of JBIKWG010000094.1, from coordinate 5,566 downwards.
AGGCTCGATAAAGGTACGCCCTACATAGTGATTTCGCACGAGCCCCATTTCAAAAGGAATGCCAGCCGTTTCTGCATACCCGATAGCTGCAGCAACCCCAGAGTCTGGAACTGCTATGACAAGATCGGCGGTAGTTGGCGTTTCGCGCGCAAGCTCGGCCCCCATGCTTTTGCGAACACGATAAACGTTCTTTCCAAATATGTTTGAATCGGGACGAGCAAAATACACGAACTCAAATATGCATGGGGCTTCTCGGGTAAATCCAAAGGGAAAGTAGCTCTTCGTAGAACCATCGAGGAATACTTCAACGATCTCTCCTGGCTGGACATCTCGGATATACCTGGCACCAATCAAATCAAAGGCGCAGGTCTCGGATGCAAATACTGTGGAGCCGTTTAGCTCACCGATTGCAAGAGGGCGAAGTCCATAGGCGTCTCGCATCGCCATAAGGCGGTCTTCAAATAGAAGAATTAGTGAGAAAGCGCCACGTAGTCGCTTAACAGTGGCGATCACCGACTCAATGAGTGGCTGAGTTTTATCTCCATGAGCCAAAAGATGAAGAATTGTTTCGGTGTCTGACGTAGACCCAAAGATAGAGCCCTGATCAATCAGCTCGCGGCGAAGTTCATCCGCATTGATCAGATTGCCGTTGTGTGCGACCGCTAGCTGTCCGAGTGAGATATCCGCGACGAAAGGCTGTACGTTTGAAAGCTTGTTGCCACCGGCTGTTGTATAGCGCACATGTCCGATTGCTTGCGAGCCTGGCAGCTCGGTAAAATCAAAGTTTCCGAACACATCAGCAACAAGCCCAAGTCCTTTGTGAACGAGCAGCTTGGGCTGGTTTTCAACCGAGCGATCTATCGCAACAACTCCGGCTCCTTCCTGTCCTCGATGCTGCTGTGCGTAGAGGCCGAGGTAGGTCAGATTAGCCGCCTCCGGATGGTTCCACACAGCCATCAGGCCGCACTCATCGTGAAACTTGTCTTCAAGACCTAAGTCAATCGCCATGGTAATTCCTTGCTTACGCTTCAAAAATTGCATCGAGCCCATTGAACCAAGCGGTAAAAGCTTGATGTGAATTAATGCTGGCAACTCCTGATACTGTAATCGCTGTGCCGCCAACGACTCCCTCTCCGCTAATCGTCAGGCCAGCTTCGGCGATTATTTCTTTTATCGCGGTCGCATTTTGGGCAGAGCAGCTTACGAGAAAGCGCGCGCCAGATTCGTTAAAAAGAGCCGCATCCTTGCGGTGGATAGGCGCACTAAGGCTTAAAGTTGCACCTTGTGGCGCTTGGTAATCTCTAAAGCAGCTCTCTGCCAAGGCGCTGCCAAGCCCTCCTTGCGACAGATCGTGGCAAGAGTTGAGCAAACGCTTGTTAATCAATGTGCGTACGCAATCGCAGGTGCTCTGCTCACGTGCATAGTGCAACTCAGGAAGCGCTCCACGCTCAATCTTGTGAACTTCAGCAAGGTAGGCACTGCCACCGATATTGCTCTCATCATTTAATCCAATCAGCAGGATAGTATCGCCGTCGTCCTTAAAGGTCGATGTAACTGCCTTTGTTGTATCGTCAAGAAGCCCAACCACAGCAAGCAACGGCGTTGGTTGGATGCCGACTCCATTAGTCTCGTTGTAGAGGCTTACGTTACCACTGACTACTGGAATGTTGAACGCTCGTGCGCATTCTCCTAGCCCCCTGATGCTTTCTGCTATTTGGTGCATGGTCTCTGGTCGCGCGGGGCTGGGCATATTGAGACAGTCAGAGATTCCCAGCGGAGTTGCTCCGGTTGCTGCTATATTGCGGCACGATTCAGCAAGTGAAAGGGCTGTTCCTTTGGCAGCATCGATAGAGCAATAGAGTGAGTTGCAGTCCAGAGAGATTGCAATTCCTTTCTCTTTGCCCGCAGCGTTTTTTATTCGTACAACGCCAGAATCGCCTCCAGGATGAACTACGGTATCTCCACGCACAGTTGAGTCGTACTGGTTGTACACAGCGTGACGCGAACACAGGTTTGGACTGGCCAGCATCTGCAGCCATGTTGCTGCGAGATCTTTCGGTTCGGGCAGTGAAGTTGGAGCAATCGGAGCGGTAAGGCTTGGATCGGAGGGTGTAACCGTTGGCCACTTGTACTCGGGCACGGCACTCGTCAGAAGAGTTGCCGGAATAGACGATACGAGTTCTCCGTGCCAGAGTAGCTCCACGTCTCCACCCTCGATTACCTCTCCGATAGCTACAGCGTCGAGCTCCCAGCGGGTAAATATCTTAATCAGCTTCTCTTCTTGACCAGCTTTAACAATGAAGAGCATCCGCTCTTGAGACTCTGACAGCATGATTTCGTATGGATTCATTCCGGTTTCACGCTGTGGAACTCGATCAAGGTGCAGTCGCACCCCGTTATGTCCGCGATCGGACATCTCAAACGCCGAGCTCGTTAATCCAGCTGCGCCCATGTCCTGTACACCTACGACAACACCGCTCTTAAAAGCTTCAAGACATGCCTCAAGCAGCAGCTTCTCTTGGAATGGATCGCCGACCTGAACAGTGGGGCGCTTGGATTCCGAGTCATCGCCAAAGGCTTCAGACGACATGCTTGCGCCGTGGATTCCATCCCGACCAGTCTTAGAACCAACGTAGAGTACTACGTTACCAATGCCTGCGGCAGTTCCGAGGAATACCTCGTCTTGCTTAACTGTCCCAAGAGCAAAAGCGTTCACGAGGCAGTTGCCGTTGAATGACGGGTGAAATTGCAGCTCTCCGCCCACGGTTGGAATGCCCATGCAGTTACCATAAAATCCGATTCCATTCACTGCGCGACGAAGTAGGTACTTCGTTTTTGTGAGCGCAGTGTCGCCGAAACGCAGCGAGTTGAGCAGAGCGACGGGGCGGGCACCCATCGTAAAAATGTCACGCAGGATTCCACCTACGCCGGTTGCTGCTCCCTGGAACGGCTCAATGAAGGAGGGGTGGTTGTGACTCTCTACTTTAAAGACAACAGCCTCGTTATCACCGATGTCAACGACACACGCATTCTCTCCGGGTCCGACGATTACGCGAGGACCTGTAGTCGGAAGGGTGCGCAGGTGAACCTTTGTGCTCTTGTATGAACAATGTTCGGAAAAAAGAGCAGAAGCTATGCCCAGCTCGACCATGTTGATTGTGCGACCTAGTGCCGTTGTTACGGCATTGAACTCACTCTCTTTGAGGCCATGCTCTATAGCGTCAGATGTTGTAGCGAGTCTCTTCCAAGCAGGTGTGTCAGTCATAGGGTGCCTTCCTTGTCCAAAAGAGCCTGCTAGAGTCTATACCTCACGCTCGCTAAGCTCAACATTTAGCTAAAAAAATCGATACGTTGGGCTCTCTACGAAGCGTGTTTGATAGTAGCTAGAGAAGACTGGAATCGAGCGCAGCCAGACATCTCGATAAGTCGCAGGAATGCTTGATGGCATCTGCCGCCTCGTGCCTTAGCATCTCGTAGTTTCCGCCATTTCTAGTACACCGCTTAATCGGACCACAAGCAAAAATTCTTCATAAATTGGTTGGTTGTGGCAATCAAATGCGGGGGTTATGGCATCAGAAGAGTAGCGGCTTAGAATCAGTCGGGTCATTCCATACGGTTAATTACGTTGTGGGTGTGGGGCCAGATCGATTACCGTAAAGGTATAGCACATCACATTCGAGCCGGCGGCAAAGAGCCACTTTGCTGCGGTTTCTTAGCAACGGGGCATGAGCCCCGCGTTGTAAGAGGGTGGAAGTGTATGATGAGTCACCACGGCTCTTTGTAGTGCGGGTAGAGTCAGCGGGTAGAGTCAGAGGTAGGGCGAACGGGTAGAGATAGACAGAGAGGATTTCATGTCGAAAGATTTTCAACAACTTATCCAAGAAGATCGTGAGTCACGAAAAAAATCCTCGTGGAAGGGTACGATGCTTGAGTATCTCGAGCAGGTGCGCGAAAACCCCGGAATCGCAAAGCTGGCGCACAAGCGGCTCTTTGACATGTTAAATGATCAAGGTGTGGTGGAAGTAGACCTTGAGCAAGACCCCCGTCTCAAGAGAATTTTTAAGGGGGAAAAATTAAAAGTTTTTAATTTTTTTGCAGACGAGTTCTTCGGAATGGAAAAGACGATCAATCAGATCGTACGCTATTTTCATTCTGCATCCCTTAAAGGAGAGGAGAGCCGTCAGGTTTTGTATCTGGTGGGGCCCGTAGGCTCTGGAAAGAGCTCGCTCGTTGAGCGGCTTAAGAAGGGGCTTGAGCACCTTCCACCAGTATACTCAATTGATAATTGTCCAATGTTTGAGGAGCCGCTGCACCTAGTTCCTCGCCATCTGCGCAAAGAATTCTCAAAAATGCTCGGTGTCGAGATCGAGGGTGACCTCTGCCCAGTTTGCCGCTATCGCCTCAAAGAAGAATTTCAAGGGCGTTGGGAGGATGTTCCAGTTCGGCTCTATGATTTCAGCATTCGCGCAAAACGTGGAGTAGGCGTCGTTCCCCCGGTAGATCCGAACAATCAAGATACCTCAGTGCTGATTGGCGGTGAAGATATCTCAAAGCTAGATATGTATTCAGAAGGTGACCCGCGAGTGCTCGACCTTACAGGTGCGTTGAACGTCGGCAACCGTGGAATGGTTGAGTTCATCGAGGTATTCAAGAATGAGACTGAGTATCTTCATGCAATGATCACTGCGACGCAAGAGAAGTCGATTCCGGCTCCAGGTCGTCATGGAATGATCTATGTAGACACATGTATTGTCGCGCACTCTAACGAAGCCGAGTGGAAAAAATTCAAGAGTGATCACACCAACGAAGCCATTCTTGATCGTATTGTTACCGTAAAAGTTCCCTACAACATGAGGCTCTCCGAAGAGGTCAAGATTTACAAAAAGATCATTCGTCAGTCTCAGTTTACTGCTGACATTGCGCCACATACGATTGAGATTGCTTCGATGTTTGCGATCCTCTCGCGCCTTGAGCCAACCAACAAGTGTGATCTCATGACGAAGCTTAAGCTCTACAACGGTGAAGAGGTCGTAGAGAAAGGCAAGACGAAGAGAGTCGATGTGGTTGAGCTGCGAGAAGAAGCAAAGAATGAAGGGTTGAGTGGAATATCTACTCGCTTCATCATGAAAGCACTCGATAACGCTCTGTCAGACAATATCGACATGAACGCCATTCATCCGATTTCAGTGCGAGAGGCGCTCGTTCATATGGTAAAAGAGGCGGATTTTGCAGACGATGTGAAGAAGCGTTACCTCGAGTTTCTGCAAGATACACTCCACAAGGAGTACCTTGAGGTATTGGAGAAGGAAATTACTAAGGCCTTTGTCTACTCATACCAAGAGCAGGCAGAGTCGCTCTTTCAGAACTATCTAGATCACGCTGAGTCGTACGTGACGAAAAAGAAGTTTAAGGATCGCAGCACCGGTGAGGTCTTAGAGCCAGATGAGGGCTTTATGAAGTCGATTGAGGAGCAGATAGCGATTATTGGAACAGCTTGTGACGGGTTCCGGCAGGAAGTTATAGCCTATCTCTGGTCGGCTGGACGTCGGGGCGAAAAGGTGAGCTA
>JBIKWG010000268.1:0-4028 GCA_044356425.1 Bdellovibrionota bacterium | reverse complement strand
CACAGCTCAGTAGATGATGACGGCTCTCCAGCTCTTATCGTAGAGGGAGGTGGCGGACGCTTTCGTCCATACGAGGGGACGATTGACGTTGGTCCGGCCGGAACAACTATGCGCTTCCTGACCGCACTATGCGCTTCAATTCCCGGTGCTAATCTTACATTGCAAGGCTCTGAGCGAATGCATGAACGCCCAATTGAAGAGCTCGTTACAGCCCTCAACCACTCAGGTGCCCAGATAACGTACGTGAAGCGCCACGGCTGTCCGCCTCTGCACTTCTCGACCAGACAACCTCTGAGTGGTGGGCTCATCACGGTCGACGGTTCTAGAAGCAGCCAGTTCTTATCAGCTCTGCTACTCACTGCGGTGCTTCGCGCTGAGGGGCTTACCCTCACTGTTACCGGAAATGAATCATCACGCTCATACATCGCTATGACTTTGCAAAGCCTGAAGGACTTTGGCATTGCAGTAAGCACCGACTCTCCTGGCACATACCAGATAGCGGGCGGTCAAGCTGTCCACGCCCACAACTACACCATCGAAGGTGACTGCTCAGGCGCTTCATACCTGTGGGGGCTCGCTGCGGTCTCTGGGGGCTCAGTAACCGTAAAGAATGTGAACCCTAACTCTGCACAGGGTGACATTGCTTTTCCTCAAATCTTAGCGCGCATGGGGTGTAGTGTGACACATGCAGCGCGCGCCATCACAGTCTCTGCCCCGGATACCCTTGATGGTATTGAGGTTGATATGACGAATATGCCTGATACGGCACAAACGCTGGCTGTGATAGCTGCCTGTGCCCGTGGTACCACGGTAATTCGAGGGCTTCATACCCTTAGGATAAAAGAGACCGATCGGATCGCTGCGCTTCACAATGAATTGCGCCGCGTTGGTATTGCAAGTGAGGCCGGGCTAGATTATCTCGTTGTTCATGGCGGATCTCCCACGCATGCCCGCATCAAAACCTACGACGACCACCGCATGGCGATGTCCTTTGCACTGTTAGGCGCACGAACAGCGGGAATTACCATCGAACACCCGCACGTCGTAAGCAAGTCTTTCATATCGTTCTGGGATACCGTTCGAGCGATGGGACTGAAAACGGTAGAAGCGCAAAGTTGAGCCGGGTTAGCAAACAAGTTAACCTGACCGACTGTAGTGGCGGTTACTGACGAGCGGTCCGAGCTAAAGATAAAAGCTCTATGAGCTGCCTTAGGATAGATCAACTCAACCCAAAAAATCGGCGCAGCCGCTCACTGAGTGCTCGTTCATCAACAACGCCCTCTGTTTTAGAATGCTGCGTATCTTGATCACGCGCAGCAGCGATCTGCTTTGTTCGCTCGGCGGCGTAGTGTGCAAACGACTCTAATAAATCAGGCCGTACAGCCAAAAGATGGCTCAAGGCCTCCTTGCCGATGCGAGCAATCACGATGTCAGAGGTTGCAAACACTGAAGCCGTACGGGAGCCGCCTGCAAGAAGAGACATTTCGCCAAAAACGGCCCCTGGTTGCAGCTCAGAGACAGCGACGAGCTTACCATCTATTCCGCATACTGAAACCGAGGCTGTGCCTGAAACGATAATGTAGAAACACTCGCCTACATCTCCTTCAGCGATTATTCGTTCACCCCGACCAAACCGCTCTAGGGTTACCTCAGAGGCAAGCCGCAGAGATTCGTCATGCGAGAGGCTCTCAAAGAGCTCTGCTCGCTCAAGGATCGCAGCCAGTCCCGCCTTCTCCAGCGCAGGCTGCGGCGCATACGGGATCTCGGTGGTGTACATAGTGGTGATAGGATACGGAATGGTAAGATTACTGCGACGGGCCGCATACCAGATACGGCTCATCAACTCATTTCGAACGCCAACGAAATCATCGTAATCGTCAATAAAAACCCGAAGCTCGTACTGAATCGCATAGGCCCCAAACTCAAGTGTGCGCGCCTCTGGAACCGGCGATGAGACAACACCCGGGGTGTCACAAGCGGCTGCCTCAAGCACCGCCTTCACCTGATTAGGTGGAGCATCGTATGAGAATCCAACTGAGATCTTAAACCCATGAGCACGAAAAGGGCTTGAGAAATTCAGGATCCGATCTTTTCCGATAGCTGAATTAGGAATCGTAATCTCTGTCATCTCACGCGTAAGGATACGCACCGAGCGCCAGTTAATCTGCTGCACTTTTCCGGTCAAATCACCGAGCTGAATCCAATCACCAACAGCTAAAGGACGCTCAAAAACCAACGCAAGACCAGCAAAGAGATTTCCGAGGGTATCCTGCAGTGCCAAACCAAGCACCAATGAACCAACACCAAAAGTGGTTAAAATTGGCGAGACATCCTTCTGCCATACACTGCTGTAAAGAATCATCCCGCCGACAACAACGATCAGCAAGCGGAAGATATCAACCAGCAAAACAGGCGTCCGGCTTAGCACAGTATCTCTGGCAGACGCCGTAAAGAGACAAACCTTAAACGCCGTCGCCATCAACCAAACCAGCGATGCGCCGACGATAGTCTGCGCTATCTTTAGCTCAAGCGACTCGCGCTCGTAGCCACATACCCTGTCTAACGCCCACAATCCAACAACCGACGGAAGCACTGTTGTTCGAAAGAGCTTCGCCAGAACTTTTAATTTAGTGTCTAACCGCGCCTCCACCACCAGGCAAATGAGCCACAGTGAAATAGTTACACCTACAAAAAACACCCACTCAGATCGTTCAATAGAAGCTATCATTCGCTAACAGTAGGAAATCCCCTTACAGCCGTAAAGACACCTCGTTGTAAAGCTACGCTCTAAGGGTAGCACTCTTTCTTGGGTGATGAGTGCACGGGTATCAACAGGGGAGCAGCAGATTCTCACGCATTTCATAGTGCTTGGTTGCCAATGCCAACAGCGCCTGGCGGTGCGTAACTAATACGATAGTAACCTCTGGAATACGCCTCCTTATAGCCTCTATGACAAGCCCCTCTGTGGATGCATCAAGGTGCGCCGTCGGTTCATCGAGCAGAAGCACCGGGCGCTTAAGCAATAACGCCCGAGCCAAGTTGATGCGTTGCCGCTGCCCCGCAGAGAGCTTTATGCCACGCTCGCCGAGCTCACTTGACAATCCATCTGGCAACGACGCAAGCCAGGAACCCAAGTGTAATTCCGAGAGAAGCTCCTGCAGCTCTGTATCGGATACATCAGCACCCAATCGCAGATTATCCCTTAGCGACATTGAGAAGAGCTCAACATCCTGCGAAGCAAAAGAGATAAGGCTGCCCGTAATCTCTGAGCGCCCGTGATAGGGCACCCCATCCAACGTGATCACCCCTTGAGACGGCGAAAGTAGCCCTGCAAGCAGGGCTACCAACGTGCTCTTCCCCTGCCCTGACTCCCCTGTAATACAAACCACATCACCGGGCTCTATAACGAGCGCAGGAACAGCGAACGTAGTCTCTCTTTGAGGGTATGAAAACTTTAGATCTCGAGCTTCGATACGCCGCCATGAGACCTTGCGTTCTAGCGGCGCTTTACTCTGGTGTACAGGTTCTAGCGTTTGCTCTAACGCCTCAATATAGCCTCCAACTTCAAGCAGATCTTTAATCAGCTCGGAGAGCCGCTCAATATACCCTCTCAACGTTGCATAGGCAGAGATAAAGAGTATTAAGACCGCCGCAGCTTGATCTCCGCGAGCGATGCGACTGAGGATAAAAGAGATCGTTACGACAAAAGTCACGTTGTAGAGTGCGTGCAGCACAAACCAGCGATTAGCATGAAAAAGCTGCACGCGACGAACAGCGTCATCAAGGTCGTTCATCTTCTCTGCGACATGCTGCTGCGCAAAGCTACGTATCTGAAGCCGCTTCACCGTCAGGATATTCCCCATGATATCTGCAAAGCGCTTACCAAACGACGCCGATTCAAGATTCGCCTGATTCATGAGTGGCACCATGCGGCGAGACAGAAGCGCACTAACAGCTAAAAAGAGAAGAAGCAGCCCGCTGTTAAAGATAGCGAGCCCCAACGATTGCCTCGCCAAAAAAAAGAAGAA
>JBIKWG010000267.1:0-4036 GCA_044356425.1 Bdellovibrionota bacterium | reverse complement strand
AAGAACAACTGCTTGTGTCACAGGACTTCACCAGGATATCGCTTGGCCCAACGATTCTGCGCTCAGAGCTCGCTACTGTTGCTGCGTTGGCGTCTCTCATGGTAGCCACATAAGGCACCGGCGAGTACAGTTGCGAAAGATCACCCGCTGCACTACAGCGCATAGCTATCGAGTAACGAGGAGAGCCCTCTTATGAGCCACATAAATTTTAGTCACAAACTTCCCAGCCTTCCCGCAAAGAAGCGCATCGCCCTCGTTGCCCACGACTCAAAGAAGCTAGAGCTCTGCGCTTGGGCGCTGCGCCACAAGGCTGAGATCTGCAAACACGAACTCTATGCCACTGGGACAACCGGAGGACTAATTGAAGAGACTCTGCACTGTCCGGTTTTTAAGTGCGCTTCTGGCCCCCTTGGGGGCGACCAGCAGCTGGGTGCTATGATCGTAGAGGAGAAGATTGATATGCTGATATTTTTCTGGGATCCCCTCACCGCTCAGCCCCACGATCCTGACGTAAAAGCGCTGCTGCGGATTGCAGCTCTCTACGAGATACCGATCGCCTGCAATCGAGCATCGGCAGACTTTCTTCTTACAAGCCCCCTCGCCTCTGCTGAATACATCCGCAAGTCAGAGTTAGCTGCAGGATAATACCGGCTGGTCTGCAACTTCCTTCACAGAGCACGACGAGAGGTCAACACGTGGCTCACACGTTTCATTTGTGGCTGTACTTGTACCCTGCAGCGAAACCCGAGCTGCGACACTGGTGGTCTGCCCATACCAGGAGCTTGCTAGAAGGTTTCCTCTCCACGTTATCTGGTAACGGGTATTGCTTGAGCCAATTGGCTCAAGCACGATTGAGCTCAGCGAATTGCCGCTAGAGCTACAACCTCCAAGGGTGGTAGCTCCAGAGAGGCTCCGGTATTTCCACCTACGTGGACCAACCTTCCTCCATCCGTCTCGCGGATCGCAACCATTGCCAGGAAGTCCAGCCACCGCAGATACAGAGATATTCTGGTACGCAGAGCCGTTCTGAAATACCTCAAGCGTCAAAGGATCGCGCCGCGGGTCAAACCTCCCTGATAGACCTGAGATCCGTGAGCGAGCTGTTACAATAAAATCACGAGTGAGCCCCGACCGACGGGGGTATCGCAGGGTAAAGCTACCCCCTGCTGCCTTGCGTCGAGAGCACACCGTAAACGGAATCTGCTGTGTGTTGTTAAGATAATTACTCTCGGCCAATATCTGATTCTTATTTAATGTAACGTCCAGCAGATAGTCGCCCGGGGCAAGTCCGGTGATATCGACGTATTGACAGCCGAGACCCGACCCATACACATCTGCACAGCCGGAGCTTAAGATAGAGCAGGCAGGATATGCCGATGTATCCGGCGGAAAGCCGGTGCTACAGGTAGAGTTTACAAGACAGAACCCCTCTTTGTGGCCAGTTGCAACTACGGCTCCCTGTTGGTTCTTCACCGAGTAATACGAAAACTCCTGCATATGAGGATGTCCGTGACCGGATGCACCACTACACATAAAGAGCGGATTACCACAGCTCGCATTTGGATTCTCTTCACAGTTGGGGCAGGCAGGATCGCCCATCAAGAGGTCCCCCGCACCACCATTCCACGCTGCGTGCGAAAACCGGATCAACGTGCGGCCATCAGTTGCAGCAGCGCACCCCTCTGCTACGTCTCCGGTTGATACCGTCTGGTTTTTCTGAATTGATACATCTGTTATCTGAGGATAAAGATCTGGTAGGGGCTGTCCACTCACGCTGCTCGTCGTTACTAAAGACGAAAGTAGCACTATCACTACCAAGCCAAAGACGCCCAGACGATTCCCTGAAGTACCACTCATAATAACACGCACCTTTAACCGTTCTACGTGACTATAGCACCGTTGAGCAACCTAAAGCTCCTCTCAAGGGCTCATTTTCATCTTTACGTGAGATTTTTTGCATACGGCCCTTATCTCTCAGATAACTCTTCGAATTCTTTACTTGCAACTCTCTTTTCTGAGCGCCAAGTAAATATCCCTGAAGCACTTTTGAACACGCCACAGAGAAGTGTGGTAGTCGAAAACTAGAGGCAGGGAAGCGGCAACCAGATACAGGTATGAATGATGAGAGCCTTAATAGCACTAACCTTAAGCTTCCTCGTGATGAACAGCGCATATACGCAGCAAGCGTATCTCGTAGAAGATCTTAACACCACATACCCCGCGCACATCGCCCTGCAACAGAACGATCAAGAGTCGGTGGCAATCGGAGATTACCTGTATTTCATAACTTACAATGAAACCACCAAAGAGACCTCGATCAAGAGGACAGCTAAAAGTGGGGCTACTGAAACTGTTAAAGCATTTCTGCCGCATGAATCACCCCCACTCAAATTGTTCTCGCACTACAACGAACTTGTGTACCAAACAGAGGGCTCTCTGCGAACGCTGTGGAGAGTTTTATATCCCCAACTGACAATCACTAAGGACATGCAGATTGTACAGCTAGAGGGCCAGTTACTAATCTTCAGCCCGTACGGGAGCACAATTTGGAGCGTTGATGGGGCTGGATCGGGTTTTGGATACTCGCTCGGAAACTCGACCTACATTTCCTCACCGCGAAAATTTGGAAAGCTCTTACTCTTTGTCGGAAAAAGAGAAGGTAAGCTCACGAATCACATTCTCAATGTACAAACCGGCGCTATCGAGGATATACCAACAGAAATTACTTGGTTCGATGGTGCGCCCTATCTGCATAACGGCAAGCTATACTACCTACAATCGTACGACTCTTATGGAGCTTACGGAGAAGCTTGGAGAAACTACTACTCCTACGACCTAGCTACTAAGACGGTAACCCGCATAAACCTCACAACAGGCCCTGACGGTCCTGGCCGTCGCATTCAACGGATGTATACCAGCAACGGTACGACAACCATGATATTGGGGTCGGACACCGCAGACAGCTCTCTCATCTATCAATTTGGCAGCTCTGGCGATAACTATTGGGGAATCAAAGGCAGGGTGATCGACAGCTCACTGCTCGAAGATGGCAGATTACTGCTGCTGGTGCACAACCAAAAGGAAAACAGCTACTCACTGCAAAGAAGCACCGCGAGCATCTCTTCGCCGCTGAATTTTAGTGTTATCCCCAACGCAGAGAAGCTATTACCTCTTCAAAGCAACCGCCTTGATAGCGGCCCAACGTATTTTATATCGGAACAAGAAAACTCGTTTGAACTTCGTTCTGTTGCCACCACAACAACAGGAGCTGTCTCAACGCTAGGAAGCTTCTCTGCACAAGAGATTTACGGTTTAGCCCGCCATGGCCAGAAAGTAGTACTTAGTGCCTGGCAAGGAAGCTACCAAGGCTCCCTTATAGCCTACGATCTCTCGACAAAGGTATTTACCCCCCTACTACAGGAGCCTGGAAAAGCTGCCTCAAGTTCACCACGAAATCTGCTGGCCTTTAACGATGCGCTGTACTTCGTTGCAACCGCTACAACCAACAATAAAGTAACAGCGCCGGCACTTCTCAAGAGCAACGGCATGCCGGGAGATGTTGAGGTGATACATCAGTTTTCCAAGCAAGATACGGTCGGTACACTTTTTATCCGCGATGCTCTCTATTTTACTGTCGACAGCAACACTGATAAATCGATCTGGACCAGTAACGGAACCCCTACTGGCACGAAAAAGATCGCTACTGTTCCGAAGTATCCGGGCACCATCATTGATAGTTTTTTCGTGGGCAATAGCTATGCCACCATAGCAATGAATGGGTGGACTTCAACGCTGTACTCATTGAATCTTACATCTGGTGCTGCAACACCACTTACCGCGGGATTCGGGATAACGAGCGTGCCAACCAGCGACTCTAATCGTATCCCTGATACCCGTTTGGTCAGTCGGGGGAGCATCTCTAGCGGATACTCATTCGTATCCACGCTATACCAGCTTAACGGGACATCACAGGAATTGAAGGTCCTAAATATGCCTTCCCCGATGCAATGGATAACGACACCAGACGGCGCAATCG
>JBIKWG010000053.1:0-14032 GCA_044356425.1 Bdellovibrionota bacterium | reverse complement strand
ACCGCTGGTACACTGTACCAGTCTGAACGCCTTGGATGGCAGGCTCGAACCAAATCTTGGGGTGATAACTATGAAGTGTATTCCTGTCGGCTAGGGGTAAATTTTTACCGAACGGCTCAGACAATTAACGCCGAACAGCCGGGTCGAGGCAGACACAGGTGCAAATAACGCCACATCTCGTGTGCTTTCTAGCAACGAGACAAGGATCGCCCGTTCCGCTTTAAGCAGCAGCCGGTAACGGAAATATAAATCCAGGAGGAAACCATGGCATGAAAGTCCCAGGCGGCCAATCTACCCGTAAGCCTTCCTTTGCTTTTTGATAACATTCCTTGCAACGAGCAAGGATGCGTTTGTACTCTTGAAGAATCTCGACCCGCTGCTCTTTGTCGCCGCAAATAAGGTAAATTTTGCGCTGTTTTTTCTTTGGGTTGTGAGGCTTCATATACTCCTCTCGCAGCAGAACAGACCGCGGGATGCACCTGGTGTTAGCTGTCGCCCGTGTGGCGGCATTTGCGGACTCTACCTCTCGAACACGAGCGATTATCTGTTTTCGGATATTTTCGATCCTCAATGGCTCGGTGATACCGAATTGCTCCAGCCACTTAAATGGCTTAAGCACGATTGGGTGCGACTGTGCCTTCTCTGATTTCAGAAGCGTTTCATGCAGAGCAGCATCTTGGAATGAAGAAAGTGAGCGTGCTGGAAGCCGGGGTATCTCAGACACCGGATACCAGCGCGCATCAATTGTTACCTCGGCATCTACGAATGGCTCGCACGAGAGAAAAGCAGACCAAGAGTTTATTCCGGGGTACTCATCAATTGAATCGCAGAGGGCAGCGTTCGATGGATTACAATAGATGTAAACTATACGGCTTATCGCATCCGCTAGGTCCACAACCCGAGCAGCAGTTGAGCGGTCTTCCCACAACGAGAGACAGGGAATACCAAGCAACGCCTTTACCGCATCGGTCGTCTTTTTCTGTAGCTCCATATAGAACTTAGCCAGCTGGTTCCCTGAATGAGACACCGCTAAGTCATGGGTGTGGCTATTCATGTCCACGAAGTGGCACAGGTCTACTTTGTTATCCCTCTGGGTTCTGCCAAGGATTCCCAGCTTTATCTCATTTGAGACCCTTGTCGGAGGCATGGGGAGATGAGCCCGTGCACGCGGGATGATCTCGTAGATATGATTCTCTGTGAAGATACGATTAGCTCGAGGCATACTAAGGTATATTCGAGGTTAGTGAGCGAAAGTTGTGAGAAAAAAGTAGGGTGTACGAGAGCGACGGGAGAGCGACGGGGGTGTACGAAAGCGACGGGGCTAAGCGGCCCACCTATGAGGTAGAATCGGTCGCCAAGGAGCTAAATGCAGATAATCGCTTTGCACAGATGTTATTTGGGAGAGCCTACCTCACTAAAACCAGTAAGCATGCGCAGCCCTTGATGTAGCACACAGGAATAAGTGCTCGAGGGGGCGCGCGTCCTGCAATACAACCCTCTGTGAAAAGCCTACTATTCAGTCTTAACAGTAACTATTCTAATGACTGGACGTGGCGCCATCTGCTGTGATGGTGGCACCAAGATATCCAGAGCAAGCCTAAAAGGCTTGGTAGAACCAGGCACTAACTTCATGTTGCGCACCTCAACTTGCCGCTCATTCTCAAGAACCTGGTCGTGCAAATCAAGCTTATCGGCATCTGAGAAACCTGCCAGCAGCGTGACTTCACGGATAGTTGCACGCCCAGCATTAAAAAACTCCCCTGTTATGGTGAACTTGACTCGACACTCGTCCGGAGAGGCACAGCTGCTATCCGGCAAGCGGTGAACCTCTAGGCCCCGCAAAACAAGCGTCTGAAGAGAACTATCCTCTGCACGAGTAGCCTTATCAGAACCCACACCGCCAGCAGAAGCTGAAACCGCTGCGGCCTCACTGCCCCACAACACTTCAAGCTGATAGTTCGACAGACCTGCAGAAGAAATCGCTAATGTAAAATCAGCAGGAGCGCTCGGCGTAATTTTTGAAACGGCAGGCAGCACATCACTCAAACGGTTAATCACAATACGTTGCTCTCCCAGCTCATCAAGCGCTGAGAGTCGAAGCACCACGTCATTAGTCGCCCACTCCTGCTTCGCCGATAGCCGCCCCTTGATGATCAAGCGCTGTCCGTCGTTGGCTTCATCAACTACATCAAGAGCAAACGGAGTCACCTGTGGTTGACTTCCGACTGCACGATCCAGCACCTGTATTCGGTCTTCACGCAAGGCGGTAGACGAATTTGTAGTTAGTGCGCAACCTGCAACAGCTAAAAGAAGAAAGCTGCCTGCGACAACTTTCAACCTATCTGTACGGCGACTCAGAAAGCTCGAAACTTGCTTCAGCAAAAACAGCTGGGCCGAGCACACCGCACAACTCATCCTTCGACTACCGCCCGCGATGTAAGTCGCCAACCCGTTCCAACTGCAAATTGCCACTGCTGCTCCTCTATCCGATTCTTAACTACATAGAAGGG
Source organism: Bdellovibrionota bacterium (assembly GCA_044356425.1). Taxonomy (GTDB): domain Bacteria; phylum Bdellovibrionota_C; class UBA2361; order UBA2361; family OMII01; genus OMII01. The sequence continues at coordinate 11,522 of JBIKWG010000053.1, read as the reverse complement.
AACTTTATAAAATCGCACTTTCAGCTTGACCGTAGCGGTGTAGGCATCTTCTCCCCATGTTACGTCGTCTAACTTACTGTCTACGACACGCTCTTCCTCAGATAAGCCGCTAAGCTCCCGCGCTATCTCTTCACGCGATTCGTCAGCAACTATTGCAAGAGCATCACTCTTACTGCCCCACACTATCGCATCCGCAAACTTTTTTACCTCTGGCCCCAGCAGTGCCTTGCGATCGCCCTGTGTAACACCGGTCTCTTTGAATGCCTGAACGAAAGGCACAAGCACACAACCCGAGAGGCTAGTGGAGGCGCCGATCAGTGAGATAACCAGAAAGAGGGTTACGTGGTGTTTCTTCATACGGTTTGGGCCTATCAGGCGAAGCTACTTTTGTTGCGTCTTTGCGGGTTCCGATTGCTGTGGGGCTCCCTCTGCACCGATGAGAGATCGAAGAAACGCCTTGATTCGACTCTTATCCGTCTCGGGCAAAACGCTTGATCCTGCCCGCGAAGGAAAGCTCTGCGGCGGGACATATTTATCATTTGACTCACGCAACACATCGCTCTGCAGCGCCTGAACGAGCTGCTTAGCCCGCTCTTGATCATGTACAGCGTCTTTTCGCCGTAAATGGTCGCGTTGTAAATCACGAGCAGCCACAAACACCATTGCGCCCGAAAAAAACAGGATCATTGAAAGCAGCCCGATGCGATTGACCAAACTCATATTGTTATACTAACCCCTTCGCGAGCTTCTGGAAAGCACGAGAGTTTGCATTAGGGAAGCGCGGCCAACCCTACCCGTAACGAGAAGGTAAAGGTTGGGGATGAAGTTCGATTTTCACGAGGGGAAAACTCGCAGACGTATCCGCTAAGATACATTGATGATTTTTTCGCGCCATGAAAACTCAAAGAGCGGCACAAAATCTATTTTTGCAGCAGCGATCGAGTTTGCCGCGCTTCGTTAGGTAACTAAAGAGCTCGGGCACTAACGCGTTTGCTAATATGCATTCCTGTTACGAAAGCCATTAACAAGCGTCAGGCAGAGAATCTTCAGATCAAGAAAAAGAGACCAATTCTCGATATAATAGAGATCGTACTCGATACGCTTATCAATTGAGGTGTCGCCGCGCCACCCATGCACCTGCGCCCACCCCGTAATGCCCGCAGGAACTTTATGTCGTAACATGTAGCGAGGAACGCGCCGTCTAAATTCTTCAATAAAGACCGGTCGCTCAGGACGAGGACCGACTATAGACATATCACCCCGCAGCACATTAAATAGCTGCGGCAGCTCATCTAGGCTCGTGCAGCGCAAGATGCGCCCCAGGGGTGTTACACGGCCATCGCCTGGTCGAGTCCACCCAGGCCCCTGCGCCTCGGCGTCTGTGTACATAGTCCTAAACTTTACGATCGAGAAGCGCGTACCATCAAAGCTTACACGTTCTTGTTTAAAAAGAATTGGTCCACGCGAGGTGAGTTTTACTAAGAGAGCGATTAGCGCCATGAGCGGTGAAAAGATTAAGATCAGCAGGGCTCCCAACATGAGGTCAACTGCACGTTTAGTCATCAGGTTTATGCCGTCAAGCGGACACTCCTGAAGGCTAATAACCGGCAGACCTTCAAAGTCCTCAATCGCACCGCCAATACTGGTAAATTGGTAAAGATCGGGAATGATCTTAATGTCGACTAAGGAGTCTTTGAGCTGCGCCATGATCTCAGGGAGCAATTGGTGCTCTTCAAGAGGAAGCGCAACCACAATCTGGTCGATGTCTGTGCGTCCAATAAACTTTCCAAGCTCTGCATATGAGCCTACTATCGGCACGCCACCTGGAACCCATCGTTCGTTGTTGCTGCGCGCCAAGCACCCCAGCAATTGAATACCTAGCTCCTGATGAAGCCTGACGCGACTGACAATATCAGACGCTACCTGACCACCTCCAACAATCAACATATAACGCAGATTGTACCCCTTACGACGTAACTCTCGCAGAAGAAAGCGCAAACACGCGCGCTGGATGACGGTTAAAAGAGTGGCAGCTCCCCAGAAGTAAACGAACACCAATCGCGAGAACTGCACACTTTTCTCACGAAAGAGGTAGGTGATAGCGATCAATACGAGGATCGCAAAAGCATTTGCATTTATCAGCCCCCACAACTCACGAGCACGGCGCGCCCCGCGCATCGGCCGGTAGAGCCCCATACGTCGAAACACGAACGCCCAGATGATCCAGATAAAAACCAACATGGACACATAGTGACTGAACTCAGGAACTCCCTTATCAACCGGAATAAACCCAGTCATAAACCGCAACCAGTAGGCCGCGATCCAGGCAACGGTCACTACTAACAGGTCAGCGACTGTAAAAAGATACTCAAATAATTGGCGCCTCTGCTTTAGCATGCTTCATCTATCCCTTGATTGCCCTGCGCCCGAAGACCACTTGCGCTTGCGGCTAAATCAGCGCTGCGACCTGGGTATACCGCGACAGACTGCGCGAACGCTGCCCAGGCACTGTAAAAGTTCGAATAACTAAATTCAGTGGCGCGCCTTATTGACGCCCCCACATGAAACTGGCTCTCTACTTCACAAAAACACCGCACTGCAGAAGCGAGAGAGTCGGCATCCCCAAAATCTCTCTTAGGTATAAATACACCGCACTCCTGCTTATCTACAAGGCGCCTTCCCATCCACGGACGAAAACCTAGAACCGACTCGCCAACTCCTCCAGCATCAACTGCAATCACCGGCCGGCCACAAGAGAGGACTTCAACCGGAACGATGCCAAAATCTTCAATGCCAGGAAAAACAAGGGCTCTACACTTTCGATAGCACTCCCATAAAACTGCATCCCTAACTGCACCGACAAAGCGCACATTCGGCTCAGCTATTCGTTTGAGCTCTTCAAGCTCGGGTCCACTGCCCACCACCCACAAGGGCAGCCCGAGCTGATTAAAGGCTTTTACTGCAACATCGATACGCTTGTAAGGAACTAGCGCGCCAGCGCAAAGAAAAAAGGGCTCTGTAGCGCTTGCAAAAAGAAGCTCCTCTGCGGCTGATAAACCTTGCGTAACTTCGCTCTGCATCCTAACCGGCGGCGGAATTACAACAGCTTTCCGGCCATAAAAACGCCTGATTCGAGCAGCAACAAAGCTGCTAATCGCCACAAAATGTGTGACGTTTTGCGCGCCTCTAACATCCCACCTGCGAAGATATCTGATCACAGGTTGTGCGGCATAATAGGTCAGGCCACGAAAATATGAGCGTGCCTGGTCCCAAATATAGCGCATCGGAGTAAAGCAGTAACTTATGTGCGGCACCCCCTCTGGCACCGATACATTCTTAGCTGCCGCATGACTTAATGAGATAACCAGATCGTATCCCGTAAGATCAAGCGACCGCACTGCCACTGGGTACAGTGCCAAAAAAGCGCGATATAATCGACCCACGCCGGGTATCAAACGCAAGATTGAAACGCTCTTCACCCGCTCATCTATCTCTTGAGTCGTTGCACCCCGAACATGCACCAGGGTGAAGATATCAGCCTCAGGATACATCCTCAGAAATGCTTCAAGGCAGCGCTCTCCGCCACGCATTCCAGTTAACCAATCATGTACAAGAGCGACCCGCTGCGTCATGCATTCCCCAGAGAAGACACCTGACGGTAGATATCCCTAACGGAATGCGCAACAGTTGCTCGCGAATAGCGCGCCAGATGCGGGCGAAAAACAGCTCGATCCGATGACAACCCCCTCAGCAATCCCTCGTGCAACACCTGCGTTAAAGCCCCAACAGAGAAATCCGCTGAAACTACATCGCGGTCAGTTAGGAGCTCCTTGATTGCAGCTACTGGTCGACACACAACGGGCACTCCAACCGCCTGCGCTTCCAGTGCTGGCAAGCAGAAACCTTCTATGTACGCTGGCACCACAAGGGCCGTAGCAGAACGATACAACGCACCAAGCGCTGCATCAGAGAGCGAACCCCGAACCTCGATGCCCGCTACATCTACCAATCGACTCAACGCTGAATCACTCTGCAAGGCTGCAGTGCCATATCCAGCTAGCACCAGTCGCGGAGCGCAGGGCACATGCTCTTTCCACGCAAGCGAATCACGGTAGATGCGATACGCCTGAATCAGATCAGCCAGCCCCTTATGTGGCTTTACATTAGAAAGAACAGAGAGGAAAAACGGAGTTTCTGTGGGGTCGCTGCAGGCAGGCTCTCCCACACTGTCACTCACAAAGCGCGCCACCGCATTGGGTACCACGGACACCTTGGAAGGTGACACCCTAAATGTGTCTAGCAGCTGGCTCCTGGTTGCTTCACTCACTGCTACCACAGCATCTGCCCGCTTAATTGCCGAACCTATTAACGTGCGCGCAACAAAGGGATAGTAGAATTTCTCGGGATGGGTGATGTGAATAAGATCGTGGACGGTAACAACCGCGGGAACCGGAAGCCGCAGTGGCAACATATAGTGTGGAGCATGAAACACATCGTAGCTGCGCAGATCCAAGCGACGTGCCATTAACACCAGCTCGTCAAGCGAGTAGGATCGTGCCTTATCGAATATCCAACGTACAGCCGGCTCTCCAAGCAGCGGAGTACAGACTGACGAACGTGCTATAAGGCTGACCTGTACTCCGCCGATCTCACACAAACCAGAGACAAGATTCTCTATGTAAACGCCGATTCCCCCGTCGCCAATCTTGCGGCCATCGATTAGAACCCTTATCGGGCGCTGAGAATCATCACGGGGAGATATTAATTGACTGCTTGCAACTTCCACGGCGTACCACTATCGGGCTCTAGCCCGGTAAATATGCGTCGCACTACGTAGGTCTTCTTGTTTTGCGACTCATAGTAAGTGCGGGCAAGCACTTCAGCCAAGAGACCAAACACGAAGAACTGAAGCCCGATGATAATCATCATTACACCCAAAGCCAGTAGTGGTCGATTGCCCATGGGAACGCTCTGAAACATCCGCTGATAGGTCAAAACAGCAAGAATAAACGCGCCAAAAGCAGAGGATGCCGCTCCAACAAAACCGAATAGGTGAATCGGTCGCTTAGAATATCCAAGCAGAAACTTCACTGTAATCAGGTCGAGCACTACTCGAATCGTTCGAGATATTCCGTACTTTGAAGTGCCGAATTTTCGCTCACGGTGGTTGACTGGAACCTCAACAATGCGCGCACCCATTTCGTTGGCAAGTGCGGGGATAAACCGGTGCATCTCACCGTACAAACGCAATCCACGTGCAATTTCTCCGGTCATTACCTTGAGGGTACAACCATAATCATGAAGGCGCACGTCAGTTGCCCAAGATATCAAACGATTGGCAATGATGCTTGGAAGACGACGACTTACAAACTTGTCGCGACGAGCCTTTCTCCATCCCGCAACGAGGTCATAGCCCTCCTCAAGCTTAGCCACCATTTGGGGGATCTCAGCCGGATCGTTTTGCAGGTCTCCATCCAATGCAACTACGATGTCGTAGCGGGTATGATCAAAACCCGCTGACATTGCCGCAGTCTGGCCAAAGTTACGACGCAGTTGAATGAGCCGCAGGTGTGAGTCATTGCCAGCTGCCTCAAGGAGGCGCGAGATGGTCAAGTCACGGGATCCATCATCGACGTAGATGATTTCGTAGGGCAGATCCATTGACTGCAGCACCCCAGTTACTTCGCGAAAACCCTCTGCAACATTATCTTCTTCGTTGTATACTGGAATTACTACCGATATGCCTCGCATACCCCCCCGCTGAGATGAATAAATACTTTCGAGAGTCTAGCACAGCCCTATTTCTAAACGAAGCCGCCACCTTCCGCTTTTGAGCTAACCAGGAGCGCTCTCTCCAGAAAGAACAGGTCCAGACAGTGAATAGAAAGCTGGCTGTGCGCCGAAAACTGCCACAGCGACAACCACCAATATCGCATAACCCATTGAACTTAATGCAAATAAAAAGAGGCTTAGGGATGATTAAACCGACCATAGCGCAACCTTGTCCTGAAGCGGTATCCTCATTTTTGCATATACCGCACGGGGTGAGATTGCCTTATGAGTGATATCCTTGATTTTCTAAAGACCGTCAGACTCTTCTCGCTACTAGATGAGAATGAGCTCGCCTCTCTTGCCAATGCGCTGCAACGCCGCACTTTTCAAACGGGGCAACCGGTCTTTACCTCTGGCGATGCTGGCGACTCGCTCTACATCGTTCTTAACGGTCGCGTTGAGTTATCCGTGCTTGATTATACCGGAGAAAAGATCGTCTTAACCGAAGTATCCGACACAGAGGTGTTCGGAGAAACGTCGCTCTTTGATTTAGGTCCACGCTCCGCCTCAGCTATGGCCTCGACTGAAACAACGCTGCTTGAACTGCACCGAGACGATCTGATGAGCTTTATAAAAAGCAAACCCGCTGCGAGCCTTGATCTCTTAGGCATGATGGCACGACGACTGCGCGAAACCGATCAGATGCTGATGGGGCGTGTTGCTCGAAACCTTAACGTCGAATTTGCAAGCGAGCTATCACCACTTCTACAGGCGGCAAACTGGATCGCTAATTTTAGCGGCAGCATGACGTTTTTGCTGCTCAACGCGGCCATATTTACCCTGTGGATTGTTTTTAATCTCGAAATTATCCCTGGCTTGACTGCCTTTGACCCCTATCCGTTCGGCTTTCTGACAATGTCAGTTTCGCTGGAGGCTATCTTTCTTAGCATTATAGTTCTCTTGTCACAGAACCTACAGAGCGCTCGAGAACGCATGCGAAACGACATCGAATATGAGGTTAACCTCAAAGCTGAGCTTGAAATCGGACAGCTCCATGACCGGCTAGGAAAATTGCACACCGACATCTCGCAGCGCATCGGATTGCTCGAAGGTCGCATCAAAGCTGCCCAAGATGGATCAGCAGCTTCGGCTCAAACTTTTCGACAGTAAGATGCCGCGGCAATCCATAGCTCTATGCGTGGCGCAGCTCATGTATTACTTGAATATATTGCTCTACCACCGAATCCCACGAGTAATTCGCCATTACACGCTCGCGCGCCTTCTGACCAAACTCCTTTACCGCAGCTGAATCATTCACAAGCCCTGCGAGAATCCCTGCAAGCTGTTGAAAGTTGTTCTTCTGAAAAGTAACTCCCGCATCGGCAACAACTTCGCAATTTTCTGGCGTTCCGTTTGCAACAACACAATTTCCGTAGGACATCGATTCAATCAACGCTGGATGAGTGCCCCCTACTTCGGTCGCTTGAATATAGAGGTAGCAATTACTCTGAAACTCTTCGTAGGCCTCACCAAACTGGAATCCCGTAAAGACAACTTGCTCATTAGCAGCAGCCCGAAGCTGAGCTTTATAGCTTTCAGCGTACGGCGCGTCCCCGACAATAACGAGAGGCATCGTTACCCCCGACTGCTTGTATGCCTCAATCACTCCCAGCGCGTTGTTTTCTGGCTCCAGTCGACTAACGTAGAGAATGTATTTTTTGGCCTGCAGATTAAATCGAGCAAGCGTCGTCCCAGCAGGCCGCTCAGTTGGATGAACACCATAGGGAATAACCGTAGACTTACAACCATACGCCTCGCGGTAGTAGTCAGCTATCACATCAGCATCCGAAATCAGTCGGTCTGCCAAGAACACAGAGAATCGCTCGCCAAGCATATACCAAAGCTTACCGAATCTGTTCCACTTGGCACGATTACGCTCGATTCCATCCACGTTAATCATGAGCGGAATGCGCTTCAATTTTAGAATCGGCGCGCAAGGGCTGTTGGCTGCGTTACATAGAATAAGCACGTCAAAGCGCCGAAACAGCGCATCAACGAAGGACGTAAAGGCATGTACAGGGGTCTCAAGATACTTATGAAAGATAGTCGGTGTCGAACGACATTCCGCTCCTGACACCGCTGGCCGCGCGCCCCAACGCTCGGAAAACCGGCACCGTCCGTAAACAGTTACGTGATAACCACGCTCAACTAAACGCTTTGAGATCTGCTCGGCAAAGGTTTCGAAACCTCCATATCGAGCCGGAATACCCCGAGTGCCCAGCAGTGCAACTCGAAGAGGATTGCGTGATGTTCGGGCTGCATTGATCATTCTTTTCCCCCAAGGGAGCCATGCAGATTGCACGCACCCGTAAAATACCCTCTTCTACCACGGTTGTGGTCTGTGTACACTTTCCGCATTAGCTCCAAACCCCAGTAGGTCGGGAGGGCCCCAGTTCAAACAAGCTGTGCGCTCCGAACCGTCTGGATGGGACTAACGACATGAGCAGTCCACCTGAAAAGGGGTCAGCCTCCGTCTTTGTTGGAAGCGGCAACGAAACAGCCGATTCGACTTCTATTGCGCCAGCGCCACCAGACACCCTACTATTTTCAATCGACCTAAACTCATTGCAACTCGTTAGCCTCACCGGTGATGCCATGTCAATTCTTGGCATCTCAGAACAGGCTTGTAGTCTGCACGGAGCGCTTATTCGAGCACACCTACACCCAGACGACCGCTATCGAGTAGAGATACTACTTGAAGACTCTCTTTCTCTAGGTCACTCTTTTGTAGCAACATATCGCTGGACTCGTCCAGATACCGGGCGAGTTGTGCTACTCACCTGTCGCGCACATGCTGAAACAGGATGCACTGCGCTGAGTGGAATCATTACTGACATCACTGAAGCTGCGACAACTATCGAGCACGATGGGCTTGCAAGCACAACTCTTACAGACAATCTCGCTCTCATGGGCCTTCAAGGGCTAACGCTTAGTCTGGAGCTAGTCATCCAAACAATCTCCACCCCCAACGATCTTCGATTCGCTAGCTTTGGGCTCGGCGATTACGCTGAATCTGATCTCAAAATCGGGACATCGCTGCTCTCATGCTTCTCAGAGCCTGAATCGAAGCTGGCAGTTCAAGCAATCTTTGATCAGGCACTATCTTCTAGGTCTGGAAGAGCAGTCCTTGAAACCAAGGAATTCCGCATCGTATCGCAGGTTATTCCCTCACTAGCGACCCCTCAAGGGTACCTTCTTTACGCTTTGCCAATAGCTGAAGAGCAAGCACTGCGCCAAGAGCTGCGCGTGCTTAAAGAGCGCATCAACGAGCTAGAACGGTGCGGCAATTCAGCACCGATGCTGCTCAACATGAGCCAAGAGATCGTTGGATATACCGCTCTAATTCAAAAACATACGAACGAATCGCCCTTCCTCTTTCACATTACCAACTCGCTCGCCACTACAGTGCGCGACCTAAGCGTTCGCGCTCGCGAGGTCGTTGCGGGGTTTCAAAGTCAGCAAGACGCGCTACAGCGGCCTCAACCACTGATCCGCTCACGCAGAGCTACTGATAATCATGTTCTTATTTTTTCATCACATACCAAACGCATTCGCCACCTCCAAGCAGCACTTTTGTCAGATGCCGGACTATCAACACGTGCGGCTGCCCTCGAGGCAGAAACACTTAAAACCACCCTTCACGACGCACCGGACGCAAAGGTATTGATTATCGATGTGCCTGGTAAAGAGCCACCCCTGTCTAGCCTAATTCGCACGATGCGCAGGTTGTTTCCTGACGTATACGTAGTGTGTCTTGTGCCAGGCTCTGCCCAAAGCTACCCAGAACTTCAGCGCGCAGGCGCGATTCTTGTTATAGGCAAGCCAATCACCGCTCATGAACTGGTTCGAGTGGCTCGCGGACTACTGCACCTATCTGCTGCCATGACCCTCAGCGACGAGCCATCTTTCTCTTCAAGCGACGAGGCATCCGATTCTGGGCGCACTGGTTGACCAGGCTCTCTATCCTGGCCCAATTATTCAGAGATAGCGCTCTCTTTTGCCTAGAAATTCGCGGCAAGACCTACCTCGAAATGTCAGAGCAAGGGTTGGATTGATCTTTAATTTCTACAATCGAAAGAAATTGCGGGGACATCCGCGATGCGACTCACACTTGGGCGCAAGCTCAGTCGAGCAGTCGCCACAGCCCGCAATACATTTAGGTTTTTTCGCATCGTGAAAACTTGAAGAGCGACCCCCTCTCTGCTTTCGCAGCAGAGAGGCGCTTCCTTAGGCGAAACGCCAGCTACTGCCAGCCTTCGAGTCCAGGACCTCGACCCCCTGCGCAGCCAACTCGTTCCGGAGTTCATCTGACCGCTTAAAATTCTTCTGAGTTCTTACTAGCGCTCGCTCATCTAACATCTCGCGTACTCTCTCTGGAGACAACGGAGCAACTTTGAAAATCTTAGCGATCAGCTTTAGCCCCTGCTCTTCAACCTCTTGCAGTGGGTCAAAGAATACACCCAAGATATTCCCCAAAGCTTTAATAACGCGCACCTTAGCCCGAATCGCTGGGGTAATTTCGGAGCCTGAATCGAGAGCCTGCTGAATCTCATTGCGAGCGGCTTCAATCACGACCATAGCCTCTGGAGACCCAAAGTCATTATCCATCACCGCTTCAAAGCTATCTTGCAATCCATCTAATTGCAGATTGCCTTCAGAGATGGGCTCGCTATCAGCAAGCACTCGCTCAAACAGTCGATGAAATTCGAGGAGCGAGTTTAGGTTATCACGAAATAGCTTGTCGGTCAGATCAACTGCCGACCGGTAGTGATGCCGAGCGATTACAAATCGAAGCGGCGCTGCGCCATACTGCTCAACAGCATCCACAAGGGGTACAAAGTTATTGAGGGACTTCGACATCTTCTGCCCATCGATATTTAGCAGCCCAGAATGCATCCATAGGTTTGCAAATACACTACCTGAATAGGACTCGGACTGCGCAATCTCGTTTTCATGGTGAGGAAATTTGAGATCAAGCCCCCCGCCATGGATATCTATCCGGTTGCCGAGAACGCAACTGCACATAACCGAACATTCAATATGCCAACCTGGTCGACCAACCCCCCAAGGAGAAGCCTGAGATAATATCGTGCTGTCGTCTGCCTTCCACAGCGCAAAATCAAGTGGAGAGTGCTTGTCTTTATCAAGCTCCTTGCGAACACTTTCAAATAGCATCGAAGTGTTCTGATTAGAGAGCTTGCCGTAATCCTCCCGCTTAGCCACGTCAAAGTAGACATTACCTTCACTGGTCGCGTACGCGAAGCCTTTCTCAATTAACACCTCGATATAGGCAATAATCTGCGGGACATACTCAGTAACTTTTGTAAGTGTGCTTACGGGAAGAACGTGCAGTTTCGCGAGTTGCTCATAGAACTCTGTCGTATAACGCTGCGTCATCTCAAGCGGATTAACACCGAGCTGAATTGTCTTGTTAATTATCTTGTCGTCGATGTCTGTAACGTTCTGCACGAAATTCACATTCAGACGACGATACTCGAGATATCGTCTGACCATATCAAAACGGACCGCCATCAGTCCGTGGCCAAGATGGGAGCTATCTTGTGGAGTGAGCCCGCAGACATACATGGAAACGGTTGGCTGTTCGCTCTGATCAAGCGGATTAAACGCCTCTTTGGCTCCACCCAACGTATTGTAAATGGTCAACTTGCGTGAGCTTTGGCGATATTCGT
>JBIKWG010000266.1:0-4057 GCA_044356425.1 Bdellovibrionota bacterium | reverse complement strand
CATTGGTCGTGGCGAGAGGAATTTTCTCTCTCGTCGTAGACTCCTCGTTCTATACACAACAACGTGTTCTCATTAATATCTTGAAGGGACTGTTACCATGAAAAAGAGCATCTTACTTGTTGCTGCATTTGCGTTGCTTCCGTCTGTGTCAATGGCTGACAACGTCGGCGGATGCGGATTGGGGTCTAAGCTATTCGCTGGCAAGAGGGGCATTGCACCTCAAGTCCTCGCAGTGACCACAAACGGAACATTCGGAAATCAAACCTTTGGTATTACCTCGGGTACGTCAGGATGTACTCAAGATGGCGTTGTTACGTCGAACTGGAAGACCGCCGCATTTATCGATGGCAATATGAACAGGCTCGCCCTCGATATGTCTCGTGGCGAAGGAGAGAGTCTGTCTGCAGTAGCTGCGCTTATCGGAGTTGAAGAAAAAGATGCTCGCGCCTTTAATGCGACCATGCAGAAAAACTTTACGACCATCTTTTCAAGCTCCGAAGTTACTTCGACCGATGTAGTTGCCGCCATGAAAAAGGTACTATCAGAAGACAACAACCTAGCTGTCTATTCAGCCAAGGTATAGTTCGGATAGCGCTAGTAGCCTACGATTGTAGCCTACTGTTAATTGTGAGGCGGGGCGTGATGATAGATCGTCGCCCCGCTTTTTGTTTGTGCGCGTATGCCATGCGTTATTTGCGAGTAGCGTCTCTTGTTCTTGTCTGGTTGTTGATAGCTGCAATCAATTTCCCGATATGTGTTGCGCAAACATCAAGCTCACCCGCGTCAGGCGTTTCAGCCGAAAAGCTCCGCAGCTTTGCGCAGCACCCTCAGTGGCTCGCTCTTCTTCACTACGATCTGTCGCTGTCACATCGTTCTCGCGCTACAGACCAAAAATTCTTCCTCGCCTCCACAGGAGACACAGATCCGCACGCTGAGCTTCTTGCTACGCTGGCAGCCATGCGGCAGCCAGTAGCGGAAGATGACAGTCACGCCATCTGTCGCTATCCAGCACGCTCTGCATGGATTACAAAGGCCCTAGAGATCGAGGCAACGGAACTTCCTGCTGTGGCGTGCAACCGATTTAAGAAATGGCGTGATGCCATCTCACCGCAGAGCATTACCGTTGTATTTCCGACCTCCTTTTTGAACAACCCGGCATCCGCTTTCGGACATACCTTTATCCGGCTCGACCAAAAAGAGGACTCTGACAGCAGCGCACTGCTTGATTATGCAGCAGACTTTGCTGCTTCGACTCATGACGAGAATGCCCTAGCGTATGCCCTGAAAGGAATCTTTGGCGGATTTGATGGATATTACACGGTTGCTCCCTTTTTTAAGAGTGTCGAAAAGTATAGCGATCTGGAAAATCGTGACATTTGGGAGTATCGCCTCAACTTTACCCAGGAAGAGCGCGAACTTCTTACGGCTCACCTATGGGAGCTTCGGGAACACCAGTTTACCTACTTCTATTTCGACGAAAATTGTTCCTACCAAATCCTTGCCTTATTGAATGTTGCTCGCCCCTCGCTTCAGCTGTTAGAGGGGGCAGGCCTCTGGGTAATCCCAGTAGATACAATTAGGCTGCTTCATTCGCGGCCAGGCTTGATCCAAAAGGCAACATTTCGAGCATCTGCCGCGACAAAGCTGCGAACCCGTATCGGCCTTGCATCTTCTCATTCTCAAGCACAGGCAATCGCTATCGCAACGCAGGCAGAAACAATCGATGGCGCTCTACAGGAGATACAAGATGACAAAGAGAGGGCTGCCATCCTCGATCTTGCTTATGAATATCTCTCATACGAAACGATCCGCGACGGAAACGACTCCGATCGGGCTAAGCAGCTATCGTGGCAAATACTTGCGGCTCGAAGCGCAATTCCTCGCATACCGGAAGTTTTAGTCGATGCGCCAGACATTAGACCAGAAGGGGGGCACCGAACCGCTTTGCTAAGCATCGGCGCAGGCTCGTCAGAGGATCGAGCTGTAGGGGAAGTGGTCTTTAGACCTGCGTTTCATACACTAAGTGATCCGATTGGTGGCTACCTCCCTGGCAATCAGATTAAATTTTTTGAGATAGCAGCCCGCCACTCTGAGGGCCGGGGCACTGAGCTCAATCGTTTTAACGCGCTTGATATAATGGCGCTCACCCCCCGCGAAACGTTCTTCCAGCCGATCTCCTGGAGGGTTAACCTTGGTTACCGACAGTACCAACGAGAGGGGCTAGATCCCCTAGGGCTTGGAGCATTAAGTGTCGGAGCTGGCAGAACATACAGACTAGGTGCTCATAGCTTGGTGTATGCGATGCTCGATGCTGATTTTGAATTTTCGAGCATGCTAGAGCGAGGACATGCTTTTGGCCTAGGTCCGCGTGGTGGACTTATACTTACTGTAAGTGAACGTATAGCGAGTGATATATCAGTCGCCCGACCGCAGTTTCTTACGGGAGATTCTCACAGCGAGTTGGTTGCAACTGCCTCTCAGAGATTTACCCTTACTGAGGATACCATCGTCAGATTCGATCTCTCGTATATTGATGCGTTTGAAAATAAGACTTGGAATCCGATGCTGCGCATCGAGAGGTTCTTCACCCCTTGAGCGAAGAAAAGCAGCATCCCCCGCACCACCCTACTCTCGTCCTCTGAGTAGCTGACTCGCCGAGATCGAGTGACACACCGGTCACGTGCAAAAATGCTTTACATTCTTCAACGCAGGAAGTTCGAATACGGGCCTCAGTTAGCATCATAAATCTCAACAGCTAAGCAAGACATCGGCTATCTCGAAGAGGCGCCCTGAAGCGATCTCCGCCGGACGCGATAGCTATCCTTCCGACTCCCTCAGCAGGCGCATCATGACGAGGCACGGGTTTTCATCCGAGACTGCCATAATCTCTTGGACTGGCTTACATCCCATTCACCAATAAAGATTTCGCGTGCGGTCATAGAAGAGGCCTGGCTTGCTCGGATCCAAAGTCTTTACCTCTAGTAGTTTAAAACATTCTGCCTTAGACCTCTCTATTGCAAAATAGAGCAGCATCCGACCGATTCGGCAACCAAGATATAATCGCTCTACAGCCATACCGTGAATCTCGTTGGTGCTCGCGTTGCGGCGCCGCAGAGTCGTAAAACCAATAGGCGTCTCATCTGATTTTTAGGCTCCAAACGTCGAATATCGCTCGCTGTCTGCCGCATAGCTCTCCAGCGAAAATTTAACGCCATACCAATCCGGCAGCTTTCGAAGAATATCCCTGCAAACACGCCTGCGGGGCTTTAGAAGTTCTTTAATGATACACCACGTGATGTGGCTTTCAGATAATGCTAATCTCTTCCGCGCCCTTTGCGCTTGCGCTGTAGTGCCCTATTATGCCCAGCAGCCCAAAAAGACAGCAAAACGCTCTATTCACTGATTCAGAACGCGTAAATTGTTGTTCCAAGACTTAAGTGCTACGGCCCCAGCTATTGCTATCAGACCTGCTATAACGATTTTTCCAGGTGATGCGCCCAAGTGTTCAAAGAATTGGGTATAAAAATGTATCCCTCCAAAAACTGCTACAGTATTAACAACCCACCTTCGATTCTGAGATGCACCCCAGATGCCTGTGGCTAGTAAGGCCAGTGCCCAGCCGATTGTGAATACGTGATCTGATACAACAACATTTCGTTCAGCGTCTCTAGCTCCCCGCAATGATCCGACCCAAAAGCTCATGTTCACAACAAAAACTGCGGTACGCGACCCGATTATAGCAAGTCGAGAAAAGTCGTGGGATAGAACTTTCGATAGCTGATAAGCCACGATTGCAATTACGGTGAACAGCAGTGCCGTGACTAATGGCTCTTGAATTCCGACGTAATACGCAGCGTGAGAATAGCCAGTTCGAGCACCAATAGAGGAAGAGATTGATAAAACCGATAGAGAAACTAGGAGCCCGCTTCTAGCGGCGGCGCCAACTACTAGGAAGATGAGCGCTACCAAAAGAAAAGACCAAGAGGAACCCTTAGCGATTGAAATAATACCGCCACCTAACAGGAGCGCCCCAACGAGCGTGCAGGATAACGTCAAG
>JBIKWG010000264.1:0-4079 GCA_044356425.1 Bdellovibrionota bacterium | reverse complement strand
GTCTATCACGCTTGAGAATGGCTTCCCGCTCGTAAGTGGGATAACAGGACGTAATCTTGAAGCCACCGCCTCGCCAACCTTTGCAACATCGACTCCACCGTCCCTTGAAGGTGGGGCGCTCAGTTACATAGTTTATAACTATGGAAATGAAGGCACCCCATCGCATCTTGATCTCACTGCGGTGATCGGTGCAGGAAAAGGAACTGTTGGAGGTCTGCTTGCGCTACGAGGAATCCCCAGCAGCTCCCAGACTTCCAGCTTTCAGGCTCAAGGAGATCTAGTAAACGTTGCCTCGCGCATCGAGGCTCTTACACGAGCGCTGTTAACTACCGTAAATACGACCTATCGTGGCGCTGATGAAGATTCGGCAACAGCAGGGTTTCAGTCTAATGCTGGAGATCTGAATGGCAATGCCCCAGGGGTTTTTGGACTGTTTGATTACACATACAGCGGAGTCAAAGATGTCAATGGAAATGGATTGGCGGACCTCGCTGACCTGACAACGCTTGATAATTATTCGAGCAAGTTAACCTTTGCAGTTGTTAATCCAGAAGATTTTGCTGCAGCGCGAGATAACAATACAACCGCTGGAGCAACAAACTTCTCAAGTGGGGATGCTCAAAATGCGCAAGCGTTGGTAGCTTTGAGGTCTGCAACGATCTCCTTCTCTGCTGGAAACTACTCGTTCACGGGGACGTTTGAAGAGCACTACAATACTACCGTCGCGTTCGTTGGAAATACTAAGGCATCTGCTGCCTCTGAGCTCGGCGTTACCTCTGCCAATTACGCTTCTGCAGCAAACAAGCGTGACTCATTCTCGGCAGTGAACCTCGATGAAGAGTTCACGAGCTTAATAAAATTTCAGAAGGCCTTCCAGGCATCGGCTCGAATGATTCGAACCGCAACTGACCTTCTGGATACAATAGTAGGCCTGTTATGACACGAATATCGGATAGCGAAACGAATCGAACCCTTATTGGAAGCACTATCGGGAACAAGCAGTTAGTAGCTGATCTCTCAAACCAGCTAACGTCTGGTCTGAAAGCCACGCTACCGGGCGACTCCACCGATGCCGGCGCTATTTCTCGCTATCAGCAGACGATGAAGAAGATAGATTCGTTTACGACTGTCATCGCCGAGACAAAAAGCCTCATCCAGTATCAAGATGAAATCATGGCTCAAATGAATGAGCTGATGGCTCGAGGAAAAGAGATTGCTCAGCAGGGTGCCAACGAAACATTGAGCCCCAGTGCTCGAGCTCACCTATCAGAGGAGGTGTTGCAGATTCGAGACCATGTGGTAGGACTTGCGAATACCTCCTATCAGGGGCGCTACATATTTGGCGGAGCCGATGATGACGACCCGCCGTATGATGCCTCCACCTATACTGTGCCCGCCACTGGTCTCGCTTCGCAGAGATACGTTTTTGATAATGAACTAGGCGCTACCACCCAGCGTACGGTGCAGATTACCGATGAACTAAGTATGACTACCAATACTCCAGCAAATCAGCTGTTCGATAGAGCGGTTCAGGCTCTTGAGCGGCTGGGACGGGGTCTTCAAGGCTATTCATCAACGCTCACGAGCGGTTCCACCGATGGTGGCGGTGTGGCCTACACATTCCCGGCAGATTATACGGCTCAGACAAAAGAGATTCAGGATTCAATAACTTTGCTGACGCAGGCGAGAGATCGCGACATTCTTCCTGAGCGAGTGAGCCTGGGCGGTCGGCTTCGACGCCTTGAGACAGCTGAATCGTTGTTAAGCCTAACTAAGGTTTCGGCAGATGAGGTTTTGTCTCGTATTCAGAATGTGGATGAAACAGAGGCTGCAGCAAACCTTGCGCAGGCACAAAATGCTCTTGAAGCGTCCTACACCGTTACGGCAAGAGTGTTGCGTCTCTCAATCCTCGATTACATTTAGAGCACAGGCCACAGACGTGTCAGATCCGCATCGGGTTCAGTTAAACTACAGCTTCCTATTGACAGCCGGGCAGCATCTTTTGCTGCAATGAGCTGATCACGCGAGATGGTAAACGATTCAAATCCAATAGCGTCGGTAAGCTGAAGCTGCTGCGCTGAATCGTTGGTAATGAGGCGTTCAAGCGTAGAAATTGGCAGTATGGCCCCAAGCGTTCGTCGTAACATCACTGCCACTGCAAGATTAAGAAATCCGAATGTATTGCCGTAAGTCGAATGTTCAACTATCGGGTGATGAAGACCAGCCGTTACTTTGAGGTGCAGGGGCTGGTCACATGTAGCAGCGATTACGGTAGCAAGCTTATGGGCGGCAAGCCCCGTTGGCCCACTGCAACGTACTTTCAAGGCGATTGATGAATATATCATCCGCTGCTGTTCGATAGTTTGTACGCACTCTGCTAATTCTTCTCTCCAGCTGGGAATTGAAAGGTCTGGCTCTATTGCCAGAATGCAGCCGTGTAGCTCGGCGAATTCGCGATATGTGGCGATAACGGCGGCGATCCTGTTAGCCGCAACTCGAATCTCTATTGAAGAGACGCTGTAGCTGCCAGACAAATAGTCTTGATTGCACAGCAAAGACGCAACGGCAAGCACGTGAGCCGGTTCTTCAGTTGCAAGTAGAGATATTCGAGGCGTTCGAGAGAACCCACAGTCAGAGGGTGAGCGCTGGGCCAGTATGCGTGCCGTGTCTGTGTCTAGCACTAGTTCGCTGCCTACGAGCCACGGGCGCCTTAGTGTTTGGTGAAGTCTGACGCTTTCAGAGAGTGCCGTTTCAAATGAGAGCGAGGCGGGTGGAAACATTCCGGCATAGTCGAATAGCTCGTTGAGCAGCAGAAAGAGCAGGGAGTCGCGTGGGGCTGTCATAGCTGACGAATCCGTTGCCTAATAGTTCCAAAGAGGCCTAGTCCGGCGTTTGTTACTGAGATTGTGACCTCATCTCCATCGTGAAGATAGGGAGTGTTTGCTACACCTGTTGCGATAATCTCTAGCATGCGCCGCTCAACGATGCAGCTAGAGCCCACTTCAGGATTCTCATTCGATACTGTGCCGCTGCCGATGATAGTTCCAGCACTGAGTGGTCGTGTTCGTGCCGCATATTCAATCAGATCAAAGAAAGAGAAATGCATCTCCTGCGCAGTCGGGTTTCCAAATATCTCTCCATTGAGGCGCGTTTCAATAGGAAGGCATAGTCGCCCTTCCTGCCACGCAGGGCCGAGTTCATCCGGTGTTAGCACGTACGGTGCAAATGAAGACGGTGGCTTGCTCTGCAAGAATCCAAATCCAGTGCCTACCTCGCGTGGGATGAGTTCACGAAGGCTCACATCGTTCATGATGGTAACGAAGAGGATATGTTTGGCGGCCTGATCGGCTGTTGTTCCGCGAGGAACGAAGTTTGTGATAACAGCAACTTCAGACTCAAAATCCATACCGTGCTCTGGATTCAGCAGTGGAATGTCATCGGTTGGTCCCAGGAGGTTATCGCTTACGCCCTGATACATTAGCGGTGTGGTTAGAAGATCTGCGGGTAGGTCGGCGCTCCGTGCTTTGCGAACAAGGCGGACGTGCTGCACAAAAGCGCTTCCGTCGAGAAAGCACCAGGTGCGGGGCAGGGGAGCCATAAAGGAGAGGTCGCCCAGAGGTCGTGTTTCACTCCAGCTGCCGTGCTCAAGAGCGGCCTGTATCTCTCGAAGCCGCGGAAGCTTAACCTCCCAATTCTCTATTAAATGCAAAAGAGAGCTGGTTTCCTCTGGTGGCAGAAGCGCAACGTGGCTGCGCGCACGATTGACGAGCACCGCTTCCCCATCAGGCAGTATTGCGCCGTCAAGCGAACGAATCGATCCGAGGATCATAGATTTCCTCGTTCGGCTTGGTCTCGCTCAATTGCCTCAAAGAGCGCCTTGAAGTTGCCAGCGCCAAACCCTTGGGAGCCTTCGCGCTGGATAATTTCAAAAAACAACGTCGGTCGATCCTCTAGCGTTTTAGTGAATATCTGTAAGAGGTAA
This sequence comes from Bdellovibrionota bacterium, assembly GCA_044356425.1. Classification (GTDB taxonomy): domain Bacteria; phylum Bdellovibrionota_C; class UBA2361; order UBA2361; family OMII01; genus OMII01. The sequence continues at coordinate 97 of JBIKWG010000264.1, read as the reverse complement.
CCGTCTTCGTCACGATCGACTAAGATGCCGAGGTCGCGAATCGTGTTGAGGTCCTCTTTGATTGGGCCTACCCTTGTTGTTACGGCATCGTAGTAAT
>JBIKWG010000052.1:0-14267 GCA_044356425.1 Bdellovibrionota bacterium | reverse complement strand
GGCATCAATACGGCGTCCCCCTGAAGGTTAACAATCCACTGGGGTAAAACCTGCAGCTTCTGAACTGCCTCATAGGCACGCTCTGACCCGTTTGTGCAGTCCACAGATGTCATCACACATTCTGCACCAAAGGCAGTGGCGTGCGCCACGACACGCTCATCATCAGTTGCTATCACAACGCGGTCGACTCCGGGCACAGCACACCCTATTCGCCACACCCTCTCTAGAAGGCTCTGGCCTGCAATCAGCGCCAGCGGCTTTCCAGGAAATCGAGACGATCCATAGCGGGCCGGAATAACAATAATGGTATCCATAAAAGCTCAAAAGTAAGGTACGGTACCGGTGTATGAGAAAAAAGGTAGCATACCAGGGTATTACAGGGTCTTTTAGCAGTGTTGCAGCGAGAAAGCTATTTGGCAACGATGTGCTGCCGATTGAGACCACGCGCTTTCGAGATATCTTCGAACATGTGGCTAGGGGGGAAGCAGAGTTCGGTGTTGTGCCGATTGAAAATGCGTTAGCCGGCTCCGTACATGAGAATTATGACCTCCTGGCGGCATACAGCTGCTTTATCACAGCAGAGGTTTACTGCCCGGTGCAGCTCAATATTTTATCGTGCTCGCCCGGTACAAAGCTATCGGATATCCGCCAGGTCATCTCGCACCCCAAAGCACTAGAGCAGTGCTCGCAGTTTCTTGAGCAGCACGAAGAGATAACACAATTGGTGTTCTCTGATACTGCGGGAGCAGCTAAATATGTTAGTGAGCTTAAAGACGTTTCAGCAGCTGCAATTGCAAGCGAAGAGGCGGCCACACACTACAATCTCAACGTGGTCGCGCGCTCGGTTCAGAATCACGCGCTTAATATGACTCGTTTCTTTGCGATATCTGCCAGCGATAGTGCTTGCAGCTCAGCTACAAAGTGCTCACTGATACTGTCCCTCAACCACCAGCCAGGCAGCCTGTATCAACTGCTTGGAGAGATCTCTGCGCTAGGGATTAACCTAACGAAGATTGAATCTCGGCCGATTGTAGGTCAACCATTTCAGTATGCGTTTCACCTTGATCTTCAATGCGAAGCCGGCCATGAAGCTGAGCTGCGCCTGTGTGCTGAAAAGATAGCAGCAAACACTCTCACCTGCCGCGCGCTAGGGTTTTACAGCGCAGCGGAACCGCAGCTTAAGACTTGCTGTTAAAGCAGCACTAGAGCGATCTACTCTCTTTGTTTTGTCTGAAGGACAGTGTCCGGGTTCCGCGTCTGGGTTAAAATGACAAGGTGCTGCAATCGGCCTGGATGGTCAGAGCGTTTAATACGCACTTCAGAAAGCTGGTGCTAGGGCGGCAGAGCAAGGCTATCAAGGCGATTTTCGCGCACGGACAGAACCGACTAATCCACGGCTACACCCATCGGCTGAGGTCAGGATGACCACCATTACTAAAAATAAACAATAAAAAAAGCCGGCAACAAGTGTTTGCTCCACTCGCTGCCGACCCTTTGAGGCATATCGCCTGGATAATTAACGCTTAGAGAACTGTGGTCTCTTACGCGCTTTGTGACGACCGTACTTCTTACGCTCAACTTCACGAGCATCGCGCGTAAGCACTCCTGCCGCCTTAAGCGCAGGACGCACTGCAGCGTCAGACTCAATCAATCCGCGACCAAGGGCCATGCGCAGTGCGCCAGCCTGACCAGCCTTACCGCCGCCCGTTACATTTGCCACGATATCAAACTTCTCTGCTGCAGCTGTAATTACCAGCGGCTCACGAAGCAAAAGATCGAGACTGATGCGACCAAAATACTCTCTAGTCTCATGTCCATTAACGAGAAACTTTCCAGTCCCTGGTCGAAGGTAAACCCGTGCTACCGCTTGCTTGCGGCGACCAATTGCGTGAAATCCACCACCCTTAATCATCTCAACTCCTCAACTACTTCTGCTTGCGCTGAAAACTAACCTGGTAAGGCTGCGGCATCTGAGCTGAGTGAGGGTGCTCACCGCCAGTGTATACCTTTAACTTACCCATCATTCGGTGACCAAGAATTCCTGAAGGTAGCATGCCCGAAACGGCGCGCTCAATTACCCGCTCTGGGTTGCTCTGGAGAAGATCACCGCCTACTACTTCTTTAAGACCACCAATGTAGCCTGTATGGTGACGGTACACCTTCCCATCTTTCTTGCTACCAGTGAGCACTACCTGCTCAGCATTAATAACAACTACGAAATCTCCACCGTCGACATTCGGAGTGAAGGTTGGTTTGTGCTTGCCACGAATTACTGCGGCGACTTCGCTCGCGAGACGACCAACGGGAACGTTAGCCGCATCGACTACCCACCACTTAGCATCTGCACGTGCTGCTTCAGTTGAAACAAATTCGGTACTCATAACTACATCTTCAAGACTTATAAAGAGTGGTAGAAGTTACCACAAATACGATCCGGGTCAAGCCCACGCCCCCTCAAGGGGTTAACCTGCTCGGATTTACCCCTTACGGCAGCCCTTTCGCAACAAAATCAGCAAATTGAGGGGCAGGACATCCAGTCTGAATCGAAAAGCCGGTGGCATGCCCCCCCAAAACTCTCGCAGTTTCTCTAATTGCCTCTATTCGCCCCTCAACAGCTGGCGAAACGGCGAACAGAAAATGGTCTCCCCACAATGTTCGAGCAGCCTGCGCTGCGCCCCATAGATCAACCAATGCGCTCTGCCGGTCTCCGCTGGCGGGACCTCGCGTTGCTAGTCCCCGCAATGCTAGCGCACTTGCAACTGCTACAACATCAAAGCACAGCAGCAAGCTAACGTCAGCCTCAGCAATCTGCGAGCCCGACATCGTAGCGATCGCAACATCACGATCTGAACGCAATGCTGCGCCACACGCTAGAGTGGCATCGAGATTAAACTCAACAACCTGAGAACTGGCGACACGCTGCTCTAGCTGCTCAAGTAGATTTTCAAAGTTTTGTATGCTCATGTCGTAACCCTACAACGAAAGCACGCTGGGATGAAGCAAAGAAGCGTGCCTTCCGATCAGATTCTTGCAAGCTCTGTTACGTCAGATGTTCTCGCGCGGCCCCATGAGACAACTGATAGTGCGCTTCACGCGCACCCTCTTCTTCACAGAGCAAATTTAGAGTGAGCTGCTCCACTAGACTAAATGCCTCGGCTTCCGTTGTTATGCGCTGGCGTTTACGTTCCACACTATGAGCACGTATTTTTGGAACCGCAGCTTCTGCTTGCGCATAGTGATGAGTTGCAATCTGGGCCGCTGCTGAGACCTGTGCGCCAACAGCTACCGCCGAATATGCTGCGGATCCACGGCCTACTGGCTGCGCGGAAGGGGTCAATCCTTGAACTATCTTCACTGCCATAAACATCCTGGCTTGGGGCAAACTCCAGCCCTCTACATAGAGTCGGCAGACTGCAAAAAAGGTTTAGGAAATTAACTTACTTCACTTTTAAGAGGCGCCGGTCAGCAGCACCTGGGCGCAAATCTGCGACTTTTACGTCTATACACTCTGTTTCACATGCACATACATCCGCACCAGTAGCCCTACTATCCTCAACTTATCTTCTTCAGTTTGAAGCCTACGGTTTAATAGACTCTGCCCTGTCAGAAATACTCATGAAGGGCCTCTTAGCTGCGGAGAAAAGGCCGATGCATGTACACTATGACGATGAGGATGGCAGAGAAGCCACGAGACCACGAGCAATATACAAGACGAAGAAACGAGCACTCATTACTGCCATCGCGCCACCTTAGGACACAACACAAGAATCGAAATGACGGTCGCCCTTTGCCGCCTGTTCGGCGAAGGTTTCAGCATCCGGCTTTACTCACAAATGGGTACTTAATGGCTTGCGCACACCAGCACGTAACGATGGAAGCTACCACCCACAACCACAACGAGGCAGAAAGTGTGCGACCCCTTGAGCCTACTCCTGAAAAAGCCCGGCTCGTAAGGCCTCGACTTCGAAACGCTGCTCCTGCTCGCTTGAGGGGCGGTACTGACGCAGCTTAGGGTGCCGATTATCAACATTTGCAACAACCCCCTGCCACCCAAATTGCCACAGGGCGCTGTACCGCAAACCCTTATCTTTACCTTCCCGCATAAGACGTAACAGATCTGAGTCAGAAAGGTTTGTCGTAGCAGGTGCTCCAGGATAGTTAAACCCGGTCCCATCGAGCGAAAAACCATCTCCTGCTGCAAGCCGATAGAACCCCTGTACGCCATGGTCCTCAATCGGATCGCCGAATGACATGCGGTCATTGCCTGAGTAGCACCCACTACACGGATTACGTACTATGCTCGTATCAGACGCGAGGCCCTGCTGTGCTATGTCACGCATTGAAAGATAAGCAGAAGAATCTAAGTTATCTTCAAGCATCACCACTGCAATATTTGAATTCTCGGAATGAAGAGATGAATTGTATTCGAACAGTTCTCGAGCCTGCGCGACAACCCGCTGGTACTGCTCGCGCAGCCCGACATCTTGCCGGATACTACGACGAAACTCCTGCGGCTCAATCTGCGAAAACAGGGCACGAATCGGCGTTTTATTCCACACCCGCATCGTGGGACCATTTGCGAGGTACAACGCCAACGTTAAGCGCCTCTCGTCACTTGAGAGGCGCCTGCAAACCTCTTTGAGATAGTCAGTATCTTGGCCAAACGTGCCGTCAATCAGAACAGCGATGAATGGCTGACGCACCCGAGCACTGAGCAGCGCCTGAACGTTGCTCTCAACAACAGCTCTAGCTTCCGGCTGCATGGCATACAACATGGCGTATCCGCGAGCTTGTCCAGCCACCCAGGGCAGATCTGGTTCAGGGGTGGCAGCGGGAGTCTCTTGCTGCTGAACTACGGCACCGGCACCCGCTCCGCCAGCTGGCGCATTGGACGACCGCACCCCTACCATCTCACTGCTATCAATCGGTTCTGGCTGTGATGCGCCCTGCAGTGCCGAGAGCAGCGTTACGGTATCATCGTCATCACGTTCAGCACGCTGCTTAACTTCACGACTAACCTGATCGAATCCCTGTTCGTCTGGGTCTAAGGCGTTTGGGGTGGGCAATGCCTGTGGCCCTCGATTTTCTCTCTTTACATCTGATTGCGGTCCTACTTGATCGTGCGCTGCCTCACCCGACTGCAAACCACCTAACGATGAGCTCTTATCTCGGATAACCTGATCATCTGCTTCTATCTCGGCTTCATCCCGCAGTAGAGATTCTGCGTTCCTCACTACACGGGGTCGCTGTGCTGTACCTTGAAGCTGCGGCGCCCCACCCGCTCTGGAACCTACAGAGGCGGCGCGACGCGAGGAAGCACCCCCCTCCTGTTTAATTGCAGCGAAGATGCCGCGCAGCGCAATCGCCACCAGAAACACCGCCACCATGTATAGTAACGCACGGTTGCCTGCGGCTTTTTTTTGGCGATTCATACCTCACCGGCCCGTTTCATAGACCCAGATAGAGACGCCCCGATAAACTCATCAACGAGCCGCAGCCACACCTCGGGCTCTTGTAAAAGTGCATGGTCATCATCGAGGGACCGATACGTTGCGTTTGAGCACGCTGCTACAAAATCTCTACTTTGCTCGCATGAAACAACAACATCACGCGCACCATGCACAACGAGCGTAGGAACAGCTAGAACAGGCATCCCAATACCGAGCTGATGTAGCTCCTCAACAAAGGCATAATGAAGCGGCACCTCAACACCACGTTCAAGATCGGCTACCGGACGTGAGCCCGCTGCCTTCCACTGTTCCTCAACCTGCTGCGACAGAAGCGCACTGCGGCTATCCCAGGGGTTAATCACCGGCGCCAACAGCACCAGGCAGACCGGTCGCACATCAGGAACCTGAGCCAACGCATGGAGCGCAATGTAGGCACCGAAGCTGCTCGCCACCACCACAAATGACTCACTCGCTAAGTCGCGTAAGAGATCTGCTGTGTAATTACGAGCCGCTACCGGCGAGAGTAGCTCGAGCGATGGCACCGCAAATGATGGGCTTTCGACTGCAACACCCCTCGGTTCAAAATAGGCACGCAGAGCCTGCGCCTTGGCCGACTGCGGCGACCCCCCCAGTCCGTGGGCGTAAAGCATCCTGTTCACTGTAGCCATCCAGTTCGACTGAATATTTCTTTTCGCCATTCGTCTTTCATGCTACATCCTTTTCTGGATTTACTTAACAACGTTAACGGTTTCAGTCTATGCAATCACAGGGTTTTCGTAAAAGCACTTTCTCTTTCCGCTGCAGTGCAAATCCCTCCCCACTCTCTAGGTTAGCTTACAGCTCGGTATTCGTTGCGCTTACTTTCAGCGCTGCACTAGGCTCCCTTAGCACAATGGTTTCCTTGAGCGCTCAAGCTGAAGAAGTAGCACCCCTACCAGGCACCCGTTTAGCGGATGAGCTGTCGCAGGCTTTCGAAAAAGTAGCTGAAGAGATAACGCCATCAGTGGTGACAATTTCGACTGAAACAAAGGCCAAGAAATCCGCCAAACCAAACAAGAACGACCCGCTGCGTGACTTTTTCGGTGATGACTTCTTTGACAAGCTCGCCCCAGTGCCGCAGCGCGGACTCGGGACGGGTGTCATTGTTGATGCTCAGGGCCACATCCTCACAAACAATCACGTTATCGGTGACGCAGACGAGGTAAACGTGCGCTTGAGCAACGAGAAGACCGTGCGCGCCAAGGTTGTAGGGTCTGACCCACGCACTGACCTGGCAGTAATAAAGATAAAGGTCAAAGAGCAGCTTCCTACTGCGGCAAGGCTCGGCGACTCTGACAAACTAAAGATTGGTGAGTGGGTAGTCGCTGCTGGCGCTAGCTTTGGGTTGGACAACACCATAACCGCAGGGATTGTATCAGCCAAAGGCCGCGCGATATCAGGCGGCTTACAATATGAAGATTTCATTCAAACCGACGCTGCTATTAACCCCGGAAACAGCGGCGGCCCACTGGTAAACCTCAAAGGTGAAGTGGTTGGAATCAACACCGCAATCGTTTCAAAATCTGGTGGCTATATGGGAATCGGATTTGCGATCCCAGTCAACATGGCTAAACAGGTTATGGATAGCCTCATATCAAAGGGTAAAGTAACCCGCGGATGGCTGGGTGTCGGGATACAGAACCTCAGTGAAGATCTGGCTCGCTCTTTTGATTACCCATCAACAGAGGGTGCACTTGTCGGGCAGGTGGATCCAGATGGCCCTTCAAAAAAGGCTGGTCTTCAACAGGGCGATATCATCACCCATTTAGGCAAAGAGAAGATAAAGAACGTCAATCAACTCAGAAACTATGTGGCGACTCTAAAACCGGGCACTGCGGTAGAAGTTCAGTTCCTGAGAAACGGGAAAAAGGATCTTCGAACCGTAACGATAGGCGAACTATCAAATCAACCGGCTGAACAGCCCGCCGAACAGGCAGGAGCTGATGAAGAGATCGGCATCACGGTTGACGAGTTTGATGAATCCACTCAACGCAAACCTCGCACCACACGGAGCCGCGGAGTTGTCATTACAGAGATCGACCCACAGGGACTCGCAGCACGAGCAGACCTGCAGCCAGGTGACATTATTGTGAGCATCAACGGAGAGGAGATCAGGACCGTGGCCGATTTCAAGGCTGCCATGAAGAGCTCCTCTCTCTCCAAGGGCATTCGGATGGTGATTGAGTCGCAAGGAATGCAGCGATTTGCTCTCATTAAAGAGTCAGCAGAGACTGAGGAGTAATAGGCACTCTGTCGCTTGAAGCGCCCGTAGCTAGTGCTTGTATCACGCACCATCATTCCGCATGAAACGAAACCCTGCCCTAGCTAGACGCTGGGCAGGGTTTATAAGACAGCTGCCGCATAAGAATCTTCGGGCGACATTAGTGATTTGATATAAAGCCAGTGAAGAGCCCAGTGAGGGGATCTTGCCAATTGGTTTCGACAGTCGTCCTACATTCGTTACTGTACTTTAGAGCCCCCCACTGTGAAGCCTCTCTAACAATCAGTACGCTACTGCTGTTCGAGGCACGGCAATGCTAGGCACTGCTGAGCTAGCTCTCGCTAACGCGGGGGCTCCCGATAAGACTCTGGGGTCAACTCAATCAACGCAACTCGCAGCGTTGGATACTGTTGATGTATCGCGGCAAGGTGGCGCTTAAAATCGTGATTACCACCATACAGAAGCACCGCTCCAGGACATGAATTAGTCGGGCTGGGTGCACCCTGTTCAGCGGTAAAGAGCCTACTCATCTGATCAAGGGCGAAGCGCTCGCGCTTTTCAAAGATTCCCTGCCGTGTGAGCGGATCGTTCCAAAACGCCACAAAGCGCTCTGAGGCTTTTATGACCCGGTCGGCTACCTCAATGAAAGCTCTCTGCTGAACTTCCGGAATATCTTGACGCCGTGGGTACTGCTTCTCAAGTTGAACTTTCATCTCAGACATACGCTGAGCTTCTTTAGCCACCAGCGACCCTTTTTCGCTCAGCTCAGAAACGACTTTATTTAATTCACGAGACTCTGCCGCGTGAAGCAGGAGCCCCGAGCTCGCGACAAGCTCACATTTCCAGAAGTCTACTCCAATCCTACTGCGAAGCTCCTGTCCTCGTGCTAAAGAAGGCTTGGTCTTCAATTCAGCCGCCACACTGTTAAGCTCTGGCAGCTGGTCTGCAGATACGGCCTCACAGAAAATATGTTTTAGCGACACTTCTTGTCTTAAAAAAACTGTCGCCTGAAGCAGCTCACGTCGCATGGCATCTAGCCCTGGCAAAGATGCGCTCGACTGATCTGAAGCTCTCTTGGACAACACTTCTGAGGGTGCGAATTCATGGGTTTGCCGAAGCACCACAACTAAGTGCGTTGGGTTCGCAATCGAGGCATAGCTGCACTTCGTCTGCATACCCGGAACACCACGCTTGATCCTTTCAATAGCTCCTCCAATCTGCGCCTCTGTTGCTGCCGGATTAACCGTGCTTTCAGCCTGAAGGTTAGAGAGCACGGGCATACTAAGCGCCGCTAGAGACCGCAAGAAGTCCCTTCGAGTTGCGTTATCCGTTAATGTTAACATCTGGCACGTCCCTAGCTAAATTATCCAGTCGAGGAAAGTCTAGAAGTTCCTAGCGCTTACGTCTCGGAGCGATTGTTGAGGCAACACCAACGGCTTGCTTAATAAGATTCCCATTCCCAGCGTCCACGCCTTACACATGATTTCTAGGCACCCTGCGGCATAAATCGGTGATAAGAATCAAACCACTTGCCGGTACTTCCTGTTGCTTTCTTAAGCCGGTCGATAATACCTCACCAGCAAACGGAAGTATCTTCAGCTCTGTCATCAGAGCACGTCGTTTTCTCTGTTGGCCTGTCGCAGCGGAATCGTTTGATTTAGCGCCGTCATAGAGCGGCGCCGCGTCAATAGCAGCTAAGTCGGCAGAACAGAGCAGATCTCGTGCCCTAAAAAGTGACTTATGTAACATGAGACACTCTTGGTTTGAGATAATCCCTAAACCTTTTCGCAGCGTTAGAGCAGCACGATGCGTTAGGGGTTAGCACGAGCACAGAAACAGCACCCTCCCTTACCTGCTCGGCACACAGCGCCACCTCTCGACCCTGTGGCATATCCCGAACACGAAGGCGGCATTTTATACCAGTACTTCTTTGGCGGCTCCCTTCCACCTTACTACTCAAAGCAGCCGAGCGAAGGATATCAAAAACCAAAGCCTAAAGGCAGCTGCGTGGCAAAGAAACTGGTACAAAGCGAAGATAGAAGTCCTCTAAGCAATCTACCATGTGATGGGTAAGGCGATATGTGGTCAGCAACCCAACAAAATCGGTGCTTCTTTGAGCATCGAAAGACAGAACAGCTAAAACCAGAAGACACCTAGATGCAACTCGGCCAACGAACCAGCGAGGAGCACGTTCCCGAAACTAGTGGCGCTAAATTGCAAGGTTTTTACCGCGCGGTCTCTGAGAAAGCGAGATTCGCTGGAGCTTGACCAGCTCACCACTCGACGCCTCCGTTGGCTTGGCGGCAGTTCTATGAACTTTCCTTCTACTACCCCTTCCAACCACCTGGTGGTGAGCAACGTCGAACCACTGCCCGATTACCTCCAAACTCCCCTTGCCCTGCGGCAAAAGGGTGATCCTGTATCAATAATACTGTTCTTTGCAAATTAGCGTTCCCTTCCACGCTTTACGAAGACCCTTGAACCCCCGCAGGGCAGGCGGAGACCAACGGACCCACTCGCTTTCTGGAGACCTCCGAGGGGCGCGATTCGGCCGACTGCCGCAGACCAACTACTTGCAAAAGAGATTAATTTATCTCGGCCTTACCGACAGATTCGAACAGCCGTTGATTAGTGCAGTGGTCGCAGTAAGCTACTATGAGTAACGACCGAACGGGTTGTAGTTCGACAAAAGAGCCTTTTATGACCAACGTAATCGAACCAGAGAAAGCGGCACTCATTGAGGCGATCCAGCGCAGGATCGCCTACCTTATTTCTACCGACGACTACACGGCGGAAGAGAAAGAAGCGATTGCACGAAGATTTTTTCAAGCATTGGAAGGAGCGGAGTAAAGAATGACCGCTTTACCACAGAAAGTGATCAGATCAATTGAGACAAAGCCGGAAGTCTTGTCAGCTTTTCTTATGAGGAATCCCGAGATGTTGGAAGCGGTCGGCAATGCCTATCTTGACCCGACTGCTTTTTCTTCCGGAAATTTACAAGCAGCTCCTCAGGCTTTGCCGACTGCCCAAGACCAAGTAGCTCCACTGATCGCTGCGATTAAACGCGAGCCTGCACCTTTAGAAAAGTTACTTGAAACAAACCTTGGCATATTGCGCGCGTTGGCTTCAATCTATTCTGTCCTGCCGGACTATCCTCACGAGAATTTAACCGCAGCCCTGCAGACTCTTCCCGAGGCTTCGCGAGAACCTTCAGAAGCCCTAAAAACTGGCCTGGAGCGCTACGTAAGGTCTGGTACCAATACGGGCCTGGATGGGTGCGGCTTCATGATGGGAAATATTCCACCTGACTTGTTGAGTAGCAATGGAGTGCAGCTCCTCACGCATTATGTTACCACCGACCCGGTGAAGGGATTGTTGTGGGTTGATGTAACATCTAGCCAGGCACGGTTTCCAGACGTCGTAGTGGCCGATTTTGAACGTGGTCCAGGGAAGTTCTCCGAATGGCTGAAAGAGGGCGGCCCTAACCGGCAAGGAAAGCGTTTCAACTTTGTAACTGTCTATTCAAGCACGTTATCTGATCAGGGGACATTAGAGGTCCATACGGTTCGTTGTGTAGTCGGGCCCGGATTGGTGATTACGATTCATGACGGTAGCGATGCGGAGATTGAGTCAGCTCGACCCCATTTTGTCGATCGTTTTGGGTATTATTCGAAGAATGGTGCCGGGGCACTTACGGCAGCAATTGTTGAAACCATGCTATTTGACGATTTGCGGCAGGTTGAAACGCTGCAGGATAACGTCGGCAAGCTTTCGGCTAAGGCGATGAAATCTGCCTTAGCCAGCAATGACTACCATGAACTGAACGTATATGAAGAACGACTACAACATCTTGAGTTAGTCTTCGCGCGTAATCAGCGAATATCGGCGGCACTTGGTGGTCATAGCGCACTATTTCCAGAAGGCAACGAACGGCTACTCACGCAACTTTCTGAGCAGCTACAGCATGCGATGCGAGATGTAAGCCACCTAACAGGCAACATCGATCGAGTTGAGCGACGTTTTGAAAAGCAGCAGGCGAGCCAGCAAAATCGGTTGCTCAATAATATTGCTAAAGTGCAATTATGTGCAACGCCCGCCGTAGTTATTGGAGGTTTTTGGGGGATGAATTTTCCGCAAACATCGGCGGCATCGAACATTTTTTTCTGGGGAACCTTAAGCACCATGGCGGCAGCTACAGCCGCTATCTTCTGGTGGAGCAAAAAAACGCACCCACCGCATTAGGATAAACGCTACAAGACCCCAGGGCACCATAATACTCTAGCGTTCTCTTCTTGCCAGGTCTTACTGGGGATGAGAAGAGCGGGTTGGACTAACAGAGCTGTGATACTTATCGTTTGCTAGACAAGAGCCGTTACGGCACTTGCCCCAGCCGGACAGGCCATAGAGGACTTCAAATAATTATGAGAACCCCTTTGCAACAATTTCGGTTAGCGCAGCTCATAACAGGAGACAAAGTACTTCTGCCGCAGCCTCACGCGGAGCTTGTTGATGGCTCGGGCACTAATGACAAGACAGGAACAACCCCTCCGCCGCTACCGGAGCTGTTCGGTAGCATTCAGCAAACCAGGTGCAAGTCTTCTCGCAGCGGGGAAGTGCAAGCAGCCCTGTGGCAATTATCCGAATCTGCAGACCACCCTGGACCTGGAAGAGTGCTGAAAGTTTCAAGCGGTACCCTTGAGCTCTATGCAGTGAGCAGCTCTCTGATTTTCAGAAAAATAAGACCAGGCAACCCAGCTATTCTTGATACAGGGATTTTACAGCCTGGCCTAAAACTTTCATGCAAGACAGGAGAATGTATTCAATTGCGCACCAATGACGCTGCGATACTCGTAGCGATTACAACTCGTGCCCTAATTGAGATTACAGACATACCTCTCAACCTTGTACGTTCCTCGCCTTCTAGCCCATTTGCTACACTCACTCCCCCTTCTGGGCAAAGTAAAGAGGAACGATCATCAAAGCCTTATCGCCGATTGAGATTTAAATAGAGACTCAGAAAGAGAAGTTATAGGTGTATCCTGGTCGTTTGCGGCGATCTCACGACTCTGGAAGAGCAATTGCAAGGCGCACAGCACCTATATGCCAGTGCTGAATCTACGTCAGCATGACCAGCGGAATGCAGAGTCTAAGCGGATGGGGCACCAGCATTGACCTTACCAGCGAGTCCCGGGCCTTACGGTATCCCGTACATCATCCAGGCAAAAGAGATACAAGAGCCGTCGCACTCAGCTGCAACTCAACCAACGGTCGACCCTTACCGCTTACCGCATCTTCTTACCGCATCTTCTCAGTTGAGATGAAAGCTCCTTGGCGATCGACTACCGGAAGTGATAGCCGATCAGTGCTGTAACTAACCAAACCAAGGAGCATGAGTATGGCAACTGAAACAAGCGTAGGGATCGACTACCATGAGCGTGGCGTACAAGTATGCGTAATGTCTCGAGACGGGCGGGTTAAGTTCAATCGGAAGGTCAAAAATGACATCGACGCTGTAGTGGAATCGATTGGAAGGGGGCGAACGGGCGTAACGGTTGTGGCGGAAGCCTGCAACGGAAGCGCCACATTTCTGGATCAACTACACCTAAGTACCGGCTGGCCCGTATGACTATGCCATCCTGGATACGCACAACGGATGCGAGCAAACCCGGACAAGACCGACAAGAGCGATGGAGAGTTGATAGCAGACTTAACCCGAGTTGGATATCTACCCGAAGTGTGCCTTGCGCCAGCGGCTATCCGAGATCTGAGAGCGTTGGTGCGCTACCGAGCTGCGGAGATAGATAAAGGTCGAGTGATAAAATTAAGGATCCGGGCGCTATTACGAAACAACCGTGTGCGACCGCCGGAAGGAGTGAGTCTTTGGACTATCAAGGGACGAAAATGGCTTACGTCGGATGGGATTCTTGAGGGGTACAGCGCCTGGGTACTTAGTCGCCATCTGCGTGAGCCTGAGCATCGAGGTGCAGAGGTGAAACTTGTCACTAAAAGAATTGAGGAATACGTCAAAGGAGATCCGTTGTGTCAAAAGCTCATTCAACACAAGGGAATTGGGGTTGTTACCTCCGCTATCATGAGGTCTGAAATCGGCACATTCTCCCGTTTCAAAAATGGGAAGCAGCTTGCTCACTTCTGTGGTGTTTCGCCATGCGACCGCTATAGTGATGAGATAGTAAGTGACAGTGGCGTTATACGCTCAGGGAACACTTTGCTAAAATCATGCCTGACGCAGGGAGCCATATCCCTAATTCGGCATGATCAAGCGTGGAGAGATTTCGCGCGAAAGCTCACCGCTCGGGGCAAGCCTAATGGTGTGGTCATATGCGCGGTGGCAAATCGATGGATTCGTCGACTCTTCCACGACATGAAGTAGCGGTAAAAAAGATTTGGCAGTTTCGGACATGGTGAGCTCGGGCGGTCTCTGGGGCTAACAGCCCGTTCTCAGGTGGGGCCGCCATGTTCATTTTTTCGGTACCCTCGAATCATTACACACTGGGCAAGCTCTTGTCAGCCGCGCTCGTATAGAAGATTGGGTATTA
>JBIKWG010000263.1:0-4151 GCA_044356425.1 Bdellovibrionota bacterium | reverse complement strand
CTTTTAGAGGTTGTCTAAGTAGATATTTCGTATGTGGGATAAATTAAAAGAGGTTGAGGAGCGCTATGAAGCGCTATCAGAGCAGCTGTCAAAGGCTGAGGTCATCGCGGACCGTGAGAATTTTCAGAAGTATTCTAAAGAGTACAGTTCGCTAACGGATCTAGTAACTACCTTCCGCTCATTTACGCGCGCTCAAGAAGAGCTTGCAGGCAGTAAAGAGATGGTCAATTCAGAGAGCGATCCAGAGCTGCGTGCTATGGCGCAAGAAGAGATGAAGGTGTTGGAGGGCGTTGTTGCCGATCTTGAGCGGCAGCTTCAAGTGCTACTACTGCCTAAGGATCCCAACGACCATAAGAATGTTGTGCTTGAAATCCGAGCAGGCGCCGGCGGAGATGAGGCGGCTATCTTCGCCTATGAACTTTTCAGAATGTACACTCGCTATGCAGAGAGTCGTAACTGGAAGCTCGAAGTGATGAGCTACAGTGATGCAGGCCCAAAAGGCTTAAAAGAGGTGATCGCCATGATTACCGGTGAGGGGGCTTTTAGTCGTCTTAAGTATGAGCGTGGTGTGCATCGCGTGCAGCGTGTGCCGGAAACTGAGGCTGCGGGTCGCATCCACACCTCGACAGTGACTGTTGCAGTTATGCCTGAGGCAGAAGATGTAGAGATTGATATTCAAGAGAAGGATCTGCGGATTGATGTGTATCGCTCAAGCGGTCCGGGCGGACAGTCAGTTAATACAACCGATTCTGCCGTTCGCATCACGCATCTTCCAACGGGTGTTTCAGTAGCGATGCAAGACGAAAAATCTCAACACAAAAATCGTGAGAAGGCGATGCGAGTTCTTAAGGCACGCCTCTTGGAAGCGAAGCAGGCTGAGGCAGCCGCTGAGCGTCGTGAAGATAGGCGCAGTCAGGTTGGGACAGGGGACAGGTCAGAGAAGATTCGCACCTACAACTTTCCGCAGTCGCGCATTACTGATCACCGCATCAAGCTATCGGTGAGCGATGTAGACGGAGTTTTAGCTGGTAGTCTCGATCAGTTAATCGACCCTGTTGTGGCGCATGTGCAGGCTGAGGCGCTGCGCAGTGAAACTGCAATTCAGTAGCCTGTCTTCACCGCTGAGCACTCACATGTCACGCGCCGACGTCAAAACATCCGTGCATGATTGTATCAGTATTGCGAGCGAGCGACTTGCGCTCTCTGCGTCTGCAAGGCTTGATTCTGAGCTGCTTTGTGCACATGCTCTTGGAATTACGCGCAGTGCTCTGCTTGCGCGTATGTGGGAGCCGCTTTCCGAGCCTTACGCCGAGCAGTTTTATAAGCTGGTGGCGAGGCGTGCGCAGGGTGAGCCAGTTGCGTATATCATCGGCACCAGAGAGTTTTGGGGGCTCGAGTTCAAGGTGGGCCCAGATGTGCTCGTTCCCCGGCCAGAGTCTGAACTGGTTGTTCAGGAGGCACTTTCATTCTGTGCAGATGTTGCTATCCCCTCGATTCTTGATCTCGGAACCGGATCGGGATGTCTTGCCATCGCCGTAGTGCATGAGCTGGTGCGGCGCGGAAAGCAGCCTAGCTGTGTGGCCGTGGACCTCAGTGAAGCGGCGTTGCGTGTTGCGGCAGAGAATGCGGTTGCGCATGGTGTTGATAAGTTTTGCTCATTTGTGCAAAGCAATTGGTGCTCTGAGCGACATCTGTTGGCGCCGCCCTACGATATGATTATGGCAAATCCGCCCTACATCAGCCGAGCAGAGAGTACCCCCCGCGAACTCACTTTTGAGCCGCAGGATGCGCTTTTTTCAGATGAAGAGGGGCTTTGCGACGCAAAGCTTATTATTCAGCAATCAATTAGCATGCTGAAGCCAGCGGGGTGTTTGTTGGTTGAAGTTGGTGCTGGCAAACGAAAAGCGCTCGCTGCCTGGCTTGACAGCGAGGCGCTTCCCTATTCCTGGGATCTTCTCGGAGATGACCGAGAGTGTGATTCGTTTACCGTGATTCGGCTTATCAAGCAGAGAATTTATTGATTATCCGCTGCTTAATTTGGTCTATCTTGTCCAAGATTCCTGAAAACATATTGTATGCCTGTGATGCCTGTTGAAAGCGCTGCTCTGCTACGAGTTGTAGTGAGCGCAGGTTCGGGTTTGCTGTGGTGACCCCAAGTGCCTTGGCAAGTCTCTTAAGCTCAGTGTCGGTGGCTCCCTCTTTAAGGCTGTAGGCCGTAAAAAGGTTGTTTTGCGCCGTTGTTACGTTTGCACCTACCTTTAACGCGGTCGCGTCAACGGAGGTTGATTTGGTAGCTAATGTAGCCATAGTTGCTCCTGTGTAGTGTTAGTTAGGCACAGCAAGGCTTACTAACGCTCTAGTTGATTCAGGCGTTGGTAAGTCTTACGGCGCACTACCACAATTCGGACTAGCTGGGCGCAAGTTGCTTAAAAAGATTCTAGCGCCGCGCTATCCATTGACACTGGCGCAGAGGCAAAGAATAATTCTACCGTTGGCCGCGCCTTTATATAGTGAGAGCGTTCTATGACGATTCGACTTCTGTTAGCGGTTTCGCTGTTTCTAATTGCAGCCGCAACTCCCGCAGCCTATGCGCTGGATATCCCTGAGGCATACTGCAACGAGAGCGTTTTTACCCCCTGTATCTGTGCGGGCTCAGTGCCTAAAGAGATCGTGTTTCGTCCACGCCTTGCGCGTTGTGGCGGGAACGCAGCTGTGGTTTTGAGTGGTGCATGGGCGGGCTCTTTTAGTGTAGTTCTGCGTGATCGGCTCAATAGGGATCGATACCCTTCTGCTGGCTACAACGGCTGCACAGCCGAACAGGCTGGTGGTGAGAGCCCCCCTGCAAAATGTAGCGCCTACAAGGTTCAAAAGAAGATTCGAACAAAGGGTCAGGTAACGCATTGTTTCGGTAACAAGGGGACTGATTCAATACTGTCCAAGGCAACGCGCCTTACTATCAAGATCAAGGATGTTCCTGGCTCATCGAGGGATCCACTGGCGCGAGTGTGCCTGAATAACTTCTCGACGGGGCAGAAGCTTAATTAAAGCAACGCCTCAAGTGTCAAGCAGAAGCAGTCTGTAGGGCATCAGTAAGAGGGCTTAAACCGACTCATTCGGGGTTGTTGTTGTTGTTGTATTCAGGCGGCTACAGTTGACTATGGCGCAGTTACGAGGGCGCAGTTACGAGGGCGCAGTTCGGCCGAACTTTTGGGGTATAGTAAAGGATCTCTTAAGAAAAACGGGGGGGGGAAGCGAGTGCTGCGCAGCTTTTGGCCTTCTCTTTCTTTAGCTGCAGAAAAATGCAGCTTCACATCAAAAACTTTTTGGGGGCTATTGTGATAGAATCCTGCTTGCCCTACCTTTCTAGGGTGGATTGAGCGGTGTGTTTTCGCATACAGCAAATCAAGGTGTTGCGCGCGGGTCGGGGGCGATGTCTGAATTTATTGAGATAGTTGGGGGCACGCCCCTAAGGGGAACAGTCAGAGCTGGTGGTGCAAAGAACGCTGCTCTGCCGATTATTATCGCCACGCTGCTAACGAGCGAAGAGTGTATTCTTACAAACGTTCCCAATTTAACCGACACCAATCTGGTTATTCACCTTCTAGAGCAGTTCGGAGCAGATGTGCAGTATCACTCTGATAAGCTGCGTGTTCGAACAGAGAAGCTGATCGCCACAGAGGCTAGCTACAGTTTGGTAAAGGCGTTGCGAGCGTCGTTTTGGGTTCTTGCGCCGCTGCTTGCTCGTGGTCGGGCTGCGCGTGTTGCACTTCCAGGGGGCGATCTGATCGGTGCCCGCCCAGTCGATCTGCACCTGGACGGCCTCGTTCAGATGGGTGCGGATATCTCGCTCAAGCACGGGGTGGTATACGCAACCGCGGTGAATGGACTTAAGCCAGCGGTGATCGATCTGCGCTTTCCGTCAGTTGGAGCAACGCATCAGTTGGTAATGGCGGCGTGTCTTACTCCGGGTCTTACGGTTATTAAAGGCTGTGCACGCGAGCCTGAAGTTGTAGCTCTTGCAAACTTTCTGAACGGAATGGGTGCTGATGTGCAGGGAGCAGGCGGATCGGTTATTGAGATTCGTGGTCGCAGCGAGTTGGGTGGCGTAACGTCGAATCTGATCGGAGACCGCATCGAGGCAGGCACCTATC
>JBIKWG010000164.1:0-6602 GCA_044356425.1 Bdellovibrionota bacterium | reverse complement strand
ACTTTGCCGAAAAGCAGAAACAATCCTGCGGTTACCAATCCGTGGCTAACGGCCAAAAATATAGCGCCTGACCAGGCCACAACTGACGCAGATGCCAGTCCAAGGATGCAGAAGCCAAGGTGTGAAATAGATGAGTAGGCTAACAGCGAGCGAAGATCTTTCTGAGCCATGGCAACCAACGCCCCGTATACCACGCCCAGCGCACCGAGCGCCGCCACATACGGTCCTGCCTCTAGCATAAAACCAGGAAAGAGTGGCCAGACAAACCTAATGATCCCATAAATGCCAACTTTACCGAGTAGTGCTGCCGTAAATGCAGCGATCCCGTGCGGAGCCTCTCGATAGGTATCAGGTGCCCAAGCATGCAAGGGAACCATCGGAACCTTAACCGCAAAAGCGATTAAAAACGCAAGGCCGAGCAGCATCTCCTCTGTCTCAGTCAGCATCTTCAACTGCGCAAGTGTAGTAACCTCAAATGCAAAGGTATTCCCACTGTCATCCAACAGCTCCCGCCCCTCCCAACCGAAGTACAAGATGGCGAGAAACATCAGAACAGAGCCGATCATCGTGTACAGAAGGAATTTCAAGGCTGCGTTGAGCCTGCGGGGCCCACCCCACAACGCCATACCTGCAATAACCGGCAGCAGCATCAACTCATAGAATACGTAGAACAGCACGAGATCCGAAGCAAGAAAAGCTCCCAAGACACTCGCTTCGCCCAGCAAGAGCAGCGAGAACCAGGCCCACCCCGCCGTAGCCGGCCGCGCTGACCACAGCAGCACTACAAGGGTTACTACCGCAGTTAGCAATGTAAAGGCTGCCGATATGCCATCCAGCGCAAGCGAGAAGGTGACACCGAAGTAAGGAATCCACGGCCTCGTCTCGTGAACACTAATTACCGCAAGTGGATCGCCCGATGTATTGGTGCAAAAAGCAAGCAGCAGCGCAAAAGTTGCAAGCGCCGCAACAACCGCTATCGCCGACGCAACACGCTCTCGCACCACAACACCTAGCGGCAAAAAGACAGTAAGCGCACACAACAGAGCGCCTAAAAGAGGCACAAGGATGACCGAGCTTAATGGGAAAGTTACTATTTGCATGAAATTTACCTAAGCTGAACAAAGAGCCCTACAGACACACAAGCGGCTAAGAACATGTACAGCAGATACGTTGTTACCTGACCTGTAGTAACACGACACGTCATCTCACCTACCGCCCGACTCACTACACCGATAGCATCACCGCTTCCCGCCACGATAGTTTGATCAATCGCCCTAAAGAGAATCCGAGAGAGACCCGCAAGCGGCCGCACCACAGCTGCATCTATGAGCTCATCGACAAAAAACTTGCGCGCAAAAAGCGCTTCAAGAGGCCTAAGCACTGAACGCATGGCATTCTTTGTCTCAGGCGAATATAAAAACAGCGCAAACGCGGCCCCGATGCCAGCCAACCCAGCAAGGCTTCCCACCAGGACTTCCCGGAAGCTAAAGCCTTCATGGTGCAAAGCTACCTGTGGCAGAACGCCCTGCAAGAATTCAGGTAAACGATGCTCTAAATATATTCCGCCCACGCACGAGAGCACCCCCAACACCACCACGGAAAAAGTCATCACAAGTGGCGCTTCATGCGGATGTGCATGGCCCCGATAGCTTCCCAAAAACGTCAGGATAAAAGAGCGCGACATGTACAAAGCAGTGCACACGGCTATCGCAAGCGCTACCTTAGAAATGATTGGTATGTAGGCAATCAGCAGCGGGTTAGTTGCGCCAGAGATTGAAGCCAATATAGCGTGCTTTGAGAAATAACCGGCAAATGGATAGACCCCTGCAATGGCCAGGGTCGACACCGCGTAAGCACCACACGTCCAGGGCATCTTTGACCACAAACCACCGAGGCTACGCATATCCTGCTCATGGTGGCAGCCGTGAATCACAGAGCCCGCACTGAGAAACAGACACCCTTTAAAGAAGGCGTGCGTTACAACGTGAAACAGAGCAACCGTGTACTGGCCTAGACCTACCGCAATAAACATGAACCCGAGCTGGCTGACCGTAGAATAGGCCAAGACCTTCTTGATATCGTTTTGGGCTAACGCTATCAGTGCCGCGATTGCCGATGTTGCAAGTGCAGTCCACAGGATTAGCGCAGGAACAGCCGGACTTAGCTCTATCACCCCACTCATCCGCGCCATTAAATATATGCCAGCAGTAACCATGGTTGCAGCGTGAATGAGCGCGGACACCGGAGTCGGACCGGCCATGGCGTCAGGCAACCAGGTAAAGAGCGGAATCTGCGCTGACTTACCTGTAGCAGCCAGAAAAAGTGCAAGCCCGGCTATGAAGCCAAGATCTGACGGAAGCTTAGCAAGCACCTCGGCACGACTGAGCTCTCGAATATCCAGCGTCTCACACCAGGTAAAAAGCAGCGCCATAGCAACGAGGAACCCTAAGTCGCCGACCCTATTCATGACAAAAGCTTTTCGTCCAGCGCGAGCATACTCTGGATTGGTGTACCAGAAACCAATTAGCAGGTACGAGCACAAGCCAACGCCTTCCCAACCGATGAAGACTACGGGTAACGAGCGCCCTAGCACCAACACCATCATTGATGCCACAAACAAATTTAGGTATGCAAAGAAGCGGCCTCGACTTGGATCGTGCGCCATGTATCCCATCGAGTAGAGGTGAATTAAAAATCCCACCCCTGAGATAATCAGGCACATCGTCGCTGACAGTGCATCAAAGTACAGAGCCAACGGCAGTGAAATCCCCTCAAAAGAGATCCATGGTGATAAATTCATCGTAAAGACGCTACCAACACTGACGCCCTGCCAAAGATTTACCGAGGCGCAGAGAGCGATACCGACCGCAGCACTGGCAACATAGCCGGCCAAAACCGGGGCAGCGCGTCCCACCAGATACGACACGATGGCACCAATCAATGGAGCCAACACTAACAGCGCTAGACGATAATCACCGTTCACCATGCTACCCTACCACTTAAGCTGTGCCGCATCGGTTGTTTCAACCGACGAGTTACTTCGGAATACAGAGAGGATAATTGCTAAACCAACAGCCGATTCGGCCGCCGCAATCACCATCACAAAAAACACTGCCACCTGTCCGTCCACGTTGCCCGTCAACTTACTAAATGTCACAAAAGCTAAATTCACCGCATTAAGCATCATCTCTATGCACATAAAGACAACTATCGCATTGCGCCGCAGGCACACCCCTGCGCAACCTACCGTGAACATAATCAACGATACTGCCAGATACATGACGAGGGAGTTCATTTCACATCTCCTGAAAAGCTAGTGCGCGGCTCAAGTGATGCGGGACGACGGCGCGACAACATTACAGCACCCACGATACCGATCAGAAGCACTAAAGAGGATAGTTCGAACTGAACTACATACCTGCTGTAAAGCGCCTCGCCGATAACTTTTACTGTTCCGTTACTCCCTGTTGAGTAATCAGCTAGCGTGGTGGCAGGCAGCTTCGAGAATTTCTCAACGAAAGTCGGCACCGCTTTGATGACAAACGATACCCCAATCGCAACTACCAAGAGGCTTCGCACCACACCTATCTTGCGCCCTGATTCAGCCTTCAAGTTCAGCAACATGAGCACGAAGAGCACTAACACCATGATTGCGCCGGCGTATACTACGATCTGCGATACGGCTAGAAAGTGTGCATCGAGAAGAGCATAGAGGCCGGCAACCGCCAGCAGATTCGCAACCAACGAGAAGGCGCTGTACAGCGGATTACGAATCGCAACCACACATACTGCCGACACCAAGACTATGGTAGCAAACAGGAATCCAACCAAACTCATAACCACACCTTCATGATAGCAGTGACAATAACATTCACGATGCTAACCGGCAGCAGCATCTTCCACCCAAGATTCATAAGCTGATCGTATCTAAATCGCGGCAAGGTCCAGCGGATGGTTATCTGCAAGAGGCAGAAGAACAACACCTTCGCCATGAGCACTACGTGACCTATCAGAGCTGCCCAGGCGCTGCCTTCTGGAAGAGCAACCCACGGAATGTGCCAGCCGCCAAAGAAAAGCAGTGCAAGCAGCAGCGCAAAAAGGGCGATCTCTGCAAACTCTCCCAACCAGAATAAAAGAAACTTCATCCCGGAATACTCGGTAAAGTAACCGGCAGCTAGCTCGGATTCCGCCTCAGGTAGATCAAAGGGCCCACGCTTAGTCTCAGCCATACCCGCTAAGAGCAGAACCACAAAACCAACAGGCTGCGTAACGATGCCCCAGGCTGGGATAACGCCCCACAGCAGCTCTCCCTGCTTCTGAACCATCGTGTACACATCAAGCGACCCATACACCACGATTAAAGCCACGAACACGAGCCCCATCGGTAGCTCATATGAGATCATTTGCGCTGCCGCCCTAAGCGCCCCGAGCAGTGAGAACTTATTGTTTCCCGTCCAACCAGCGATTGCCACGCCGTACACTGCCACTGAGCCCATTGCTAAAACAAACAATATGCCGGCATCAATTGATGCAACTCGCGCCTGAATATTGTAGCCCCACAGAGTAAAGTCGGGCGCCAATGGCAATACTGCAAAGGCTAATATAATCGGCAGAACCGCAATTATGGGCGCGATAGCGTGCAGAAACTTTGAAGTCCCCGACGGGATGAAATCCTCTTTAGCCAGCCCCTTGAGGGAGTCACAGAACAGCGTGTTTATTACGCCGAGCCATCCCAACATCCGCACCAGTGGAAGAAACGGCTTGATGAGCCACTTATCTGATTCGATAAATGCCCCTGCCCGGTTGGCGCCAACGCGATCTTGGATCAGCGCTGAACCTTTTCGCTCAAGCCAGGTGCAGGTTGAAGCGAGCACAAGTGCTACGTTCAGGACAAGGAAGACCTTAACGACGAGAACAAACAGTTCAAACATAACCGACCTACTTAACCGTTACCGCCTAGGCGGCTGGAGGTGCGCCTGCACCTAGCTCACTCGTTGTAGCAGCAGAAAATCCCTTGGCAGCCACCGACAACTGAACACCACCATCTTTAACTTTTGCAATCGTAATACCAGCAGCAGATAGCACCGAATCTGTGCTTAAATACCAGCGCGTAAGCTCTCTATCATTCATCTGATCAAGCACGCCGGGCAGGAGCTTAATGCCGGCCGCCTCTGCCAGCAATCCGATAAATCGCCATTCCGGAATAGTTCCGTCTACGATCGGTGTTACCGCTTGAGCGTACTGCATACGGTTTGTGCGATTTATTAAGAGCCCACTCTTTTCAAGAACACTGCGGGCCGGCACAACGTAGTTAAGGGCACCCAGCAGCGGAGAGCCCGCATCAGCAAGCAACCCAACAGAGCTCTTTGCACTACGCAGACCATCAAGCAACGCTGTATCAATGTCCTCAGCCGCGATTGCTCGGTCGCCTAAGACCACGAGGTGCTCGATCTCTTTACGACGAATCTTCCCAAGTATCTCCTGGTACTCCTCACCCGGGTTTTCACCGATTAAACCAACCATCCGAGCTCCCGCAACGTTAGCGGCATAGTCAGGGCTTACCAGCAGCTTCTCGACCTGCGACAACGAACGCTCTCTGTACTGCAAAACAGCCCTTCCTACCGACGAAGAGCGCAGCAGAAGCTGCTTCAACAGGTAATACTCCTCTACCAAAAGCTCTGGTGCTACCAGCACTGTAGCTGTCTTAATAACGCCCTTGAGAGCATTAATTGCTTCTGATATCTGAACCTCTGCGCGTGTCTTTCCTGAATCATCGCGCTTAGTCACTTTAACTACACGATTGCTGGGTAGAAAGCGGTCAAATCCATACCGCCCCTCATCACACAACCACTCTTTGTTGACAGCGTCATTTCGTCTACCTTTTACAAGCACCACCTGCCCATCACGTTCCGCAACTTTTACATTGCATCCAGTCGAGCACCCTGGGCAGATTGAATCCGTCTGCTTTGTGAACCAGATACGGGTATTAAAGCGCCACTTGCGGTGTGTTAGTGCACCGACGGGGCAGAGATCAACAACGTTACCCGATAGTTCATTTGCAAGCTCGCGACCTGGACTAACCGCAATTACCGATTGGTCGCCGCGATTTAACATCCCCAGCTCTGATGTGCCGGTAACCTCATCACAGAAGCGGACGCAGCGCGTGCACATGATGCAGCGCTCGCCATCCAACATAACCGTTGGACCAAGTGCCACAGCCTTCACCTTGTGCACCTTCTCTTCTAAGAACCGCGACGAGCGCGCATTGTATTCAAAGTGGTAGTCTTGCAGCTTACAGTGGCCGGCCTGGTCACAAACAGTGCAATCAAGGGGGTGATTAATCAGTATAAACTCAAGGGTGCCAGCCTGTGCATCAGCCACCTCTTTGCTCGTGTGGTGAGTTGCAACCTCCATCCCTTCTGCTGCTGGGGTGTTGCAGGCGATCGTCATTTTGGGCTGCCCCTTCACCTGAATCTGACACATACGGCAGTTGCCGGCGATTGAGAGGTGCGGGTGGTAGCAGTAATGGGGAATCTCTATACCCCCACACTTTGCAGCTTCTATGATATTGGTGCCCTTAGGAACCTGTAGCTGCTTACCGT
>JBIKWG010000161.1:0-6684 GCA_044356425.1 Bdellovibrionota bacterium | reverse complement strand
CACTCTACGATTCGATAATTTGAGATTTAGGGTGCCCTGATAATCCAGGCCCCATGTCATCCTTTACTGTTGAAAGCTTCAGGTCTGGCTGCTCGTGTTGAATCCGCGTGAGCAGCTGATCCAGCTTCTCCTCCGTAAGATTCTCAAAGAAATGGTCGTTTATCTGACACATCGGAGCGGTTCCACATGAACCCAGACATTCAACTTCTTCAAAGCTCCACATACCATCTGAAGAGACCTCACCAGGCCGAAGCCCCAAGCGCTCGTGCACAAATTGTGAGATCTTTTTTGCGCCTTGTAAGGCACACGGCAATGTACGACAGACCTGGATATGGTACCGCCCTACCGGCTTCTTGTAGTACATCGTGTAGAAGGTTGCGACCTCCCAGACCTGGACGGGCGGCAGTGCTATCTTCTGAGAAACCCACTCAACTGCCTGCTGGTTAATAAACCCAAGCTCCTCTTGTGCCAGATACAGAAGTGGCATCACCGCTGAACGTGCCTGCGGATAACGCGCTATAAATTGCTGTGCACGCAGCTCCGCCTCGTCAGAGAGTCTAACTGGCTCTGTAACCGCGGCGTATCCCTTTGTATTAATGTGAAATACCTGTCCGTTATCGGTCACACTCACCACCTATCATGTTAATCATACCGAACGTTGGAATAAGATCAGATATATTGGCTCCCAGCAGCATCTTGCGCATGGACCCCATGTGAACAAAGCTAGGGGCGCGCACGTGTGCCCGATACGGCTTACCACTTCCGTCTGATACAACGTAAAAACCAAGCTCGCCGTTTGCGCCTTCTACCGCGTGATACACCTCACCGGCTGGAGGCTTTACGCCATACATCACTAACTCAAAGTGATTAATCATACCGTCGATAGAGTTATACACCTCTGTCTTTGGCATCAGCGTAATGTGCGGGTCAGCAACTGCAATTGGCCCTTCAGGCATACGCTCGATTGCCTGCTCACAGATGCGAAGCGACTCTTCCATCTCACTGAAGCGCACAAGAAAGCGGTCGTAGTTGTCTCCCTTGGTGCCTAGCGGCACACTGAACTCAAAATCCTCATAGCTTGAATAAGGAAAGGCCTTGCGAACATCGTAATTAACACCAGAACCACGCAGCATCGGGCCAGTCAGTCCGTAACTGAGCGCTTCATCTGCCGTAAGTCTAGCTATGTCGCACATGCGGTCAATAAAGATCCGATTACGCGTAAGCAGCCGGTCGCAGTTTACGAGGTGATTGCGCACCTTTTTGAAAGCAGCCGCCATTCGTTCAGCAAAACCTGGCGTAAGGTCGTCTTTTACACCCCCGACACGACCGTATGAAACGGTTAGGCGTGCACCCGTTACTTCCTCTATCAGATCCCAAAGATCCTCACGGGCCTCCATCATGTAAAGCATAACCGTGAAAGCCCCAAGCTCCATCGCAGAGGCTCCGAGGCACGTGAGGTGGTCGCTTACTCTTGATATCTCTGACATGAGCACACGGATGTACTGTGCCCGTTTGGGAACCTCCACACCGAGCAGCTTCTCAACCGTCAAACACCAGCCTACATTGTTAATAACCGGGGATACGTAGTTTAGTCGGTCGGTGTACGGCATCACCTGATTATAGTCGACCGTTTCGCACATCTTTTCAAAGCCACGGTGGAGATATCCAACGTCTACGTCAGCATCAACGATCTTCTCACCCGACAGCTCTGCAACGATGCGAATCGTGCCGTGGGTCGCTGGGTGAGCGGGCCCTAGGTTTACAATCATCGTCTCAGAGTGCAGGTCATCTCCGAGGGGACGTGGGCGGAGGTTGGTTGTTATCCCCCCGACTCCAACATCCACCTCTAGCAATCTTCCTTCAGTCATTGTGTCGCCTCTTATTATTCTGAATTTATGCGCCCTGCTGGTCTTCCTCAGCTACCGGACGTCTTCGTGGCCGAATCGCCACTAGGTCTGGCCGTTGCATTAGACGAGCGGTGTTTTCAACTTCTGCAGCTCGCAGGGGTATGCGCGGCTGCTTGCCCTGCACCGGATAATCCTTGCGAAGCGGATGGCCAATGAACTCTTCGTACATCAGGATACGCCGCATATCGGGGTGACCTTCAAACCGGATACCAAACATGTCCCATACTTCTCTCTCCAAGAAGTTACTCGAGTGCCAGAGCGCGGCAGCCGAGGGCACGCTTGGTGATGATTCTCCAACTGCAACTTTGATAGTTAGACGAGAGGTGGTAGCTACGCTAAGCAGCTGATAAACAACTTCAAACCTCTCGGGTCGGGCATCCATCCAGTCTACTGCTGTCACATCCAGCAGCATGTTGAAATCGAGGCGCGAGTCCTCTTTACAGCTCCTCAGCACGTGCAACAACGACCCAGGAGCAACCAAGGCCACTAAATCTCCTCGATCAACTACTAGCTGGGACACGTGGGAAGCGAGAGCTTCTCTGACAGCGCTCTCGGTGTCGTGAACGGAACGTTTTGGATTCGACATATGGCCACATTTTTATCGTAAGGAATGGCAACTGGCAACGGCACAAAGCGCTTAGTTTAACCTATGCAACCCCTTTAAGCTCAACCACATGCCGAAAATGGGGCACTCTTGAGCGCTGCTTGTGTTGACATCTTGCAAATATCGACCGGCCGATTTGCCTAACCAGGACTCCATGAGTATACTGCAGGTCCGCCCTGCGTCTGTCTGAATACGTTCTTAGAGGAGTGATTATGGAATCGAGTGCAACCGGAAAACGCAAACGCCTTAACCCATCCTCGATCAACCAGATCCACATCCTTAATGCTTTGGCTCAGAGCACCCCGATGGTTCCAGGAGAACCACGCAAACTTCAGATAAACGAGATCGCCCAACTAAGCGGCCTTGGTGACGAGAAAGAAACCCAGCGCTTTCTCTTCATCCTAGAGGGACAAAAGCTAGTATCACCGTTCCCCGAGGGCGACTTTACCTCTAAAGTGTGGCAAATCACCAACCAGGGCATACAAACCCTGAAGCAGATATCTTCTTCAATACACAACTAGCTCAGCATCGAGCTGAGAAAAAACCGTTACCGTTTCCGCTCATTGCTATGTATGTTTTTGGGCTACCTGCACGCGCAGGTAGCACCACCTCACGGCATTGAAGGCTGACAGCCCCTCTAGATCACACCCTTTTACCCAGCCCCGGGGTCGCCTAGTCGTTTTGTTTTTCTCATTCTTGTCAGGGTACACCCTGCCGCTAGCTAGGACTGGCGGCTCTCATAGATTGAAACAAAGTGTTTCTTAAATCATACGCAGCAATCCGCTGCCAAGGCAGGATCATTGCGCACGCAGGATTGTTGCTCCCGCAGGATTATTGGTGATTCAGGATTACTGGGCATTCAGGATTAATAGGCATTCAGGGGCATTGTGCGCCCGGAGGGAACCTGCGCCTGCGTTAGAATGGCAACAGGGATGCCACCAAGGCTAACCGACGGAATAAAAAACTACCGCCATGCGAGACAAGGAAACCACAAAAGCACCAACAGGCCCATCGCCCCTTACGCAAGCGAACCACAAACCTTTATAGCTTTTGATAACAACTAACCACACCGCTCTAAAAAGGCGCCGTGCATGGACTACATGTAGCAACCAGCCCAGGCTACCCCTTAAGCATCTCGCGAGCGATTACTATTCGTTGAATCTGGCTTGTACCTTCGTAGATCTGCAATAGCTTCGCATCACGCATCAGCTTTTCAACCGGATACTCCTTGGTATAGCCGTAGCCGCCAAAGATCTGAACAGCATCAGTAGCAACTCTCATCGCCGTATCTGCGCTCATCCTTTTTGCCATACTAGACTCAACAGATGCCTGCTTACCCTGGTCGATGAGCCAAGCCGAACGCCAGGTTAACAACCGCGACGCATCTACTCCAGTTGCCATATCGGCAAGCATAAACTGGATCCCCTGAAATGAGCTAATTGCAGCGCCGAATTGCTTGCGTTCTTTTGCATAAGCCAGGGCGTGCTCGCACGCTGCACGCCCGATACCGACTGCTACTGCAGCCGTCATTGGACGACTCGCGTCCAGCGTTTGCATCGCAATCTTAAAACCCTCGCCTACCGCACCAATCATATGATCCTTCGGCACTCGCACATTATCAAATGTGACTCGACGAGTATCAGAGCATCGCTGCCCCATTTTATTTTCATGATGCCCGATAACAACGCCCGGTGTACTTGCAGGAACCACAAGACAACAGATCCCCTTATGCTTCTTGCTCTTATCGCTCGTTGCAAAAACAGTAAACTGATCTGCATATCCCGCGTTGGTAATCCACTGCTTAGACCCGTTAATCACCCAGCTATCACCACCATCCTCAACGGTAGTTTGCAGTCCGGCCGCATCAGACCCCGCCCCGGGCTCAGTCAAGCAGAACGAAGCCAACCCGCCTCGGGATGCCAATGGCTCTATGAAACGCTTCTTCTGTTCATTTGTTCCTCCGATCCGGATTGGCGTCAGCGCCAGGTCATTTGCGACCATCGATGTCGCAAACCCAGCACATCCCCAGGCGATCTCTTCAATCACCAAACACCCATCAAAAATTGACAGCCCCGTTCCACCATACTCGGTTGGCAGGGTTAGGTTAATGAGGCCTAGCAAGTGCCCCTCACGAATTACGGCGGCCGGAAACTCTCCACGCTCGTCACATCCCGCCGCTATTGGCCTGATCTTATCCGCCGCAAAACGGTACGCCACTTCTCGCAGCGACTCCTGCTCTTCTGACAAACCTGATAACGGTATCACCTAAAACCCCCTAAAAATTTCCGAAACGATGCTAAAAAAAAAGGGCTCCCTTGGGAGCCCTCGTACGGTTAAGTCCCTTCAGTTATTTTACTAACCGCTGAGCCACCGGCGCAACCTGAGTTGTAGCCACTGCATGCGTAACCTGCTGAACTGCAGGCGTTCCCATTACTTCCTTCTCAACAACAGCAGAAAGAGATGGCTTCGTAGAACCCAAAGCTACTGAGAGCGCATTTGCTGCCTCTTCAATCTTGGCCTGCAAAACATCGAGTTTAGCGCGGTACTGCGGTATGAGAACTTCAACAGCACCAACAACTTCGTTGTTGTTTCCACGAACAACTCTGCTTATCGAAACAACGTCTGCCTCAATGGCACCGCGGTCAACTATCTGTCCAGTGGAGCGAAGCTCACCAAGCTGCGCCTTAATAGCAGCATCTTGGGCTGTATTCGCCGCAAGAAGGTCAGTAAGCGCTGCGTCTGAAAGCTGGGCCGTTAGCAGTCTGCCGGCGGCGTTCAGCTTTGCGGGAAACGATATAGCCACGCGTGCTGCTGCTTTTACCGGACGCTTTGACTCGATACTGATCGGAAATTGCACACTGCCAGCCTGCAAAACCGCCAAGCTAACTGTCTCTCCGATGGCATCGGAAAGAGCCTTAAGAATCGGCATACCACGAGCCACAAGTGAACTCTGAGCCAGGTAAGACTGCCCCATCTGCAGCGCCTTAACACCGAGGCGGTAATCTTCCGTCTCTCGATTCTGATCAACGTATCCACGCAATTCTAGGGTAGCCAACAGTCGAAACACATTGTTCTTATGAAGCTTGAGGCGCTTTGAGAGCTCCGTTACACCAATCTCGCCACCTGCTTTACACAGCTCCTCGATCACATCAAGAGCATGTGAAACTGACTGGATCATGTAATTTGATTTCTCGCGCTTCATACTTTAAGTACCCGCCCTTCCAAATATTTAATTTGCAAACCGATATAACAACCGACGAGACCGCAGCTCTGCCTGAATTATTGGCGCAAAGACCACATGCGCAATGCTGTTTGATCGCCTCTCTTTTGGGCTTATAACAGCCGGATCAGCAAAACGCAACGCACTATTTTTTAGTGTTTCTGTTGCTATCAGTTGTAAACTGATTTCCACACCCAGACCCTTTATCGCCCCCCTGGATAGATATCTTACAATCCGAATGCTTGCCGCACAGCAAGATTGCTCGACTCAGTAAGGGGAGCCAGCGGCAGCCGCACCTTAGGATGCGAAATGACTCCCTGCATTGCAAGCACAGCTTTAACCGGCACGGGATTCGACTCAATGAAGAGCGCCCTTATGCGCGGTAACATCGCCAACTGCGTGCGGGTGGCGCCAGTGGTGTCGCCTGACTGGTAGCAGCGTACTAATTCAACCAATTCTTTCGGCATCACGTTAGCCGATGCGGAAATGGCCCCGACTCCACCGTAGGCCAAAACTGCAAGCGTTAGAGAATCGTCCCCAGCAACAACCTGACAGCTTTTATCCACTGCAATCATAGTATCTGCTAAACCGTCAATCGACCCAGAAGCATCTTTCAATCCGATTATGACTCCGCTACGACTCAGCGCACCCAGGGTGGCCGGTGCAAGTGAGACCCCTGCGCGACCTGGCACATTGTACCCGATGATGGGCAAACCTACGGCCGCATGAATCGCGGTGTAATGCGCCTGCAAACCCGCCTGAGAGGGCTTATTGTATGGCGGCGACGCAACCAAGAGCCCGTCACATCCTAGCTCTTCTACTGCTCGTGCAACGGCCACCGCCTGAGCTGTCGAACTCTGAGATATTCCTGCCACACACGGAACACGGCCCATGGTTACCCGACGAACGAGCGCTACTACCTCTAGGTACTCAGAATCTGTTAGCGTCACCGA
>JBIKWG010000262.1:0-4191 GCA_044356425.1 Bdellovibrionota bacterium | reverse complement strand
CTTCAACCTATGCGCCCCGACAGATTAGTGGTTACGAAGTACACAATGAATTTTTCTGCCCGCAAGAGCGCTTCTCTTCAACCGACCTAGCCCAGCTAAGAGCTAAGCTTCATCATCTGGGAACTTTCACCGTCATAACGAACGCTCGCACCGGCCTCATTCAAACTTCAGATACAACCAATGCAGCGATGCGCCGTCAGTGGTTTACTGACAGCGTAATGGCTGGATACATGCAGAAAGAGCTCGACCCATTAGGTTGGGCCAAAGCGTTGCTCATCAATGCTGCTGCCCTATGCTCGCAAGACGCACGCCAGGCGGTAACAAACACCGAAGCAGACCCCGATTGGTACCGTAAGGGCGGCCTGATGAATGGGGTATTCCACATCTACCTACCAGAGAGTGTCCGCTTCGGACCGGACGACCTTCCAATCGTAGATACTATCAAGAAGTCCGCCGATTGGTTTAATCAAAAAAGGCTCGAGTCCCAGGCCTTAATGCTGATAGCGCTCTGTGAGATGATCCTTGAAAGCTGCAAGGACGCACCGGCCGAGTGGGCGATCCCTTTTAGAGAGATGACGGAGCAGAAAGGAGAGCTAGTTATATCAGCCGCTGCCTTGATGACACGCTTCTTAATCGCTGCCAACTCAGATAAGGGCGAACCAAACTTCGAAACCCCCAGCGCAAGCAGTTGGGAGGAGGCACCCTTCGAAGAGGGGATGTCGTCAGATGCCACCTTTACTGTTTTGGGCCTTGAGCGATTATGTAAGGTTTTATACGCCCCCACTGACAATAAGAAGCTTCTCTCAATTCGTGAGTTTATCACCGCTAACCCTGAATCTATCCCCCATCCACCGTGTGAGGAGGTCGTTCGACGATGGATTGTCGCTGGAAGGTTCTTTATTCACAATCGCATAGTAGCACCCCTGGCTGCTGGCTTACCCCCCATACAAACACCGAGCAGACCAGCAGATACTGCACTTACTCTGCTGGCTGCTTCTGATTACGATTTCTATCCAGGAGAGCCAAAGCGGAATGCTGAGGTACGCCTCGGCTTAATCCGTTTCTGCAACGCAACGCTGCTTGGCGAACACGGCATGCGGCGATACAACGAGTTTGAATTACAGAGCCACAAGCTCCACGATAGCTACTTAAACGTCAACTATCACCTCTCAGCAGAAGTACGGGCTGCACTGCTCGACCTAACACCAGACGCCGCTAGTTCGCGCAACTTCGGATCATCCGATGCAAGCGATCTTGAGTCGTTAGTAGACCGACAGCGTACCTCACGTCCTGAATGGGCCGCGCAGTGGACCATCGGCCTCACAGCCTCACTACAAGCCTTAGCTAAAGCCAAACTTGAGATACTTACCTGCGGCTCTCACAACGACGAAGCTAGACTCCTTCTGGAAGTCATTGACGACGAGCTGCAAAGAGCGATTAACCGGAGCATCGCTTCGATTCCAGGCAAGCTGTCTACGCAGCCCGCCCTACGAGCCGACGGCAATGTCGTCACGCCTTATCAGGTGATAGAAGCGTTTGAGTACGTGCTATTTGCCAAGGGCCGTGGAGCGTTTATTCCCGGAGCCCACACACTGCCGTGGAGCACCGCCCAATTGTACGACGGCCTGCGGCGCGCTGAAGAAGCCGAAAGATTAGCAGAGTAGCCCCTATCCCCCATCGGGCAGGTTGCGACCTAATTGAATTCTCTTCAGCACACATGGACTAAAAAGCACGCTTTAGCTGCTGCAACCTGACTTATTCCGTCGACTTTGGATCATTCTAGGAACTGGCTGAACTGCATACCTTGACTGTAACCCGGCCGATGATGACACTGGCGCTAACAGCCCTCGAAGAAGCTGGCGGGTTGGCTACTTTTTAATCAAAGAGATCGCTGTTTGCTAAGAGTGATTACAGCGACGACTGCTCTCCAGATGACATACGGCAAACAAGGGTTGCAGCGAAAACTGTGGAGATTCTACACCAGATGAACTACTACGACTATGACGAAGCTCCTTCACTAATCGGCCGCATCGTCTCGTGGGCAGTGATCAGCATCCTCTTCGCTCCGTTCGTTATCGGAATGTACCGGCTACTGCGCTCAATCGATCTTTCTATCGATGATGTTATAATCTGGATTGAACACCCCATAACCCGCTCAGTACTTGCGGTCGCTGGTGGCCTGCTAGCATGGCGTCTGCTTAGGCCACTGCGCCGCGAATCTCGCATCTCTGCTCTTGCACACGAGCCCTCTATAATTGCAAACAACGTCTATCTGTTCGTTCACCGAGAGGCGGGCGATGCTCAAAAAGAAGAAGAGGCTAGCCTACTTGAGTATTCTGCCATCGAAGACGAGCACTCTAGCCTAACGATCTCCGAACTTGGCCATGAGGACCTCGAACACATCCTGAGAGGCTATCAAGACGACTCAGGCGAAGCACGTGACATTTACGATTATAATGCTCAGGGGCTTGAAGACCGTAATGCTAAACCAGCCGCCAACTACCGCGATTCGAGCACCCAGGCTGCCATCGCAGCGTCATCGAGACCAGATTTACGTGGGGCATTAACAATTGAGCTTGTTCCAAAGAGCTGCTGGTTTTCAAATCTAAGGAGCGCTCTTTCAACTGAGCAGTGGAGTATAATTCGCAAGCGCGTCTACCGTGCAGCAAATCATCAGTGCCAGATATGCGGTGGCCGTGGAGAACGGTGGCCGGTTGAGGCACATGAGACCTGGAGCTATGACAGCCGAAACAACGTGCAGCGGCTTGAGTCAATCAGGGCGCTGTGTCCAGCCTGTCATGAGGTCAAACACTTCGGACTTGCGCGCATCAAAGGTCGCGAACAAGTGGCTATGAAACACCTAATGAAGGTTAACGACTGGAGCGCTCAGCAAGCACACGAACACATCCGGCTCTCTTTCGAAGAGTGGTCACAGCGATCGCTATTCTCGTGGAGTATAGACTTAGCGCTACTCTCGACCTTCGGGTTTACAGCCGACCACATCTCACAGCTAGAAAAGCTCGAGCGTCAAGCTGGAGGCGTGCACTGACGCCCGCGCCTCGCAAATCTCTTTCCGTTACGGCTTCACGCCATCTGATTTCAATTCTTCATGCAGATTGCAAGGCATCTTGAAGGGCAAATCATCCCTATTTCAACGTTCGATCTGCTTCACTAAGCAGTAACTCAACGGTCGCTGCAGTAAACTGCGCCCTAAGATCACCGCTCCACCCGATAACCTCCAAATTCAGCATTCCATTATTTCCGGCCGTCAATCTGAGGTCCGTTCCCTGCCGTATGGGCAAGGTATCTATCGAGTGGTACGCGGACCTAGGCGGGGGTGTGCCACCAAGATGTTTCTCAAACTCGGACAAGCAGTGCGATAAAAGATATGTTGCTCCTCCAATACGAGCTGCCTGAACTCCGTCAGTCTTCGGTAAGAGCAGGGAGACATCAACTGATAGCGCTGTCCGATTAGCAAACACTTCACCACCTTCTTGCAAGGCTCTCTGTAGTCTTGGAAACTCTGTAGTACTCACGCTATCTGCTCCGACTGCTATACGTTCATGCCAGCAAGGGTGCCTTGACTTCTATCTGATACATCACGCACCACGCAGAAATACGAAGAAGAAGCACCCCACATACGGGTCGCTGGAAACAGCTATACTCGTCTTTTCCCCTAAATTGTGCCGCTCTTTGCAGACCTAATCAAGCAAGTGAACGGCCTTTAAGTAGCAGAAATCTTTAGCCCTTTAATGCCCTACGTCACACCAACACGCAAATCATCCATAATTGGATGTACTTCGGTTGCACAAACCCAGCGCTCGATTGATTGCGTCTTGGGTCGTTCAGACTGATGCGGAAAAACTAATAGCAAAAGGTGAAAACAGAGAGAGTTATCATGCAACCAGATCCAACACCTCAGAACAGCACACACAGTACCCCTGCGACTACGGCGCCGATAAAGGAACACATAGCTTGCCCCCGTCGACCAGTCCACCAGTTGGCGAAGCTACACGCACCAGGAGCCGCAATTGCAGCCGAGCATCCAACATCCAACCTAAAATCAACAGCTGGGGCTGAACCTGGACACACAACACCGGCGCGCTCCGCTGAGAGCTCGTATGAAAAATTGCCATCTTTTATGAAGGATTGGGTAGACAGAGCATCTGTAAAATACCCTGCAGAGAGGTC
>JBIKWG010000261.1:0-4192 GCA_044356425.1 Bdellovibrionota bacterium | reverse complement strand
AAGTCTCTGGTGGTAAATTTCTCAAAACCGCGCGTAGACGTAATAACTCCTCAACAGAACGCGGTGTTGGGTGGCTCAGAGCTTGTATTTTACAAAGTGCTGGGCAAGCGGCCATCTCTTACCGGAATAACCTCAAACAGCTCGCTGTATCCTGGTTTTCCAGCTCGATTCTGGGACCCTTCCTTTAAGAACTACGACGACTTGTACCTGAGCTTCTTCCCTATTCCGAAAGCTTTTGACGAGCGTCGAGATGGAATGTCAATCTCGGCGCGCGATGAAGTCGGCAATTCGACCTCTGCTCCGTTTAACTACAAGGTCCGACAACGAGGATGGTCATCCTACAAGGTAAAGCTCTCAGATAAAGACGCGCACGCGATGCTGGCGGCTCTATCAATCCAAGCACAATCTGCAGGAGTTAAATTAAAACCCTCAGGTGAGATAGCAGCCGACTTAAGCGCCACACTTAAAGCGCTGGCGCGGTTAGACGAGAGCGTGCTCAGCGACGCACTAAGCTCTGCATCAAAAGAGCGGCTGTGGAGCGGTGTCTTTACACGCCCCGTAGGAAGTTACCCAACGAATGCTGCCGGGGACCTTCGTATTGTAACGGTCGAAGAGAGAGAGATTTTAAAAAGTGCGGCGTTAGGTGTGCGCTTTACTGTAGGCTCGCGCGTACATGTTACTGCGGCAAATAGTGGTGTGGTTGCGTTCGCTGGAGAGCTCGGCCTGCTCGGAAAGACTGTGGCCCTGGACCACGGCCTTGGCCTAACAACTGTGTACGCCAACCTCTCAGAAATTTCGGTGAGAGAGAAAGAGCAACTCAAGCAGGGGCAAACCTTGGGTCGCACGGGCAGAAGTGGATTTGCAACATCAGAGGGAGTGCACTTTGAGACCCGAGTTCATGGTGTGCCGGTCTCTCCAAATGAATGGTGGGATGAGACCTGGGTAAAAGACCACATTGAAGCTAAAGTTGCCTTTGTGCAGCGGCTACTCATCGGCGCACCAGGCGAGTAACGCTGTAGCTGCGACACTTAGCGGCACAGCTTCGGCTCTGCCGCGACCGTTGAAACCCTAGCCCGGCGGGACAGGCCACGCATTTTGCGCCTAATCCGCCCAATTCTGGCTATATCATCATCGCTCGCTACCTCAGTTCAACTACCTACAAAAAAGCGATCGATTTTCTTAGCAATCATGTCTCCCAGACTTTGGCGAGCGCTCGACTGAGCTCGCGCCGAGGTCTCAGTTGAGTCGCGGATACACCTGATATCAGGTGGTTGTAGGAAAAGTGAAGCAGTATGCGCTGCTCATCAGATTAGTTCAACGACCATAATTGTTGTCTCGGAGGTTATGACAATGAAGCGAATACTTCTCTCAGCTTCTGTTTCGCTACTTTTTCCCCTTCTCTCGGCGCATGCTCAATTTTGCGTGGCTAGGGATGGAACGTTGAAAGCTGCAAACGCCACAAATAATTGCGCGCGGGGGCTTAGACCTTATGTGGCTCCGATATCAAAAGTCACTGTGGGGGCAAAGGGCGACAAGGGTGAAAAGGGAGATAAAGGTGATGTGGGTGCACAGGGGCCCCAGGGGGTTGCCGGCGTCCAAGGAGAGAGAGGTCAGGCGGGTATTGCGGGACCTCAGGGAGTAAAGGGAGAGAAGGGAGATATGGGACTGCAGGGGCTCAGAGGAGCCAATGGTCCCGCGGGACCTCAAGGAAAGGATGGAGCTACCGGTGCGACTGGGCCTGTCGGTCCGATGGGCGCAGTTGGGCCACAAGGTGAGCCTGGCGCTCCATCGTTTTTTCCTCCGAGCGATTTAGTTGGCGGTATCGCAAAATTTGATACGTTGCATACTGATCAAGCGGTCTCTTTCTCGACCTCGCATGCAGGGGGTGCGGTTTATCGTAGAGCCTCAGGTTATGGGGTTTCAAAAGGTACTCTGCTGGAATGTGGTAAGTTTTTTATTACCCGACTTTACTGCAATACATCCGGTTATCACGGTTATCATGAAAAAGTTACAGCGAAGATAAGCGAAGTCTCCTTCCCATCTACCTCTGGTCTGCAAACCAAGAATTACTTCTCGGTCCCAATAACGAGCACCGCGTTGCACATGGGGTTCGCGGTTCCTTACTTCATTGACTTAACAAAAGAAACCTACTGCTCGTTGGGCAATGAGGTTGCCTTGAGCTTCGCAGCATATGCCGGAGAATTTGGAGGATGGCCGATAGCTTGCGAGGTTGATGTTGTCTCGTATAAATAAGAAATAAAGGGGACGCTACCATTTATCTCGCTTGGGCGTTACATGGTAGCGTCTCCTATGTTCCCTTTGTTAACTGAGCAAGAACATCGATAGGACGATCCTGCGCATTAAGGCTATGGCTTTGAAGCGCCGGTCGTGCCGACAGCCGTCGTGTTTACCGTACACGACTTTGAGAACCCGTTGGATTATCGGCGGCCGCTCCGGCAAACGAGGCGAGACAATTTACGCTCTGGAAATCAGATGGGAATTCAGAGAGCCAGCTTTCGTTCTTACTTAATCGATACTCCCCGAAAATATATGTGGTAAGACGGTGCGATTATCCCCAATCAACTCGTAAGGGAGTGCAACATGAATAAGCTATCGACAATCCTGAATCCGGACCTTGCCCGAGCTGTCACGACTGCTGGTCACTTCGATGAACTCGTCATCGCCGACTGCGGTCTCCCAATCCCCAGTGGTCCGACGGTGATCGATCTCTCTGTGAGGCGGGGACTTCCGAGCTTTAAAGAGGTATTTCTTCTCATCATGAAGGAGCTGAAGGTAGAGCGTGTGATTATCGCAGGTGAGATCAAGTCACATAATCCGCCGATCTTGAGCGTTATCAAAGCTGAGATCGAAAGGGATTCCAACGGCGGAAAGATAGAGCTTGATGAGGTGACACACAACGAATTCAAGCACCGTTGTGCGGGCGCGAAGTGGATAGTGCGCACAGGTGAGAACACCCCATACGCAAATATCATCCTCGTGGCAGGAGTGTCCTTCTAATGTTTCAATTCGAGTAGCTTGCCTTCTACCGTCGGAGCAGAAGCTCAACCGCTGCTCGAGTTGGAAGCGAGGGCTGCGCGCCGGCGCCTGTCACACACAGCGCGCCTGCTGCCATTCCACGCTCGCACGCTGTGACAGGATCCAATCCTTCCGCCAGTGATGCGGCATATGCGCCGACAAAGCTATCTCCAGCCGCTGTGGTATCGACTACCGTCACGGGGTGCGCACGGAATGTGCGACGAGCTGAAGAATCAGCCAGCACAGCCCCGTCGGCTCCTAGCGTAACCACGACACGGCGAGCGCCGAGTCCGAGTAGGTATTGAATTCCCTCCTCAACATTGGTGCTACCAGAGAGCAGCGCCAGCTCACTCTGATTCGGAATCACATCATCAACGAGCTTCAAAAGCTCCTCGGGTAAAGGTTGTGCGGGGGCAGGATTAAGCACCACCGGAACGCTGCGCTCACGTCCCATAGCGGCCGCGGCGAGGACTCCGTCAAGAGGCGTCTCAAGCTGAAGCACTACCGCGCGCGAGTTGAGAAACGCCGCTGAGCAGCTACGCACATAGTGAGCATCGACAAGCGCATTCGCCCCCGGAGAAACTACTATGCAGTTTTGACCCCCCTCATCCACCGTAATGAGAGCAACTCCCGATGCTCTCGCGCTAATTGTACTGATGAATCGAGTGTCGATTGCATCCTGCTCAAGGGACCTTACCAGCGTGGTACCGAAGGCATCCTCTCCCACACACCCGATCATTCGGACGGAGGCACCCATTCGCGCACAGGCCACCGCTTGATTTGCGCCCTTACCGCCGGAAAACTGACGTAAATCATCGCCCAGTACCGTTTCCCCGGGCAATGGATGTCTCGCGGCACGAACAACAAGGTCCATATTGATGCTCCCGACTACAGTTACGACAGTGCTTTCAGCTGACATCTACTCTCCTTACGTTATAAAATCCTACCTTTCCGACCACTGCCTTCCCAAGACTACCGACCAAACAGGTCACGTTTTGATTCGAAGATTATATCAGGATCGAAAAATCTTGCGTGCTCAATCGCGCCACGCAGTACGCCACGCAAACACCCAGAGTTTGAAAAGCCTCGCCAAGGTCCTGTTGGAAGAAATAAGGTATTTTCCGTCCCGGCTAACTTGGCGGACTGGAGGATGAGG
>JBIKWG010000260.1:0-4195 GCA_044356425.1 Bdellovibrionota bacterium | reverse complement strand
CCTGGTCTGAGAAGCTGTGACCTGAAAGATTAACGGCGCCTTGAGCTGTGAGTGAGCCAAAATTGCTTGCAAGGCTCACGTCTGCAAATGACAGACTTCTTTCCTTTTTATCAAACGCTAGCCCCCTAGCGGTTAGGGTTAGTGGCGCTGAGTCAGCTATAGTCAGTGCTAGTCTAGCTGATGGAACCGTGACAACTTCGCCCGCGACCTGAACTGTGG
Organism: Bdellovibrionota bacterium; assembly: GCA_044356425.1. GTDB lineage: Bacteria > Bdellovibrionota_C > UBA2361 > UBA2361 > OMII01 > OMII01. The sequence continues at coordinate 3,976 of JBIKWG010000260.1, read as the reverse complement.
CGTTTACGTTAATCTTGTTGACTGCTGTTACGGTGTTGTTCGTTGAATCTCTTATGTTCACTACACCATCGGTAACGAGCACCTCTTCAACTGTCAATGAAAGAGGCGTTGATGGATTGTTACTGTCACCGGCTGGTGCTGAGGCAGAAACATCTGCGCGTGGCTGCTGAGCTGTAGGTCCGGTGGAAGCCGCAAAGTTAAGCCCCTCTAGGGTCATTCCCTGACGCGTCTTTAGAATTGAGAGCTTTGGGCGCAGCAGTTCAATCGAAGTAATCTCAACCCGTCGCGAGATAAGAAATGGTATCAGGCGCAGCCCAGCTCTGAGTGACTGTAGTGAGAGAGGCAGCGCTGAACCGTCTTGATTGAGAAAGGCGACTTGAGAAACAGTAAGGTGCACCGCTGGAAGCACTGATAGGTTGATGTCTCCGATAGTTACACGTGCACCGAGCGCCTGAGATATTTTCTGCTCTATCGTGGGTTTGTAGCTCGCAAGTATCGCACCAGCTTTGAGTGTAATGACGAATCCAATTCCAGCCGCTGCTAAGATGAGAGTTATAAAACCGATATAAAGCTTCTTCATGGTGCCTTGAGCTTAATTTTGGGGTAGGCAGATTGCTGTAACTATAGCGCAATGTTGGGAGCCTTGCGACTGCACTTTATTGGGGCGTGTAGACGCATCGGAAGCCTGTGCGATGGTGGGGTAGGCCAACGCGTAGTCTCTCAAAAGACAGGTGGCGCTATGGCTATGCCTGTCGACCTAATTGCGGTACAACAGGTAGGTTGGTTTTTATGTATACGACGTAAAAGTATGGCTCTGCGGGTCTTAGTAAGTGCTGGTGAAGTTTCTGGCGATCAGCACCTGGCGCGGGTTGTAAGCGCACTTAGGCGTGCTCAACCTGATTGTGAGGTGCGCGGCATGGCTGGTCGTGAGTGTGCTGCGGCTGGTGCTGTGCTTGATATAGATTGCTACCGCACCGGGGCAGCGATGGGCTTCTCAGAGCTCGTACGCTCAGCCCGCTCTCTTTTCTCTTCGTACCGAGTCATTCGAGAGCTGGTGCTCTCTTGGAAGCCGCACGTGGTTGTGCTGGTGGACTATCCTGGATTTAATTTACGTCTGGCCAAAGTGGCACATCAGTCAGGTGCCAAGGTGCTCTATTTTATTCCCCCGAAAGTTTGGGCCTGGCGCGCTGGACGGGTCAAGGTCATGCGGCGGTTTGTTGATCATGTGGCTGCAATTTTTCCCTTTGAGGTGCCGTTTTTTCGGAAACATGGGTTTTCTTCAGTGAGCTATGTAGGGCACCCTTTGTGTGAGGTAGCCCCAGAGGTTCGGCCGCTTGAGGAGCGGCCGTATCGACTGCTGCTGATGCCTGGTAGTCGTAGGTTTGAAGTAGAGCGGCTTCTGCCAGCCATGCTTAAGGTTTTTCAGCGTTTGCGGGCTGACCGCCCGGCGCTGGCAGCCAGGGTGCTCGTTTCACCCAATATGTCGCGCGAATGGCTTCTGCGCATCGCATCGTCCGCTGTCACTCAAGAGACCTTGAGTGCAGTGGAGTTTGAGAGTGGAAATGCGCTGGCGGAGGCGGGGCTGGCACAGGCGGCTATACTCAAGTCAGGAACCTGTAATCTTGAAGGTGCTCTGGCAGGGGTTCCATTTGTAAGTGTCTATAGTGGCTCCAGGGTGTCTAAGGTGATAGTGTCGGCGCTGGTGCCCCTGACCGAGTACTCGCCGGTTAACATCATTCGTCCCGGAACAGTGCAGGAGCTTATGCAGGTAACCATCGACGTCGACGCATTGTATGCGGCGACCTCTCACGTGCTCGACCGCGGAGAGCGGCGAGATGTGGTGTGTGCAGGGCTGGCTGAGGTGCGCAGGCAGCTCCTGGCAACAGAGGGTGTTGACAGTTCAGAAGCTGGCCACGGGGCGTGTGGTAAAACTGTCTCAGAGAGGGTCGCGCAACTCATTTTAGAGTGTAGTGGCCCAAGGTAGCTTGGGCAGCGGCGGCCAAGGATGAATTCAGGAAGGCAACGGTAGACATGTACAGGCGCATTCTCAGATATCTCAATAGGCACCGCAGCGGTTTCGGTGCAGCGATATTTTTCATGGTTCTTTTCGGAGCGACCGACGGAGTTGTGCCGTTTCTTGGGAAGAAGATGATGGACGGGATCTTTGCAAGCAAAGATCGCGATCTGCTCTTGCAGCTGCCGTGGATTATCATCGGCTTTGCCTTAATTCGGGCTGTGGCTGATTTCTGTCAGCAGTACATGATGGCTGCGGTTGGGCACCGTGTTACTGAAGATATTCGCAACGATGTTAATAAACATGTGCTATCACTCTCAACTGATTTTTTTGTTAAGCACTCAACAGGCGAGCTTCTTTCGCGTGTCACGTCTGACGTGCTTCTCATCCGGACGCTGCTGACTGATTCTTCTGCCGCAGTAATTAGAGATTCAATTCGGGTGCTTGTGCTGCTCGCTTCGTGTGTGTGGCTTGATCCGACGCTTTCGCTGATCGCGGTGCTCTTTTTTCCGCTCGCTGGACTTCCTATCGCTCGCCTTGGCAAGCGTATGCGTAAGCTCAGCAAGCGCGGACAGGATGCTGTTGGACAGCTGTCAGCGCTGTTCCAAGAGAGCATGCACGGTCATCGTGTGGTAAAGATATTTTGTAGAGAGGAGTTCGAGCAGCGGCGCTTTGCTGCTGGTAATGAGGCCCTAACCAAGACCTTTATACGGTCAGAGCGGGTGCGAGCTGCGGCAGGCCCGATAAATGAAGTTATGGCGAGCCTGGTTATCTCTGGCGTGTTGTTGTACGGGAGCTATGCGGTCATTTCAGGTGCGCGCACACCAGGAGGGTTTCTCGGGTTTCTGATGGCGGTGTTCCTAATGTATGAACCGTTTAAGAAGCTCACCCGGGTCAATGCAACTATTCAGCAGGGGCTAGCCGGTGCTCAGCGCATATTTGAAATCCTTGATACGCCTTCATCAATTAAAGAACCGATTCAACCTACACAGCCCTCGAGTAGCTTTGAGCTCGAATTTGAAAACGTATCATTTGAGTATCCGGCCCGTGGTGATGAGGCTGAAACTACAGATGCCTTAAAGGACATTTCACTGCTGGTCCCTGAGGGCAGAAAGGTGGCTTTGGTGGGATTCTAAGGTGCTGGCAAGAGTACCTTGGTAGATCTTGTTCCGCGCTTTATTGATCCGACAAGTGGTGCAGTAAAGCTTGGTGGTGTAGATATCCGACAGTTGAGGCTGGAGGATCTTCGCAGCAAAGTCACCATGGTGGGTCAACATACGTTCTTATTCAACGATACCGTATACAATAACATAGCGTACGGTAATCCAGCCGCATCTGCAGATGAAGTATTTGCGGCCGCTAGAGCAGCGTTTGCCTATGACTTTATCATGAAGCTGTCGAGTGGGTTTGATACCCTTGTTGGCGAAGGAGGGATGACACTCTCTGGTGGTGAACGGCAGCGTCTCGCAATCGCACGAGCAATTCTAAAAAATGCGCCGATTCTAATACTTGATGAGGCAACAGCCTCTCTCGACAATCGGGCTGAGCGAGAAGTGCAGCTAGCCATCGAAGCGCTTGAGCAGGGGCGCACAACGATAGTGATTGCCCACAGACTCTCAACCGTAAGAGATGCTGATATGCTCGTGGTGATGAGTGGCGGATCGATCGTTGAGCGCGGCACTCATCAGGAGCTACTGGAAAAAGAAGGTGAATATTCACGGCTTCACGCTCTTCAGTTCCGTGAGCCGGATGCGGCCTAGCTGCGCTGATTGCCGGCGGCGAATGAGCCTGACAGAAAGACATCCTGGCGCGCCTTCCAGATCTCGGTAGTGAAATCATAGCGTTGTGAAAAGGGCTATCGCTACTTCGACGCGAATTACAGCAGATTTAAAGTGGTTTCATACATCGGGGGTTTCTAGATTGTGGGATTGCTGTCATACCTTTGATAGGCGGTTTTTCTGA
>JBIKWG010000259.1:0-4228 GCA_044356425.1 Bdellovibrionota bacterium | reverse complement strand
CTAACTCTCTAGCAATCAATCAGCGCAGTCTCATGTATTTCCGAAAAAATAAACGGTAGTAGCTGGGCGAACAAACTCGGGGCACAGTCAGGTTGTACCATGGGCTACAACAAAAAGCTTATCAACGAGACTGCCTCTAACAACTACCAACAGACTTACGCACTATATACGGTAGAGCCGCTACGCTATTAGATTCTTCATCCTATGGGATACGATCATATGTGGCAGCGTAAGTCCGGCGATTAGACAGATTGACGCGGCAAAAAGCTGCTCTATCTGTGAGAAATCAAATAACATCGCAAACGGCAGCAGCCCGATAATAGCGAGCGCTGAAATGACGACAAAATCTAGTGGTAGACCACATCGACTCTTTGCGAACATACCTCGACACACCGCTAGGTGATTATACGAGTGTCTTCCGATAAACCACACGGCAAAACCACTGAGCGGCGGCAGCATAATCCAGCAACCAAGACACACTAGGCGCTCTATGCTGTCTGCACTTTTTTGCTGACGCGAGCCTAACAGCTGCAATGCAAGAAAGGCCGTCATAAGCAGCGCCGTTACACAAGCAGCACCCTCAAGCGCTCCCAGCCACGAGGCAAACACCCTTGAAGGAATAAAATATTCCACATAGCGCTGAGCCTCATTACTATGGAACCCTATGGGTAGCAAGATTGCGCCAATTCCGAACAACACGCCCTGCACGCCCCCGAAGCATGAGTTGAGTTGATGCTCACCCTCTGAGAAGTGCAGGGCTGATAACGCAAGAAAAAGCGCTAGCCCAACGCTCGGAAGAAAGACACATAAGGCACTCATGCCTACCAGGCAGATGAGATAGCACGCTAAGATAGCGGCGCGAGAGACCGATTCCCTGCGCCACTTAGCCTCAGCTACTCGCAGATCAAAAGAGCCGTGAGGGATACCTGCAGATATCATTAACCCAAGAGCTATCCACTCTGCGAGCGCCGCGCTGACTACACGGCAGATACACAAACCAAAAGCTAGTGCCAATACAAGCCGAGTTCGAGCCATCATAGTCGCACCAGAGACCTCAACATCGATAGCTTAGGAACCGACATCCACACCCTTACCGCATCTCTAAACGATACATCGTCCGACAGAAATGATATGAGGGCCTGCGCCTGCGTTCGCGCGAGGAGTCGCGCCATTAAACGCTCGCCTACCTCTGGTCTCTGGCGCAGCGCACGTAAAAAGAGGGTATCGGCCGCTGTCAGCCACCACGGGTGCCTAGGTGGTGCAGGGCTTGTCTGATAGAGAATCTCTCTTGCGACCTGCCGTGCTTGATCCTGCGACGTAACGAATGCGTATCCAGTTGCAGGCCTCACTGTTCCGGTCGTAGTACCAATGCACAAGCTACCCGCAGCAGGTACCCTGCGCTGATACCCCATCGGAATCTGACCATACTCAGTCTCTCCTTCTGTACATGGGCCCAGCGCGCGCTCTGAAATCCAAGCGCGGCATCGCTCTAGGTGATACTCCTGAGGCATAGGGGTTGGGCTAAACGTTGTATGTTCAACTAGCGCAGTATGTGTTGAGGTAGGCAGTATATACATGAAGCTGACTGGTGCAGCGCTGCTGCTCTCTTGAAGATCCATCAACACCGCTGTCGTGGGGTTAAAAAGCTCCTGCTCGGAAGTGATCCACACCCCTGCAAACGATTGCCACAAAATAGACTTCGCCTCACGCGCATCAAAAGCTGCATCAATGACGGCATCGAATGTGTGCGGCTCTCCATCACGTCTGACAGTATTACCATCGAGCACAATCTCTCTACTGCCCCAAAAGAAGGCCACGCCACGCGACTCTAAGTCACTAAGTAAGTGATCAAATAAATCCTGCCCCCTAACCATAGTGTAGGGTGATGCTGAAACATCCACACTTCGTTCAAACATGGCGCCCCGAAAAGCCACATGTTTCCACGCAAAGGTGGGACCATCAAAATACTCGCGACTACCTCTTTGAAAGAAACAGAAGGTCCGCTGAGGATGGGGCAAACGGGGACGACAGTCAAAAAGAGTTATCGATAGGTGAGGATCGCACAGCAGCAGCTCTCGCGCTACGGTCATCCCAGAAAGCCCTGCTCCTCGAATCCCTATCGAGCGGATATTTATCATCTAAGAACTAAGCCCAAGAACCTGCGACAGATCTCGTCGAAAGAACCCCTCTTTACATGCCAAGATTACTTTCTGCGTCAGGGGAACCACTGCTCGCTTTCGTGAGAGTCGGTCTTTGTTGATAACTCGATCGCCGATAGCAGCATAGCATCGAGCTGCTATCCTAATCGCAAACCGGTTCTGCGGCGCTAGGTAGTGAAGGGCCGATAGACCACTTTCATACCGCTTATCCGCGCAGCGCAGCAATTCGCGAACAGCATCTAACACTACCGGCTCACGCTCCAAACTCTCTTTCGAGTGCTCCCGGATTTCCAACCCTGCAAGCCATGTAGTTGGAAGGTATACGCGACCGCGAGCTAAATCTTCTAACACGTCGCGCGCAATATTGGTGTACTGCATCGCTATGCCGAGGTCCGCCGCATAACGGCGCCCTGTTAGAGCACGCCCACCAAGGATAGGATACATGATAAGACCAACGTTCCCGGCGACTCCAAAGGCGTAACGCTCAAGATCGCTCTCATCTGCGATGCAGAGCTCAGAAGAATCCTCGCAACAAGCCCTCACGAGAGCGGATAACGGCTGTTGAACCTCTGGATATCGGCTTAGAAGAGGCACAAGGGGCCGAACCAACTCGTGACTTTCATCACAACACAGCACGGCGTCAGCGACGGCATTTAGAAAATCTTCGCGATGAGGGTGCGCGGGCTCAGCGTCTGCAATATCGTCTACCTTACGGCAGAAATCGTACGCAAGTGCCGCATCATACCGAACCCCCTTCTCAAGCCAGAGAGTGGCAAAGTAGAAGGTTTTTCCGGCCTTTGAAATAAGCTGCATTTCGCCGCTCATGCCGCGGTTCTCCCACTCGACTTACCATCTGCATTTCGCCACTCAGAACTAATCGGAAAATCACGTGTCACCAAACGTTCTATTACCTTTGCTGAGGTAACAACCCCCGGCAGTCCTCCACCGGGATGAACCCCGGCACCGGTCAGGTAAATATTAGGAACCCGATCCATGCGATTATGAAAGCGAAACCACGCTGACTGAGTAAGGAGCGGAGCTATCGAGAACCCAGCTCCCAGCGGACTTAGTAACGTATCTTTAAAGTAGCGTGGGTCAACAGACTCACTGAACACAAGCTCAGCCGATAATCCTGGCATTACCCGCTCCTCAAGGATCTTGATAACTGTATCTCTAAACTGTGCAGCGTCGCCCTCCCAATTACTGTAATTTCCAAGGTGCGGAACGGGAGCAAGCACATAGAAAAGCTCGCCGTCCTGAACACGCATCGTTGGATCAGTGGCCGCCGGTCGATGCAGGTACAGACTTGGGTCTCTCGGTAGCTTCCTGCCAGAAAAAATCTCGCTCAACAACGCCTCCCAGCGCTCTGAGAGTACAATCGTATGATGTGCAAGATTAGGATAGGAACGTCTAGTCTTAAAGTAGAGCACATACAGCCCCATCGACGACGCGACTGTCTGTTGTCGTATACGCTCAACGACCGAAAGCCTGCGTGAGCCCAATAGCGCATACAGACCTCGCGGGTCTCCACCCCACACCGCAAGATCGCACGGAATCGCAATACGCTCGCCTGCGTGGATAGCATCGATAGTCTGCGCTCGCCCCGCAGCATCAGCACCGATACTCACGACCTCGTGCCCATAGTGAAAGCGAATTCCGTGCCTTGCGCCAAGTGCCACGAGACTATGAATCAGCGCCGAGGTGCCACCGCGAGCAAACCAAATTCCACCCTTTCGCTCCATGGCATGAATAAGGCCATAGATTGATGTCGTATTAAGCGGATTACCGCCAACTAACAACGGTGGCAGCGAAAACGCTTGGCGCACTCGGCGATCAGAGAAGTAACGCGCTGTGTGTCGCCACAACGTTGAAAAGCCGCCCAACTTAAACAGCTTAGGCATCGTGGAGAACATCGATGAGAACTTTGTAAAATCAGCATCACCAAGCTGCTCATAGCCAACTTCGTAGAGACGCCTACTGTGCTCTAGGAACGCTTGGTAGCTCTTTGCATCTACGTGCGAGAGTTTAGCTATCTCAGCTTCTTGCCGCTCTACCCCTGGCACCAGATC
>JBIKWG010000258.1:0-4232 GCA_044356425.1 Bdellovibrionota bacterium | reverse complement strand
TTTCTGATTTTGAAATAGGGTTTCGCTAAGTATGCTGGATCTTAAGCCGAACCGACAAGGGAGTAACACAGCAGATACTGCCACAGACACAATTTGAAAAAACCTCCTCTGTCTGCAATAGTCTTGTGTTGCTACCCTTTTTAAGAAAGTTTTCACCTTGAAACCGAAGAGCCTCATCAAAGTTATCCTAAGCGCCCTGATGGTGCTACTTGTGGTGAGCTCTATCAACTTCGATACGCTCAAAAAGACGTTTCAAGCGATACCCCCTTTAACGGTCCTGTTTGTAATCCTTGGCTACACGGTTGGTCAGCTTATGAGCTCGGTAAAGTGGTGGCGAATTGTTCGTGCTGGAGGCATCGAGGCTTCATACGGCTCAGCTCTTAAAGCTTACTTTATAGGAATGTTTGTCAACTGCTTCGGACTCGGGATGGTTGGGGGCGATGTCGCCCGCGGGGTCTTAGTATCTCAAGGGCAGCCGAAGAAAGCTGAAGGTGTTGCCTCTGTTGTTGCAGACCGAATTCATGGCCTCACGGTGCTCAGCGTCATCGCTCTTGCAACGAGCCTTGCGCTCGGAAATGACCGCGTTCCACCACACCTCTTACAGCTCCTACTTCTTCTTACGCTAGGATTCATCGTGAGTTGGGCGGCTATCCCGTTTGTGTTGAAGAATGTCCCATTTCTGAAAGGCACTACCCTGGCTCACAAATTAAGCCAGCTTGAAAATGCCTTTCCACGCTGCCCGAAGGTGTTGAGTACGATAACAGTAATCTCGGTGATTTTTCACACTACACAGATCTTGCTGCACGCCCTCATGGCGAATGCACTGGGAATATCGGTTCCGCTGGCTACACTTTTTGTGGTTATTCCATTCGTGAACATCGCAAGCAGCCTGCCGATTAGCTGGAACGGATTAGGTGTGCGCGAGAACTCCTACATCTTCTTTCTCACAGCAGCCCCTGCTATTGTATCGAAAGAGCAGGCATTTGCTTTTGGAACATTGTGGATCGTAGCTGTTACGGCATCGAGTGCCATCGGTGGGCTGGTGGCTATCAGCACCGGCGATCTTAAGCTGCTGAAAACTAAAGAGCAATGCTAAGCTATTACGCTGTGTTTTCGGGCTAACAACTTGACTTTCGCTCAACCATGAACGGGCAGATCGCACCTGAATCACCCACCTGGTTCACCATCGCGTAGCTAAATCAGCTACCTAGACCCGAAGACCTCCTTTTGCGCTTAACCCCACTACAGCTCCGTACGATATCCTTAAGCAAGATGTGTGCTTCGAATCTTCTCGCGTTGTTATCCGTAATTGCTGTGGCATTGGTAGTCATAGGCGGTCACCTCTCGGCTTTTTCACAGCAGAACCGCCAACCTTACTCGGTAATCCAGGTTCCCTTCAGGGAGCGCCTCTTAGACGCTATACAGGGACTCTGCTTCTGCTGCTCGATCGCTGGGCTGTTTTTAACAGGGCTCTGGATGGTAAAGAACGGCTGCACGGTCTACCCCGCGCTCTCTTTCATGGCACTCGGTGTTTTATTGATCTGCAGCGTCACGATTGCGCCGAACAGAGAACAAGAGACGATTGTGCGCTGGTTGAAACAAAACGGCTACCAGATTGAGCAGCGCCTTCCCTATTCAAAATGGGATAGCCCATTTGGACATACCAGCGACTCTCAGAGTGTCATGAAGCTTGAGGTGCTGCATACATCGCGCGGTCGTGGAGTGATTCACGTGCGGTGGGGTTCGTATTCGGGGCTACCCTTGCTGCACAGTGGCATCCCGGTGTGGATCGCATGGGAATCGCAGGTGCCTACGATCGAAGAGCTACACCAAGAAGCTGAAGAGCGCAGGAGGAATCACACGGGAAAGGATCCGACTGCCGAGCTTCTATGGAAGTAAGGCATGCAAGCCCTAGTCCTGTTGTGGTAGCCGCAGAACAATCCGGCTAGCTGGGACGTAGCCCCGTTACCGCAAAGAAATGACCGCCCCAGAAAGCGCACAAGCCGGTGCCGACGATGGCGCAGAAGCAGCGTCATCGGTGCTGAGGTCGGCGCGCATACGGTGGACAGCACTCATCCCATCTACCCACACCTTACACAGGAGCGCAGAGAGGCGACAGTGCTGAGGTATCTTTCGACCACCTGCCCCAACACATGCGGAACCGAATTAATCAAAATCTCTTCACTCATTTAGTAAAAATTACAGAATATGACTCATTATGCAGATTCCTACCCTACTGCCGTTCAACCTACCTTTGACTAACACCTTGCACGGGACGACAATTAAGGACGCTCTTTTACATCAGCTATATGTGTCGAGGATAGAGAGGTTTTCTCAGGGCTATCCCAAGGGTGGTGACGCTGTACAGTGACCACCGTTCGGATAGCCCTGAACTCTGACATCATGTGATGTCGTGAAAGTTTTTTGGGAAATTCAAAAAGCAGTTAATTGAAAAAATCATGAGCACGTTCATTGAGAAGCGAAGGGCAGCGAAGGGTCCGCGCAGGGTGCTAGGCACCCTGCCAAACGGCAGAAACAAAGAAGGAACTTGGGCAGTAACAGTCCCCGCGGATCGTTACGTAGCGATATGTAACGAAATAGTACAGGGCCGATCCGTGCCCGAGGCGGAGTTCGAGGTGGCGTGCATCCCGCACGCTGCCGACGGCTCCCAGCCGTTCTTTGTCGTCGGGGGGTATGACCAGGGCGGGTGGTTCGCCCCCATGGCGATGGAAGAGCCGGGGCTCGGCATCGATGTGCCGCCAGAAGCTCTGGGAGATTCGTTGGACGGCACAAAACCGGAGGACCTACACCCCATCGTAGGGGTTGTGTTCTTGAACCCCGACGGCTCCGACGTCGTGGTAGATTGGTCAAACGAAGAAGGTAAATCGCAGCAAACAAAGCTGCGTTATAACCTAACCAACTGGAAACGCGCCGGCGGAGGCAACTCCGCCGATCTCCGACAGTGGACGATAAGGCTTGGGCAGACGGTGGTAGTAGGCCACCTCTGGGCCGTCGGAATGTCAAATAAAATGCGCGTATGCGGCTCAGTCGCATACGTAATGCTTGAGGAGGGCCCGCCTAAAGCGGCCTACTTTGAGGCCCTTGCGATTGCGCCAAAGGCCATCCTTCAGGCCGGGTCGGCCAGAAAAGCCGTCGATGACCTTGAAGACAGACTTGAGAAAGCACTCGATGAGAACCGGCAACTCAAAACAGCAACCAAGTGCCTGGGAAACCAGGTAACAGAGTTGGAGAGCAGAATTAAGCTGGCAGTCCAAGGGCTATCAGCTTAAAGTGCAAGGTGCAAAAGATTAACCACCTTTTGCAAGCGTTTTTGAGCGCTGCGGCTTCTGTCTGAAGATTTTCCCATGGTTGCCTAAACGCCCTTACGAGCGTCTAGGCTTATGGTTAACTATCCTCGACACAAGCTGTCCCTTACTGCTGCTGGTGCTCAGTGCTCTCATCTCTCTCTCTCTTAATCCTAACTTTGCAACTGTCGAAACAAAACCGTTTCCGTCTGGTAGCTCGCGTGATTTCGTGGGTAGGTTTTTCAATTCATCATCACTATGTGTCGATTTTCCTTAGTCGCTCATACGCCTCTACGGTATAATATCAAAGCGACAGCTATCGAAATGCCCCTGACGGTCGAGTAATAGCAGCTTGTTGAAGCAGAGTGCGAATGTCGCTCTGATCATTCAGAGACCCTACGCTGTCGACAAAATTGAGACCATCCGGTTTCATGGCGATGAGACTCAGTGCGGAAGCGGCAGGTCCTGTTGGTTTAAAGAGACCAGTAGAGAATGCATCAAGCAGAGCATTTATACTTTTCTCTCTTTAAAGCGCTCGCGTTTTAGATCGATCGGCCATGCGCTCAAGTCGGTAGACTTCAATTAAATGCCGGTTTAGGGCCGATGAAGCACGTCATACTCAAGACAAAGATACCGCGCACATTGAGGGCGTGAGTGCCAAATCAGTATGAAGCTCTTATGAGCGTGAGAAGCTGCGGTATGAATAGCGCTTAGGATCTCGATGAGTCGCTTGAAAAATGGGCATGTTTATCGCAAGACCCTCGCAGACTCCGCGCATTCAGTTACTAGAAAAACAGCTGATTCACTCAGTTCGCTGAAATAAGCTTTGATGCTATCGGGGGCGGGCATCCTCCTAGCTACTTGAACATTTAGGCTCGTGTAGTTTATCAAGCCCAACCCGCATCGGTGTGGAATGCTATTTTTAAG
>JBIKWG010000257.1:0-4248 GCA_044356425.1 Bdellovibrionota bacterium | reverse complement strand
TTGGACTCTCTCTTATTCTCCATATACCCCCATATTAACATAAGTTATGAGAGTTCAAATCCTTCCTAGCCGACTGTCCGTTAAATGGGGACCACCCTAGCGGGTTGTAGAAGTCATCAGGGGATGGCTCGACTACGCTCGCCACAGGTTGGCTCGACTATGCTCGCCACAGGCCCTTGCCGTGAGCCTGTCGAACGGGCGATGAACTTAGGAATAGGTGGAGGTGCCTGCCCAACTACGCCAAGGCTTCGTCGGATAAAAAAGTCAGGGATTCCTTGAGCCTTCATACAAGTCAGCATTGGCAGAGGTTGTAGTTGAGCGTAACGTAGTAGCAGAGTCTGCACCGGCGGCAGATAAGCCATCGGTTCCAAAGGTCTGCGGCCTTGATGGTGATTGCGAGAGTTGTCAGTAGAAGAAGTTTAACTAAGGTTTGGGTTATATATTAGGTGGCAGTGCGTTAAGTAGTTAGGCTTTCATTTCCTCAACCACCGATCAAGTAACATAAGATATTCTCGCCACGGAAGCACAGTTGCAAGGTCTTGCAGCTCAAAGCCTTCGGGCACGTCAGCAACGACGTAGCGCGGCACAGAGGGGTGCTCATCGGCAAAGGCACGCAAGCCAGAGAAGTACTGCGGTGTAATAACCGAAGAGGATTTTATCTCTACTGCCGCGATGAGTACGCCTCTGTCTTCAATCAAAAGGTCTACCTCTTGACCGTCTTTAGTGCGCCAAAAAAAGGCTCTGCCATCTGTTGAAAGGTATCGCAGCAAGCGATCCGTTTCCAATACTATGAAGTGCTCAAAGAGACGTCCTCGTCGTACCTTATCAGGTGTCGAGCGTAATTGCCGCTCTAGGGTATTTAGTACGCCAAGGTCAAAGAGATAGAATTTCGGGGTTGAGCGCAAACGCCTTCGTACGCTCTTACTGTAAGCCTGCAACTTAATCCCAATAAGGGTATCAACCAATATATCGTAGTAGGTTTGAACCGTTCTAGGCTGTAGCTGTGCGTCACGTGCGACATTTGAGAAATTAAGAAGCTCTCCAGACTGTTGAGCAGCAACTTCTAGGAAGTTCAGAAAGCCCGGAAGGTTTCTCACGAGAGACTCCTGCTGAATCTCCTCGCTTAAGTAAGTGCTAACATAGGCAGTCAGTAGATTGACGCGCTCTTCAGTTGAAGGTTTTAAAATAATGCTGGGCAAGCTCCCGAACTGCAATATGTCGTCGAGTGACGCGCACTCTCCTAACTCGTGATGCGTAAGGGGGGACAAGTTGCGCGAGACGGCTCTACCGCCCAGTAAATTTGCTCCCTCCCGCTTTAACTTTCTTGCGCTCGAACCTGAAAGAATAAAGACAGTAGCAGGCTGCTCATGCATCAGTCTTTGCACCTCGTCGAGGAGTGCAGGAATCTTCTGGACTTCATCTATGAAGAGTATCTCAATTTGCTCATCGGTTATTTTCTTCTTTGCCTCTGCGTAGAACTGCCCGGGTGAAGCCAGGTAGCGGTGATACACAGTACGGTCTAACAAATTAATGACCCACACCCGACGACCTGCAACAAAACCCTCAATAAGCGTAGTTTTTCCAGTTTGGCGCGGACCAAATAGAAAAAAACTGTTATTAATCGGTAACTTGCAGATTCTGCGTATCATAGATCGCAAAAATACGCCAAATTTGATTCAAGGGCAATTGGATTTGCAACATATTGATTATATTGCGTAATTAGGCCTTTTTAGTTCCGCAGCTGCCGCCTTTTATGCCTAAATCGCCTTAACCGTGCATATCCAAGGTAGCTGCGACAACGCCGCATAAGCGACGCGTCCGAAACTACGATCTAGCTTGCGTTTCCACAGGAACGTTTTGGCCGCCCTTGATAACTCTGATGGAGTGGCGCAGACCGCGGATATCGCCACTCTTATCGAATGAGTACACACCGAATATTCCTGAGAACTCGGTAGAGTGCAGATGCTCGTTAATCGGCTTTCCAGAAGTGATCGCCTGATGAATCGAACGAAACGCCTCAAAGCCTGCTGGGAAAATGAAGGTCCATCCTTGAAGAGCGCCGTACATGCTCAGATACTCCTGGTAAAGTTTTCTTCCTTCTTCATTGAGCAGCTCTTCTGCTTTCGGAAGATCAACAAAGATTATTCCCTCTGCCATCGCGCCTGCAGCAGCAAGAAAGCTTGAAGCTCCGGGCATGTAGGCGCCGTAACGAGTGGGCACAAATTGCATCACACTCATCTGTTTAAGGATGGCGGTGAAGGTTCGCTCGGTATTTGTGTTTATGAAGATAGCGTCCGGCGCACGAGATTGGAGTCGTAGAAGCTGCCCCTTGAGGTCGGTATCCCCACTCTGAAAATCCTCTGAGACCACTTCCAGACCGATCTGTCCTGCTCGCTTTCTAAAGTCATTTGCGAACCCCTCAGAGTACGCGTTCTGTTCGGTAAGGATACCTACCTTTGTATGCGCACTACGAACAGCATCCGCTAAAGCACTCGCTGCTATCGCATCACTCAGGCTCGCCCGGAAGATACGCTCACCCAGATTAGAGATCATCGATGGAGTAGCAAGCGGTGCCATCACCACTGAGAGGCGCAGAGAGACCTAATGGGGTGCGGGTTTCAGCTCTTGCTGCGGTAGTATGCAGCGAAAGAGCGGCAACCAAGAGCAGAAGAGAGAGCAGACGAGAAGGCATCATGACGCGTCTCCAAAATAAGATAAGGTATAGTAGCAGAAAGCCGGCTCTAAGGCTCACTGTGGCACAAGCTTACCATCGCGAACAACAAAGAGGTGCTGTACCCGGCCTGTAATTACACGGTTGGTAAACGATGTAGTCCCCATGATTCCATTAACAGAAATTGCTCCGATTACGGCGCGAAGATTAGCATCATCAAAGGGGCGCTGCTCCATCTGCATCTTTTGAGCAGCGGCGTTAAGGAAAAGCGCCAAATCGTATCCGAGCGCTACGTGTGCTGTATTTACTGTTATAGCGTCTTGCTTGAAATGCTTCTTGTAGCGCTGTTCAAAGTCAGAATTTGATAAGTAAGCTCCTGTAACCCACATTCCCTCAGCCGCTGCGCCGAGAGCTTGAATCTCCACATCAGTGACACCCTCAGCGCTCATCATAGTGCCAGAATAGCCCACCTGCTTGAGCTGCCTCGCAAACGAGAGTAAGGCTGGACCATAGAGCGGGAAGTAGACGACATCAGGTTTAAGCTTTACAATTTTTGTGGCCAGGGAGCGAAAATCAGTAGCCGCAAGGTCAACTGAGCTATCATGTGCTACCACCCCACCATTCCTCTTAATCTCTTCAGCAAATGCGTGCCCCATGATCTCTGACCACTCGTCATTGCCAGCTACGATAGCTACACTTTTCGCTTTAAGGTTGTTGATCGCCAAGGCTGCACTTCGTCGAGCTGTGCCTTCGTTCGACCACCCGAATCCAAATATATTCTCACTTAGCTTCTTGATGCCCTCATTGCTATCTAATATCGAGAGTGCAATAGCTCCGCGAGCACTAACTATCTGGTCGGCAATCGCTACATTCGGCATACCCGACATTGTAACGATTTTTATCTTCTTCTGTAGGATACTTTGTAACGCGCTCACAACTACCCCGCGTTGACTCACCGATTGATCGTCGTCGTAAGTGAATGAGAGCAGTGGCGCGCGCCCCTCAGCACGGGCTAGCTCAACTCCTTGCTGGATGCCGTGTCCAAATGCAGCCAGCTGTCCACTGAGCGAGAGGATCAATCCCACCTCAAGAGGTGCATCCTTTGGCTCAGGTGCGTTTGCTGCAGCCAGCGTAGCTGAAAAGAGAAGAGCAGAAATGAGCAGTATTGCAGTAGATAATAATGTACACCCAGTGTGAGGCCACATCTTGATTTTTTGGGGATTCATGACCGCATATCCCTCTATTCCGAGGTAACCTTGTGTGCGGAACATACACCAGGGGCAACCCGTTTGCCCATTGTAAATGTGGGTCTTTACGGTTATGAGTGGTGGCTGATGGCGGCTGTGCACAATGAAACCACCATGGTAACTACGCGCTCAATGATTAGTCGCATCCTGCTATTTATAACGGTACTCACCGGATGGGTAGGCAAATCGATCGCTTTTCTATAAGTAGTTGAACTGTAGTGGTTGTCCGGTCCTGATTCTGGCGAAGTGGGTCAATCAAGGGTCGAAGTGAGAGGTCGGTCCCACCTTGCGCCACCCCGCGATGGTTTCAAGGGTGCAAAGAGCGCGTGG
>JBIKWG010000048.1:0-14875 GCA_044356425.1 Bdellovibrionota bacterium | reverse complement strand
CCTCACCTGATTGACGGTACAATCCAGACCATTCGACAAGAAAATTTGCTGAATTGCTAAAGAGAGAATCGAGAAACACAAGTGGCATTGCGACTTTATAGAGAGCCCCCGGACCATCCTTTGAAACGGGGATTCCATCACGGTCGGTGATCTCCAAATTGCGCATCATAACTTCAGAGTTACGCCATACTTCGGTCATGTCTTGCTGCTGATTAGCAACGACCCAATCTACTCCGCGGATGTCCTGCGTTGTGCCGACTAGGAAGGAGTACATCGAAGGACCGAGGAAGAACCACACATATCCTTTGGGGGGCATATTCATCGCAACCCCGATGATCGCTCCAATCGCCGCACAAACATACATTAGCGGCGCCCAGTGACCGAACTCAGTTGCGCTGAGCATGTACAGCACATCAGCATGCGATAGGTATCCAATGTTTGCCCACGACGCGCCTACTAGGGTAAATTGACTGCCTGGGCACAACTCACGATCGCATCTCTGAACTTGCACAGCGAAGTCAAAAACCCCTGACACAGAGCTGAACAGCCCATCACCGACAAAGCTAAACAGCGCCGAGAGCGTTGTCAGTATGTCAGCTATAAGAGTGAAGCTATCCATAAACCTCGCTTACCTACTTCTTTCCTGGAACGAATGCATTCGGCACATTGTCACCCACACCTGTGATAGGAGCAGAACCACCACCACTCAAGCTCTGTGCATATTTGGCCAGAAAAATCTGATACTCAGACCAGCGCTGCTGATTGAGCGAAATCTCTTGGTTAATATCGTAATCACCAAACTCCTCCCGAAGCATCTGAGTGAGGTACCGATACAGCTCAGGCGTTACGGCAAACTTGTACACCTGCTCAATGAGGGTTCTGTAAAGGTAGAGCACTCGCGAACGAGCTACCACATCGCTGTAAAAAACAAGCAGACGGTTACGCACACAACTCTTACCGGCACTGCAATCATCAAGATTATTGCTGGATCTCTCTGCCGACATAATCGAGGGGATGTTAGCTGCGCTAAAACTAAACTCCTCACATCTGAGATCTTGCTCGCGCGCAGCCTTATTAAAGAGTGTGTACAGCTGCTCGATAAAGTTAAGAGTCAGGGGAATATCAGGCGAACTGGCGTACTCCCAAGGTGAGTGCCTAGAGCTTCCCATATAACCTCGACTAGGACTCGCTGTACTGTGATCCATGACGCCCTGCAAATATTGCCCTGCTGTCTCAGCAGTGAAGGGTCGTGCCTGGTTGTTCGTGTTATTTCTCTTGAATTCACAGTGAAGCTTTAATACCCTTCCTAACGACTCAAACACCACTGCCTGCTCTTCCCACTTGGCTCGCGCTAAACCACGGCGATTGTTTGCCGCTTCAGGCTTTATGCGCTTCATCTTTATCGTTACTCCGGCAGTCTTGCCTGCAATGGGTAGCTGCTCAATCTCGTAATCACCGAGATATCGCCTAAAATCTCTCTTTAAGAGCGTTAAGCTCTCTTTAACGTTCTCCGCAACATCTTGATCATAGAACAGCAGGTCACTCAGTATTACCTTGGATGCATCAACTGATGGTGAACCTCGCAGATTACCAACGCTAAATCCTTTTGCATCAGGCATCACTTTAAAATCAGCAATTTTACCGTTAGCTTCGGTTGCCATATCACCAGTAGCTGCAAAGAGAGCTGCCGGCCACGCATCGTTTGTCTTCGGATCTTCTAAAGCCTGCTTCATACGACGCAGGTAAGCCTCTTTCTGAAGACCGGTGTGATCCGTTAAGTCCATTAACTTAATCTGAAGATCTTGCGACTGCATCGTATTCTGAAGGATGCCGTTAGTTGCATTCAACGCGCCGATGTAGCCCGTGGCAGCGCCATTCTCAACCATCATCATCGTCTGAAACAGCACAGGAACCTGTTTCGTGGTCAACTCTTTAAGCATGTCCTTAATCGGAGTTCCGTCCATCAACTGCCGCATACCGATCAGCGTTGGCATACGGATCTGAAAATCCTCATAGCTTTCGCGAGAGGTCATTGGCAGCTTTCCATTCGGTGCGAATCTGGTTGTGTCATTAGAAGAATCGGCCATCGCTTGCTCGCCCGGAAGGGGCGGTAGCGTTAACTTATCAGTCACAGCATTATCGGTTCCGTACGCTCCTGATTGTGCTGCACTGCGTTTTACGTAACCGTTCATAATGTCTTTAACGAAACTTCCTTGAGCTTCGTACTGCGTCACTCCCGAAGCATTGGCGTTGGCGCCCCCACCAGTTAACCCGTCAGGCATCGTCCATATAGGTCCGTCAATCGAAGGAAGTTTTGGAAGATTAGCTGGAAGCCCCGAGATGCCACCTGGAGAGACTGTAACGCCACCTGGCAGCTGTGCAGTCACACCACCGGGCGAAACAGTAACACCACCGGGAAGCTGTGCGGATACACCACCAGGTGAAACTGTAACGCCACCTGGCAGCTTTGCAGTTACACCACCGGGCGAAACAGTAACACCACCAGGAAGAGGTGGGATATTTCCTGGGAGCTGCAACGACCCCCCTCCTGGAAGAGATATGGTCGGAAAAGCCTTAGCCAAGGCTGGCGAGTGCAGCACGAACGCCGCGATAGCAAGAGAGGTCAAAGCTGTGCGAGTTGAAAAGCTCCTCACCGTTACCTGCTCCCTTTCATCAACCTAACAACTTGTTCAATCTGTTCAACACTCGGAGTGCCTTCAATTCGGTAGGTCTGCTTTGAAGTAGTCGCCACAAAAACCACCACTGGATAGGTATGTATCCGCAATTCTTGAGCAAGTGCTTCACCGTTAAGCAGGGCAAATGGAAAATTTGCAGTAGCACTGAGGTTTTTTAGGGTGGGAATATCGTAAGACCGCTTAGTTAGCCCTACCATTGAGACGTTTGAATCGTCCTTAAAGCGCTGCCGTAGGGGGCGCAGGGATTCAGCAAAAGACTTAACTGCAGCATCACGCTCATCAAAGAAAAACAGCACCTTAACCTTGCCAGCTGGATCTACCGGTACGGGGGAGTTCGAAGAGGGCTGTCGTGCAGCCTCTGACTGTGCTGCTGCGGAAGCCACGCTGCGAGCGTTAGCAGGAGCCCCGGCCGGCACTGGTGAGTCTGACCAGGCATCGACCCCCGCCGCTTCTGCTATGCCCGCCTGAGTGGCCTCTATGGCCCCTTGGGCTTTAGACTGCTCAGCCTTGGTGCGATCGATAAAAGCCTGCAACTCGGCACGATTAGGGTTAAGAGCATCGGCACCTGCACCACCGTCTGGGCCGGCGCGCATACCGAGCGCCTCCATCGCCAACACCTGGTAGTCAGTGGCTTTAGCAACGGTTTTTTGAATCTCTGTATTTCGACGAGCTAGAGCTAACGAATACTGCCAGGCAAGCTCTCTATCGCCGCTATTAATGGCCTCAAACAGACCCTGCATCTCAGGTGGTGAATCCTTTGCAGCTCGGATCGGCCGCGGAATATCGGGCGCCCCGTGTTTCGCTATGATCTGCTCGCGTGATAATGGCTGTGCAGGAGCATTTTGAGGCGCATTCTGGCTGTTTTGCGGCTCTGTTGCCGGAGCAACAGCGGCTTGCGTATCCGCTTTTATCTTATCGACTGCAAGAGGATAATCACGATACACAACACCCGCTGATGAATTCTCACGAATCGGAGCTGTCCAGTTGGCAGCATCGCCCTTCTGCCAAAAGCCTTTTAGATCGCCGTTTACGTTGTTCTGCGCACACACGTTGTGTGTAGCAACTAGAACACTAACGGCTGTTAACAATACAAGTATGAAACGCACACGGGCTGTTGAATTCATCTGCTCACCTTTCTGCTCTACCTGTTATGTAGCAGATCAGCCGCCGTGATACCTAACTTGCGGGATTCTTGATCTAATTGCGACCAATTGTGCCTTTAAGCCCTGTTTCTATTAGTTTTTTTTAGATCTTTTTATCTTTAGCCAAGCTTCAACTAGGTAGCTCTGCAAGTGCCGTTAAGAATCGTGAGAAGTGCTCTTATAATCGTCTTTGTTGTCACCCTTGAGGTCTGACCTTGGACCTACATAGTGGCGTTGCAGCACCGACTCGACTTTTTCCAGCAGAACGTCGGCCGTGAATGGCTTTACAACATAATCGTGCGAGCCTGACTGCGCAGCTGTCAGCACATTTTCTCGGTAGGCCTCTGCCGTCAGCATAATGAACGGCAGCTTCTTAAAGCGTTCATCAGCACGCAGCGTACGCAGCACCTCTAATCCGGTTCCTTCTGGCATATTCCAATCACATATAACGAGATCAATCGGTTGATTCGTTACGATCTGCACTGCTTGAACCCCGGTTTCTGCATGCACTATCTCTTCAAATCCAGCACCTCGCAAAATGGCACGCACCAGCGATCGCGTCAGCGAGTGATCATCTGCCACCAAGATCTGCAATTTTCGTCCGAATTCAGATGCCATTCCCATGAATGATAGCTCAGCGAAACCTAATACCAGGGGGATCATCGACCAACCAAGAGCAAAGCATAAGCACTGAAGTCTCAAGACTACGGGAAACCCTTGCTGAAAAACACGAAACGCTCGATTATCGTGAGTAAAAACAAAGACCTTAACATCTTCCCTGGAGCTGACTTTTGGCGCTAGCTATCTTGAAAACTCGGCTTTAAAATTCGTTTTTATGCTTACATATCTTACTAAACTCTCTGCGCTGTTGGCTGCTCTTGCCGTTATCTGCGGTGCCTTTGGAGCCCACGGGTTACGAGATGTAGTGCCCGCCTCTGACCTCATCATCTGGGAGAAGGCGGTGTTCTATCACCTGATTCACGCAGTGGCTGCGCTGATAACAGCCCTTGCGGCTGGCTCACAGCTTCTCGAAGCTGATAGAGCTATCCGCGCAGCGATCGGTTTTATCGCCTCACTCTGCATCTTCTCTGGATCGTTATACATCTTGGTGTTGCTAAACATCCGCTGGCTGGGAGCCATCACGCCGATCGGCGGTGCGGGCTTGATCGCCACCTGGCTGTTCCTCGCGTGGGCGCTAGGTCGCAAGCCGTGCCATCGCTAGCGATGGCCGCGCGGCGGCGCTAGCTTACCCTCACTTGCATGTGCGTCCGTTCTCTCTCAAATGTATCAAGCTTGTAACTGGCTCATTGCTAGCTACGAAGAAAACGTACCCCCCAAGAAGTTACTTCTTAACCCTCTTCCACTCCGGAGCATCTTCAGATTGAGATACGACCTTAATCTGCCGGTCCGTCACCTTCTGCTTTCTATCGCTACCTGGTGGGTAATATGAGGTTGCCTCAATTACCTGATAGGCTATCTCAGACAGCTCCAGATTGGTTCCTATCTGCCGTATCACTAGCCTAGCAGGACTGATAGTTTTCTCTGTGGACGAGCAGTAGGGTGTCTCTTGATTACCATCCGTGTTGAGCGAGTAGTCCCGTATTTCTGAAGCTGTACGGTAAATTCGCTCCGTGCATCCCTCGCTTCCCGAACGAAGCTGTTTCCACCAAGCAGGCGGCCTAGCGATAGCAAAATCTGTTTTTGAATATCGCTTTACATATAACCCCCAGGTGCCCTCTGGCTTCTTTACACAACCATACTCCGAAACCTCTTGAGTTTTAGGATAAAAGTATTTGTGATGCGGATCTGATTTCTTGCATTCCGATAGAAGCTCATCTGAATCCCTAATCCTATTATACTTCGGCGCATTCTGTTCGCACGACGTCTGTGAATTAAACGACACAAAGACTGCGCGCTCGGCCAAGCAAATCTGCGCTCCCATCGAGCTCACAGCAAGTAGCATCACAGCACCAAAGGGCTTCAGGTTTAATACTGTAGGTTGAAGCAATCTCTTTTTTATCATTTGTCTTTCCCGAAGCAACTCAGGGGAGACCTCGGCTGATTTAAAAAAAAGCCTTAAGCCATCTTGCCTTAAAGCAACTCTAGAACTTCGCACTTTTAAGAGCGAAGGGTAAGTTTAAGACCACCGCCAAAAATTACTAAACATACCGACTATGCGAGCCTAGATTACAAAGCCTAAAACGAGCCTAACCTGACAGGCTGCGTCCGCCTTAAATGCCAACGCGCGAATTAAGCAACGCGGCTCAACCTGCAGAGCAAAGAGCAGCCCCTTCTTACAGCCCATGGCTGCAACGCTCTGACGTGGGCTGTAAAAACAGAAAGAGAGGGCTTCTGAGTTTCTCTGATATTTACCTTCAGATTCCTCTCAGCCCTCTCTGATTACCACTATTTTATTACCGCCATCGAATTACGTCTTGCACCCTTTGCATTACCCACACACCAGCTCAACGTCTGCTAATGGTCAGCGTGGGGTCATCTCTAGGAGGGCGTAAATGCTAAGGCGAGCCTACTTCTTTACGCTGCGCCACTGTGGCGAGTCCGCCGACTGCTGGATGTAGGAAGTGGCAACATCCAGGATGGCTTGCTTTCCATCAGCAGTTGGAGCGTCGTAGCGAGTCACTTCGACTGTTAGTGTAGCAGTCTCTTCGACTAGTAAATTAGTGCCCCGCTGAACTATTCTTACTGAGGCCGGCGTGATCGTTCTCTCTGCAGATGAAGTGTAGGCGGTTTCTACGTTTTTCACTTTTGGAGTAAGCATATTAGTCGTGGTTGTAGAACTCTTCCAGTAGAGCTTCTCAACACAGCCCTCGCTTCCCGATCGCAGAGATTTCCACGTTGAGGGCGGCTTAGCCAAAGCAAACTCCATTTTTGAATACTTGCTGAGGTGCAACGCCCAAGTATTTGCCGAGGATTGTCGACACCCATATGCCCACTCTTCTTGGATCTCTGGATATGAATAGCTTCGCGCTGGGTCGTTTGCCAAACAGAACGAAGTAATTTTGCCTGAGTCGAGGCTCCTTGTGTAACGCAGCGAAGCCTCCCAGCAAGCCTTGCTTGAAGTGAAGACAATCCCTTCAGGACCCTCTGCAAAAGAAACCTCCACTGCTATTGAGCTAGCAGCCACGAGCGCCGCAACAGTAAGAACTTTGAGTTTCGATGCACCAAATTCCAATAGTCTCGATTTCACCATTTGTTTTCCTTTAAAATAGCTCACGGCACTATGCCGCTTACTAGAAACAAAACCGCTCAAAGACCTCTCGGGGATACGGCTGCACCACTACTACGTCCTTTAAACAGCTAGGATGAAGCTTGAGACCGCCCCCTAACCAAACGCAGTTTGTGAAACATGCAGCTGTAAAGCGCGCAACATAAATCGAACGCAATTTGACAAACTGCGTTTATCTTCGCCTTCCAACAGAATGACAAACAAGGGGCCTTTTGCACGAAGCGGTTTGAGGCAAACGGTAAAAAAGAAGCCCTTCTGCCCATCGCTTCATCCTAGATAGTGAGGTTCTTTGAGCTGCCCAAGCCGTTCAAAGCACATGCTAAGAAAAGAGATCTGATATGCCCTGCTCACTGCACCTTCGCGGTAAATCTCCCCTTATTTATTGGGGCGCTCTTATTTCTGCCCTCGCCTTTACGGCCTGTGGAGTTGGCGGTGGTAGTGGTGGCGGTGGTGATAGCAGCAGCCCTGGCGAAATAGTGCTAGAGGTAGAGAAAAACTACATGGACTCTGGCGACCTAACCAACGTGCGGGTTGAGGTGTTCGACATCAATCCAAATGGGGTGATCTTAAAGCTTCGTTACCCCAAGGTGCTTCGATACGTTAAGGACTCTGCCGTATTTTACAAGGGCGAGGATAAAGAGCGGCTCGTTATGCCCAACACCGAGGCTAAGGATGAAAACGATCGCTACCTAGTGTTCTTCTTTTCACGGCGTTCAGCAAACGGCGACAGCTACATATCAGTAGACTTTAAGCTTAAAGCACTCGCTGCGGACCTCGAGGCCTTTGTTGAGGCTGATCTCGATAACAACGACCCCACTATATTCGATCGAGATGAATTTGAGATCGCAACGCCACGTTTTTCAGCTCAACAGCGCTGGGAAGTAGACATCAGTGGAGATGAAAACGGCAATCCATCTGCTGGCTCGGGCACTCCAACGCCAACTCCGACACCAGCGGCCTAAGTCAGTGGCTAAATGCCCTGGACTTCCGTCGAAAGTCGTATAAATATCAGCCCGAACATCGTTTGCAAGGGCTGCACATGACCTCAGATTCGACAATCACCCCTGACCTCTCCTCAGCAGCGGGTGCTGAAACTGCCGCAGTGGCCCATTCGTGTCGCCCGTTTCTTAAGTGGGCGGGGGGAAAGACACAGCTCCTGCCACAACTAGTACGGCGGCTTCCACAGCATATGAACCGCTACCTTGAGCCTTTTCTTGGTGGTGGGGCACTCTATTTCGCCATTCGACCACGCCTAGCCTATCTTGCCGACTGCAACAGCGAGCTCGTGAACTGCTTCTCTGTTGTCCAATCTAACGTAGAGGAGCTTATTAAGGAGCTACACTCATTTCGTTACGAAGAAGAGATGTACTACGCCGTCCGCGAGATGGATCGCAGCGCAGATTTTGCTCAGCTTTCATCAGTAAAGAGGGCGGCTCGCTTTCTCTACCTTAACAAAACCTGCTTCAATGGCCTCTATCGAGTTAACTCAAAGGGGCATTTCAATGTTCCCTTTGGACGTTACACCAACCCTACGATCGTTGATGAAGAGAACCTATTTGCATGCAGCAAGCTCTTAAAGTCTGCAGTGCTGGCACAAACAGCCTTTGAAGAGATTGCGGAGATCGCCGACAAAGATGACTTTGTCTATTTCGATCCACCGTATGCGCCAGTTAGTGAAACCTCAGATTTTACGAGCTACGTTGCTGGAGGATTCGACGAAGCAGCCCAGGAGCTGCTGCTGCTGGTGTGCCTTAAGCTTCACCGAAAAGGTGTGCGCTGGATGGTTTCAAATTCGAATGCAGCCATAATCCAGGAGCTTTACCGTGGATTTAAAATTGAACCAGTAGGCGCAGCCCGGGCAATCAATTCAAAGGGCGGCAAGCGTGGACCAGTAGTTGAACTAATAATTCGCAACTACTAACAGCGCTCTCTAGCTCTAGTAAAATCTTACGTTCAGCAGCCAAGCACCAGCCACGCTTCACGCTCTGCGCTGAGAGGCCGATTTTACCAAGTTATAGTACTTACCGCGCTTCCTTAGAGAAGTGGCACTATAATTGAGAAGAAGAGATCATAGACTATTTGATGCTACAGGGATTGAACCTACCTCAGGCAACTTGATACTCGCTGGCTCGCATGAACCATCTGTTACGCGGCTGCTACAGTCCTACGCTGCCGTCCTGAGTAGATTAATTTTTCGGATTATTGAATAAAAGAAGTGGTGGGCGCTGCAGGGATCGAACCTACGACATTCAGCTTGTAAGGCTGACGCTCTACCAACTGAGCTAAGCGCCCGCAATATTTCCAGCTTACACTCAGCATCGCGGGAACGCTGAATGTTGTTTATGACTCAATGCTCGCTGGCTCGCATTGAGCGTTTGTTAGGTGGCTACTACGACCTTTCGCTTCGCTCTGGCCGCTTAATCCACCTCATTCAGCTTGTAAGGCTGACGCTCTACCAACTGAGCTAAGCGCCCGCAATATTTCCAGCTTACACTCAGCATCGCGGGAACGCTGAATGTATTTTTCGAGAGGAGTTTACTATCCATTCTAGTAAAGTCAACGCCTCTGCAGCTAGAAATTTCATTCTTAAATCACCTAACTAAGCGAGACTATGGATCAGTGCTGCCTGGAGCTATAAAAGGGGCACTGGCTGCCCACGTAGCGCGCAACCTGAGGAAGGACAAAGCAACCAGCCAAAAGGCCATAAAAAAGCCGAGGGCCCCACTAACAAGGGCACCCCGGCTCTCTACGAACAGGTCATTGCTTAGTGAGCTACAATGCCAGCAGAGGGAGCCTTCTCTCCTGCACCAGCACCGTCACCGCGCTCGTCACCCTTCTTCTTTTCATCAGCATACAGAAGCTCATCCCGCACTGCCTTGTTGTCCAACATGGCAGCAAAATCTGCTGGCTTACGACACTTGAGCGCCTCGAAAAGCACCTCATCTACGTGAGATACTGGGATAAGCTCAAGCTCATTTCGCACAGTAGCTGGAATCTCTTCGATATCGTTTTCATTCTCTTTTGGTAAAAGAACGCGCCGAATACCGCCGCGGTGCGCCGCAAGAGCCTTCTCTTTCAGACCACCGATCGGCAGGACATTTCCACGAAGAGTGATCTCACCAGTCATGGCTATATTCTTATCGATAGGGATTCCCGTCAGAGCTGATACCATCGAAGTAGCCATCGTGATGCCTGCGGATGGACCATCCTTCGGAATCGCCCCTTCGGGAACATGCACGTGGATATCTACTTTGTCATAGAAGTAACGGGGAAGACCGAACACCGCCGCACGAGATCGCACATAGCTGAGAGCCGCCTTTGCAGACTCCTGCATCACGTCACCAAGCTTACCGGTTATCTGGAGGCGTCCGCGTCCAGGCAACACAGTAGTCTCTATAACTAGCAGCTCTCCGCCCTTATCTGTCCATGCAAGGCCAGTTGTAAGTCCTACCTGGTCTAACTCCTCTCCCTTACCGTAACGGAACTTAGGCTGGCCCAAGAATCGCGGCAGGTTGTTCTTGTTGATATCAACAACGATGTCTGTACCCTTCTCAACTACCTCTATAGCTGCTTTACGAGCGAGGGTTGCGATGTTGCGCTCAAGGTTACGAACTCCCGCTTCGCGAGTGTAACGGTTGATGATCTCTGAATAGACCTCATCAGTAACCTTTACATTCGACAGCTTAAGTCCATTCTCCTCAAGCTGCTTTTCCAGCAGATACTTCTTACAGATTGCCACCTTTTCAAGCTCGGTGTAACCCGAAAGACGGATGATCTCCATACGATCCATCAGAGGCTGTGGAATGGTGTGCAGTGAGTTTGCAGTGGTGATGAACATCACCTTCGACAGGTCATAGTCACAATCGAGGTAGTGATCATTAAACGAATCATTCTGCTCTGGATCCAACACCTCAAGAAGCGCCGAAGAAGGGTCACCACGGAAGTCGGTAGACATCTTATCAACCTCATCAAGCAGAAACACAGGATTGCTGGTTCCGGCTTTCTTGAGCGACTGAATAATCTTACCTGGAAGCGCTCCAATATACGTTCGTCGATGACCGCGAATCTCGGCTTCATCACGCACACCACCCAGAGCAACGCGAACGAATTTACGTCCGGTTGACTTCGCGATTGATTTACCGAGCGAAGTCTTTCCTACTCCTGGAGGGCCTACGAGGCACAAGATAGGTCCGCGCATCTTTCCAACCAGCTTCTGCACCGCGAGGTACTCAAGGATACGCTCCTTGACCTTCTCAAGGCCGTAGTGATCTTCATCGAGAACTTCACGAGCCTTCTCCATATCGATCTCTTCTTTCGAAGTCTCGTTCCACGGAAGCGCCAGCATCCAGTCTACGTAGTTTCGAACTACAGTAGCCTCAGCCGACATCGGCGACATCATCTTCAGCTTGCGAATCTCTTTCTCGGTTTTTTCGCGAGCCTCTTCAGGCATATCCTTCGCTTTAAACTTATCTTCGATCTCCTGAATCTCGTTACGGAAATCATCCTTCTCGCCAAGCTCTTTCTGGATCGCACGCATCTGCTCGTTGAGGTAATACTCCTTCTGAGTCTTCTCCATCTGCTTCTTCACGCGGCTGCGAATGCGCTTTTCAACCTGCAAGATCTCGATCTCAGACTTCATATGAGCAAGGATCTTCTCAAGTCGCTCTTGCGGGTCGATTGTCTCAAGGATCTCCTGCTTGTCTTCGAGCTTAATGTTAAGCTGAACAACCACGTGGTCTGCCAAGCGCGAAGGATCTTCAATGGCGTTAACTTGAACAACCATCTCTGGATTTAGCTTTTTGCCAAGCTTGACGTAGTTATCAAATGTCACATTTACCGAGCGCATGAGGGCCTTTAGCTCGGTTGATACCTCAGTTGAAGAGGATATCTCCTCTACATCAACCAGCATAAAATCATCTTCACGCACGAATTTCTTGATTCGCGCCCGCGCCTTACCCTCAACCAACACCTTAATTGGTCCGTCAGCAAGCCTGATCAACTGCACGACTTCACCGAGGGTTCCAATGGTATAAATATCCTTTGGCCCTGGATTACTCGTACGCGCATCTTTCTGCGCGGCCAATAGTATGTATTTTCCTTCGCGCTGAGACTCCTCAATCGCGCGCACACTCTTTTCGCGGCCTACGAAAAGCGGCACTACCTGCTGTGGAAACACAACAAGCTCACGGAGTGGAAGGAGAGGAATTGGGTTGTTTAATGGTGATTTCATCGCGTACCAAAGATGTCTATTTCGACTAATTAACTTTATGCTTTACGAGCCCTTACTACCTATTCGCGTTTTACGCCGAATTTGTTCGGACTCTCTGCAGATTTATTGACAACGCTGACAGCATTACGTCTATTCTTACGATGCTAGTCGACGCCTAGAAAAATCACAATAATACAGTGATAATCTAAAAGAACTTCGACGCGCAGGCTGATCAAGTTGAGTTATTACTCAGAGGATGCCGTATTCAGGCAGAGTGGCGGGCTTTTCAAGCACTACATGAGCTCGTACAGCCATCCGCTTGCAAAAAGAACCCGCGTTCTAAAAGCGGCGTCGGTTTTACACGAAGCTCGACTGAGCGACATTTTTTTGACGCGCGCTGTGTATTGCTGATAGCAACGAAGGAGCACCGCTAGGCCGACTCTGCATGCTGATATACAGCAAGTGGCTTTTCACCTTTTTGCACAGTATCTTCCGAGACGATTACTTCCTTAATGTCTGGCTCTGATGGCACTTCGTACATTGACTCGAGCATCAGAGATTCCAGGATGGCTCTCAAGCCACGGGCCCCTGCCTTACGCTCAATCGCCTGCTTTGCTATTGCGTTAAGAGCCCCATCGGTGAAGCGCAGCTGAACATTCTCTAGTTCAAAAAGCTTCTTGTACTGCTTAGTCAGAGCATTCTTGGGATCTACCAGGATCTTTATTAAAGCGGCTTCATCCAGATCATCAAGAACCGCAATCATCGGCAACCGTCCGATAAACTCGGGGATTAGTCCGAATTTTAAGAGGTCCTCGGGCTGCACCTGACTGAGCAGAGAACGCCCGTCCTCCTTGCGAGACTTCTTGGCGTCGCCCTTCTCTCGGGCTCCAAAACCAAGCTTCTTCTCTCCTACACGCCGTCTAATAATATCCTCCAGCCCTACAAATGCCCCACCAACGATAAAAAGGATATTACTCGTATCAACCTGCAGGAACTCTTGCTGAGGATGCTTACGACCACCCTTTGGTGGCACACTTGCAACTGTTCCCTCAAGCATCTTTAGCAGCGCCTGCTGAACACCCTCGCCTGATACATCACGGGTAATTGACGGATTCTCTGCTTTTCGCGAAATCTTATCGATCTCATCGATATAGACTATGCCCCGCTGAGCCTTCTCTACATCATAGTCGGCGTTTTGAAGCAGATTCAGGATAATGTTCTCAACATCCTCACCAACGTACCCGGCTTCAGTAAGGGTGGTTGCATCCGTAATCGTAAACGGAACCTGGAGTATGCGCGCCAGGGTCTGAGCCAGCAGCGTCTTTCCCGTTCCAGTAGGGCCAATAAGCAGGATGTTCGACTTTGCGATCTCAACATCTCCCGCCGAGGTCTTCGTCTCAAGTCGTTTATAATGGTTATGCACAGCCACCGACAGTGCTCGTTTAGCAAAGTCCTGTCCGACCACATATTGGTCAAGAAATGACTTGATATCTTTGGGCTTAGGTACTCGTGACTGATTATTTACGACCGGTTCCGTATCAACTTCATCGCGAATAATATCGTTACAAAGCTCTATGCACTCATCGCAGATGTACACAGACGGTCCAGCAATCAGCTTACGCACCTCTTCCTGCGTGCGACTGCAAAATGAACACACGAGAGTATTGCGACTTTTATCACCTGACTTGCTCACGCTTCATCTCCCACTATTCACTTACCACTAGAACAAACCACGCGAGAGCCCACAACGTCCCTCGCTTTTTGTGCCACCCGATCTCAACGCCGATCGCCGTCAAACCGCAGTCGGGTTAGCCCCCTGAACAGATACTACTCTTTCTTAGCTTCCAGAACGCGCTTCTCAAACACATCATCGATAAGACCGTACTCTTTGGCCTGAATTGATGTCATGAAGAAATCACGATCGCTGTCTGCCTCAACATCCTTAAGAGGCTTGCCCGTGTGATGAGCCAATATCTCGTTAAGCTCCCGCTTAATTCTCAACATCTCGCGAGCATGAATCTCAACGTCTGAAGCCTGGCCACTAAAGCCGCCCAGCGGCTGATGAATCATAATGCGGGAATGCGGCAACGCAGACCTCTTACCCTTTGCTCCACCTGCCAGTAGCACCGCTCCCATACTGGCTGCTTGACCAACACACACCGTGCAGATGTCCGGTCGAATGTACTGCATGGTGTCGTAGATCGCCATACCAGCTGTTACAACTCCGCCCGGGCTGTTGATGTACAGAAATATATCCTTCTCTGGATCTTCGCTCTCTAGGTGAAGAAGTTGCGCGATAATGAGGTTTGCGACCATGTCGTTAACCTCGGTACCAAGAAATACGATGCGCTCTTTGAGCAGTCGTGAATAGATATCGTACGAGCGCTCGCCACGCCCCGTTTGCTCAACAACGTAAGGAATATAGGTCATTAAAAAATCCCCGTTTAAAAACAGCTTTCAACCAACGTAACAAAAACTAAGTAGTACAATCAACTAAACTTTTAAGGCAAGCTGGAAATACACCACAGCATTAGTTGCAACCGCCGAAGAATACACCATTGCAGTCACTAAGAAAGAGCAA
>JBIKWG010000047.1:0-14917 GCA_044356425.1 Bdellovibrionota bacterium | reverse complement strand
AGGATATAAAAAGCTCTACGTATATGCGTTTCAATACACGCCGAGAGCGCATGCGCTCTAATTTTACATAACACGTTGAGAACCCAGCTAAGAGCTCCTCTATCCTGACCTGAAGCGTCTCTTCAACTGCGCAATCAATCAGATCAGGAACAGAAACTGATACCAGACTGTACGCGGACCACAGCATAAACACCGAAAGAAGGATCGAACCAACCCCGTCAATGTAGAGGCTCCAGGCTGCAGTTGGAAAGAGCACGGCTCCTGACAGAGAAGCCAGCACTACAACGGTCGCCATAGTCTTTGCTCTAAAGAGCCGCCACTGTGAGTCTGAGATCGGAGAGCGTGAGCGACAATACGAAAGATAATTAAGGACCCACAGAAACGCGTTTCCACCGACTGACAAAAGCGCCAGAATCAGACCGAAGCCCACGTTCTCAACTACCTCAGGAAGAAAAAGCCTGCGCAATCCTATGGTGAGCGCTATCAGGAACGTAAGAAAAAGAGCAGAGGCAACAGCAACACTAGCAAGCTGTTCAAGCTTGCCAAACCCGTAATTAAAGCGCGCAGTGTCTGCCGCCGCTACTTTGCGCAAGATAAGCCACGAAGCAAATATCGCCATAAACTCGGAGGCGCAACGCAAAAGGTCGGCCAGCAGAGTTGTCGAGTTTGAGATAATCGCCGCATAGCCTGTCGGTAGCAACGAAAGAAAAGTGGTGATGACACCAAACAGCACCAACCGCTCTTTGGTCAGCGCTTCTCGGACAGGATCTTCAGTGAGCAGGTCTTTCATGACGGCACCACCTTCACGGTACAACGCCGCGGCGCAAGCAGTAAATAAGTTAAAACGGTGGTGAGCTAGGGCAGCACATCGTTGTTGCAGCTATTCCCGAAATGGTGCTCAAGAGGCTGACCATACCAGATGGGTGCCACCACCTCTGGTCGGTACAGCATTAGCAGCTGGCTTATAAGGCCTTCAACTCCAAGCCAACGACCAACCGATATCTCTATACTCACGTAGTTTAGACCAGCAGACTGAATAGAGACGTACTGTTGGCCGCCAACCGCAACGACAGATTGACCGGCTTTAGAAGTTTGATTTGACAGCACAAGTAGCTGTGGCGAGAGTTCTGCAAGCACGGAACGCAGTTCAAGAGCAGTAGCTGAGGCGGAGAGTCCGTGCATCATCAATGTTAAGGTCTGCGGCTCAGGGATGGCTGCCTGCAAAGGCATTGGCCACGAGTGAATCGTTCCACATTCGAGGCGAGCCACCACTGGCGGAAGCAACGATTCGTCCAGCTCATGATAGGCAAGCCCTAACAGCTCCTCACCGATTGGATAGCGGCGTGTTAGCGTTGCGTGAGTGATGATCTTCTCTTCCAAGGCTGCCAGCAGGTAGGTGGCCGGCTCCATCAGCCCACCAGCTGTGTTGCTCACTAGAACTGCTCGATGGTCAAAGACCAACAGGAAGCCAGAGTTTAAAAGGTAGTAATGGCACTCAGGGGTCTTACCGTGCGAGGTAACCGTTGAAGCTGCAAGCTCAATAGCCGATTTCCAGACGGCTGGCGCTGCTGCCAGCAAAGAGCCCTGAACCGTTAGCTCAAAGCGCTGCTCATACGGCCACGAAAATAGAGAGTTAGTGGTATTCATCATCACCTAGACAAAGATGGTGTTTGCAAGAGATACGGTTCCTAAAAACCGTAAGCTGCCGTAACAACGTGCGACCATGTCCCAAGGTAGCCCTCTTTCTGAGGGCTATGAAATTGCTATCGCCTCCTCTAACGCACTCCTGTATCCTCCTGCAGTGTCAGCGTAGTTTTTTTCTATAAAGTGTGTCTGGTATGAACGGTCACGAAAAAAAACTTTTCTTACCCCCCGGGCCCTTTGCCCAGCACGCTCACATCACCGATGCATCCTACATTAAGATGTATCTCGAATCCGTCCGCGCACCCGAGCTCTTTTGGGCCGAGCAGGCTCGTAAGCTGTTACTGTGGCGCAAGGAGTGGCACGAGGTGCTACGATGGGATTTTCACCGCGCGCACGTGCGCTGGTTCGAAGGGGCAGAGCTTAATGTAAGTGAGAACTGCCTCGATCGGCACCTAGCTACTCGCGGTGATAAAATTGCGATCATCTGGGAAGGAAACGAGCCGGGCGACGTCCGAAAGATAACGTACCAGGAGCTGCATGTCATGGTGTGCCGCACGGCGTCGCTTCTGCGCTCGCTCGGCATCAGAAGAGGAGACCGTGTAGCAATCTATCTTCCTATGATCCCTGAGGCTGCCGTGTTCATGCTGGCCTGCGCCCGGATCGGCGCGGTACACACAGTTGTATTTGCCGGATTCTCGTCTGAGGCACTACGTGACCGGATTAATGATTGCGGATGCAAAATTCTCGTCACCGCAAATGAAGGGCTGCGTGGCACAAAGACGATTCCGCTAAAAAGCACGGCTGATGAAGCATTGCGTGGATGCCCATCCATAGAACACGTGGTCGTAGTTAAACGCACTACAACAGAGCCGCAAATGGTGCACGGTAGAGACGTTTGGTACCATGCGGCGCTTGAGCACGTAGACAGCTCGGTCTCAGATGCGGCGGAGAGTATGAACTCAGAGGATCCGCTCTTTATTCTCTATACTAGTGGCTCAACCGGTAAGCCCAAGGGGGTGCTCCACACCACGGCTGGTTACCTTCTGCAAGCCACGATGACCCATCGTTACGTGTTTGATATCCGAGATGACGATGTGTTCTTCTGTGCGGCTGATGTCGGTTGGGTTACTGGACATTCATACGTGGTGTATGGCCCACTCTCAAATGGCGCTACGACCGTGATGTTTGAATCACTGCCGGTGTATCCCGACGCAGGTCGGTACTGGGATACCGTAGAACGACACAGAGTAACTATTTTCTATACCGCGCCAACAGCCATTCGAGCACTTGCAAAAGAGGGCGACCACCACGTCACCAAATACAACAGAGATACACTACGCCTGCTAGGATCGGTTGGCGAACCGATAAATCCCGACGCCTGGCTCTGGTACCACACCGTTGTTGGAGAAGAGCGCTGTCCTGTTGTTGATACGTGGTGGCAAACAGAGACTGGCGGAATTCTAATCTCACCACTTCCAGGGGCCACTGCAACAAAGCCAGGTTCGGCAACACTTCCACTCTTCGGCGTTCAACCCGTTGTGGTCGACGAACAGGGACAGGAAGTGCACGGAAACGGCGTGTCAGGTCGTCTGTGCATTAAGTTTCCGTGGCCGGGAATGATGCGTACAGTGTACGGGGACCACGAGCGCTTCTTTCAGACCTACTTTGCTAGCTATCCAGGGCTTTATTTTACTGGCGATGGGTGCCGACGCGATGAAGACGGCTATTACTGGATTACCGGTCGTGTAGACGATGTGCTTAATGTTGCAGGTCACCGGCTCGGCACCGCCGAGATTGAGAGCGCGATTGTGCGCTCAGGCATAGTGGCCGAAGCGGCAGTGGTCGGAATCCCGCATGAGGTTAAGGGGCAGGGGATCGGCGCTTTCTGTGTGTTACGCGAAGGGGTAGCTGATTCTTCAGCTACGCGGCAACAGATTGCAGCCAGTGTGCGCGAGGTAATCTCTGCGATTGCGGCGCCAGATTCAATCTGGTTTGTCCCAGGGCTACCAAAGACCCGCTCAGGAAAAATTATGCGAAGAATCCTTCGCAAGATATCCGAAGGAGAGTACGAAAGCGTTGGAGATGTTACCACCCTGGCAGACCCTGCGATTGTGGCTGAGATTATTGAGCGAGTGGTTGGCTAAGGGGCTAGCTGTATCGCATCAGCTCTTTATCTGAGGCAACAGAGCCCTAAAAAAAAGCCTCTCCTTACCGCCCACAACTAACTGTTATTACTATATATTAACTACTTCGCTGGCATGCAAAACAAAACACCACCGCAGCCCCCTAGGCCATACGGCGCACCGCCAACACGGCAACAGGTATCCTACTAGGGCCATTTATGTTAACCTAAGGATATTAAGAGTGGTCGTTTAAAGAAAAAGCGGCCGCATATGCATCGGAGCTGCTCGCGAAAGAGGACGAGCACAGGAAAGGTACAGTTATCGATAAAAGGTATCGAATCGATAGAAGACATAGTCTATCGGTCCAAGATTTCTGTTATCGCTTTAAGATAATTGTAGAGAAGTCGGATTGCGACTCGGGCTTAGTCGCCCCTTAATAATAAACGTAACGTAAAAACTAAGAACGCCGGGCCTCCTCTTGTTCCCTGTGCCAGTCACCGCATTCAAGCGCGTGATGACGTACGGAGCCTTCTTCTAAGTAAGAACGCCCCGGTTGCAATAAACCTATATGACAACTGATACAACATCGACCCCACTATCAACTGATTCGCCATCGACTAAATCAACTTCGACAGATGCGGTAGAGACTTTTTTCTCGCTCGTAAAGCACCCAGAGATTCGCTCAGGACTTAAGACGCTGCAGATTAACACTCCAACCCCCGTACAACGTGCCGCAATTCCTGAGCTACTTTCGGGGTCTGATGCGATTGTGCAGGCGCAAACAGGAAGTGGAAAAACGTTAGCGTTTGTTCTTCCGATGCTCTCACGGCTGCTTGATGCTAGCCCATTTTTTGGAACTTTTGGTCTGATCGTCTGTCCGACACGCGAACTGGCCCTGCAGGTGCGCGATGTTATCACGAAAGTGCTGCCTGAGATGCAGCCTGCCTGCATCATCGGCGGTGCAAAGCAAAGTGGCCAGGTGCGCGACCTTGAAAACGACCCGCGTATTATCGTAGGAACGCCAGGGCGGCTTCTCGATCTAATCGATCAGGGCGAAATTAACCTGCGCAAGTGCCGGATGTTCGTCCTGGACGAGGCTGACGAAATGCTTTCAATGGGCTTTCTCGAGGAAGTCCGTGCGATTTTGTCGCGACTGCCGCGTGAGCGCCAAGGGTTGTTTTTTAGCGCAACTATAACGTCACGCGTAAATCAGCTTGCAAACTCTTTCTTAAAAGAGCCCAAGCGAATCGAGTGTGAAGTACGCGAAGAGACCGCGCCGCAGATCGATCACATCTTCACGCGAGTGGATGGCTCACTAACTGCCAAGGCAGTTGCGCTAGCGGCATTCCTGCATCAGCTACAACCTCGGTCTGCTATCGTGTTCTGCAACACAAAATCAGACACTGAGCTAGTTGAGATACTGCTGCGAAAGCGGGGCATTGAATCTGAACGGCTCAACTCAGACCTCTCACAGAAGGATCGCGAACGAACCATGAATAGCTTTCGCTCAGGCGAGTTAAAGGTGCTCATTGCAACCGATATCGCAGCGCGCGGCATCGACATTAAAGACCTTGAGCTGGTTGTAAACTATGCGGTTCACGACCAAGCGGAAACCTACGTTCACCGCACTGGTCGCACCGGGCGCGCCGGAAAATCGGGCACAGCCCTCTCTATTGTAGGCCCGCAAGACTTTACGGCATTCCACCAGCTTTCAAAGACACTGCCTGTTACTATGCGAGAAGTGTCGGTGCCCGTTGCCAAGGTAGAGAGCGCACCTGCTTAGCTATATTTGGGCTAAACATCTGAAAGTACGCAATAAAAATGCATCGTATTTTGTTTGTTTGCCCAGCTATTCTAGCGCAGCGCGGCGTGTTATAGTCCGACCGTTGTTACGTTAAGGGCTCCACAGAAAGTTAGTGCCCTTGAAGCTGCTGCCCCTCCGATGCTTTGGGGAGCATGTTGAAAATACACGGTGACAAGCACGTTTGAACCGCACACGATGAACGCTCTTTGAAGAAGGGAAACTCTCTTTAAAGATGGGATGTTCTTCTGGGAGTGTAATTCTTTTAAGGCGTGCCCCAAGGTTAAGTGTAAGCGTCTCCCATAAGAACGTGGGCGCAAGCAATCGAAAAGTGAAGAAGATAAGAGAGTAGTGAAGTTGTTACGGGTATCTGTGGACCTACCCATTATTGCAGCGCCGGCGCGCTAACGGATTACACGCTTTACTCACCAACGCAAAAACAATTAAAGAGCCTCTTTCCGCACCGGCTGCCGGAGGGGTCTCGTATATACACCTTAGAAAGGCAAGAACATGGAAACTGAAACGCTTACTGTAAGCGAAGGCACAGCTGCCGCTGAAAACGGCTTTGACAAGCTCGAACTAGCCCCGTTTTTGAAGAAAACGATCTCTACTATCGGCTACACCCAGCCAACCCCAATCCAGGCCAAGGCGATTCCGCTCTTACTTGAGGGGCGCGATCTCATTGGCTTGGCTCAAACTGGAACTGGAAAGACGGCTGCGTTTGTTTTGCCGCTTCTGCATCGCTTATCGGTATCAGAGTCTCCTCGTGCCTGTAAGGCACTTATTTTGGCGCCAACGCGTGAGTTGGCAGAGCAAATTAACGATGTGATTGATACCTTTGCGCCGCGGACGGGGATCAAGAGCGTTACGGTCTACGGCGGTGTGTCACACCAGAATCAGATCCGCGCTTTGCGTGGCAAGCCTGAAATCGTAGTAGCGTGTCCAGGACGGCTGCTCGACCACGTGCGTGGTCGGACTATTGATCTTTCAACTATTGAGTTCCTCGTCCTAGATGAGGCCGATCGTATGCTTGATATGGGCTTTTTGCCAGACATCAAGAAGATCGTACAGCTTATGCCAACCGATCGGCAAACCATGCTCTTCTCAGCAACGATGCCAGATGAGATCCAGTCGCTTTCAGGCCAAATACTTCGAAAGCCAGAGGTTATCCGGGTGAAGAGCGAGGCTCCGGTAGCCTCGGTCACGCACTCGATGTACACCATCAAAGATACCGAGAAGCAATCAATGCTGACTTCGTGGCTTACAGCCAATCCCGAGTCGTTGGTGGTAGTTTTCACCAAAATGAAGCACACCGCCAAGCGGCTCGCTGAGCGGCTTGAGAGGACAGGCTTTGACGCCACCTCGCTTCATGGAAATCTCTCACAGGGCAAGCGACAGTACGCTCTGAATGGTTTTCGGGATGGAAAGTACCGAGTGATGATTGCAACCGACATAGCAGCACGCGGTATCGACGTGGATGGCGTTACGCACGTTATCAACTATGACATGCCTGAAACGCTCGATGCTTACATTCACCGCACCGGTCGTGCCGGTCGGGCGATGAGAACTGGCGATGCCGTCTCGTTCATAACTCGCAGCGACGGATACATACTTCGTCAAGTTGAAAAGTGGGTGGGCTCTCCGCTTCACAAACTAAACTCAGCAGACCTCCCCGCTGTGGCTCAAAGCAGCGAAGCTGAGTCTGGGTACGACTCCGATGACCGTGCGCCACGACGTAGTAGAGGCGGACGACCAGAGCGCGCTCGTTCGGATGATACTCGAAGGTCGAGCGGTCCTGGACGCCGTGAGCGTCGAGATGCATCTCGTGCAACTCGTGGTTTCAGGTCGAACGCCGAGCCAACGGTTCCGGCCGGGGCCTTAGAAGGAGACATCCAGGTTGAAGTGCAGAATTCGCAGGATGCTGGTAGTAGCGCCGAATCAGCAGCACCAGAGCGCCGCTTCGAGAGGCGCGAGAGATCTGAGCGTGGTGACGGCGAGCGTCGTGGACCTCCACGCGGAGGTCCACGCGGCGACCGACGCGGGGATAGTCGTGAAAGACATGCCGGTGGTGCTAGAGGACGCAGTGATCGTCGGGGAGACCGCGACGATCGTTCATTTGGACAGCGCCCACCACGATTTAGCGAGCGCTTAAACGATGATTCACAGCCACGTTCGTTCGGATCGCGCGGTAGCCGGCTTGATCGGGCCTTTGGTGAGGATAGAAACTCTTCCGAAGATCGTGGTCCTAGAGGCCCTCGTAGCTTTTCAGACCGACCACGCCGTGATCGTGACGAGCGCCAGCCACAAGGTGAGCGATCGTTTGGCGGCCGTCGCTTCGGTGGAAGACCTGATGGAGACCGCAGAGGCGGTCGACCAGGTGGAGAACGCAGTGATGCACGGGGTGGTCGCGGTTCGTTTGGCGAGCGCGGCGGCAGTCGTGATGATAGGCAGCCACGTTTTGATAGGCGCGAGCGTCCTGGTCGAACCTTTAGAGGCCAACAGGATATCGCTGACACGAGCGGCGCCCTGGTAGGCAGACCCGCTTTCCGTGAAGAGCGAGAAGGGGGCGCACGTCCAGGACGTGGTCGATTCGGTGGTGGAGAAGGTCGTCCCCGGTCCGCAGGCGCTGACCGCGGCGGCAACCGCAGAAGTAGTGGTGGTGGGCGTGGACCTGCTCGGTCTGGTGGAGGGCGTTCATCGGGCGGTTTCGGCGGTGGGCGCGGTCGTAAGCCACGCATGGCGGCATACGACTAAAGTACCCCGCAGAGAGGGGCCAGCTGCGTGTCTGCGGAACCTCCGTAGACACGCAAGCCCACACTAGAAGTTCGCTGCTTGCTGAGCACCCGTTTGGCGTTCATGCTCAACGGCAGAGATGGCAGCGCTAGGGATCTGATTCCAGAACCTTTGCGCTGTCGTCTGCTCGGCTTGCTGAATTCTTTTGGCGAGAGCGCTGGTTTCAATATCCCCGAGGTACTCAGCAGTTGCCCGCAGTGCTTCGTACATGGCACCACAGCTGCTCTCAATCGAAAATCCTAGCAGAAGATTTTGGGTCATTCTATCAGCTGTGCTTGCAGCTATCGGGGCGCTGCGCGGAACGCTACCGAATATGTGGGCCAGGATATTTTTCGTTGTTGAGGGCGTGCCTCCAATCTGTCGCAAGCGGTGAGAGAGCTCCTCGGCCTGCTTCCGCGTCTGGTCTGCGTGTGACAAGAAAAGTTCCTTAATCAGGCCTTCTTCGCAGTCTTTTGCCATAGCCCTCATTTGAACCTCAACGGTCTGTTCAAGAGCGATGGCATCCTGCAGATACCGTTGGATGAATTCAGCTGATGATGTTTTCGGCATATAGTGCTCCTTTGTGACTCTGAAGCAAAACGGCTTCAGTGCGTGACCAAAGTACCTGCTGGCAACGCAGATCTTCGATCGTTACTCAACGTGAGAGATACCATAAGGCGACCCACGCAGGTTCTGCATGAGCACAATCAGGCCATAAAAGCCAGGCAGATCATCATCCTAAGGGTCAGGCCGGTTACAAGAGGGTGCCGCAAGCAAACCGTAGTACATGAGAGACAACGGGGGTCTGTTACCCTAGCGCGCTTCCGGCTATTTCCGCTTAATAGGACCATATGAAAGCCCCTTTGCCGGGCTCTGCTCTACATCAAAGCGGCGCTTATCGTACCACTCAACCATCTGAATACTTGCGTGCCGCGAGAACGCCTGCACCTCGCGGTGCGGAATACCATCGGCAAGCAGCTTGGTTATCGCAGTCGCTCGCGCCGAGTGAGGAGTTGCATACTGCCCTGCACCGGCTGCCATGCAGTACTGCTTGAAGAGCAGATAGACAGCTGTATCCGACATGGCCTTGGAGGTAAGCGCCTTGCCGGCCTTACCCGTAAATCCAACGAAGAGGTAGTCGCCCTCTAGCGCCCCCTGGGATTTACGCTCGCTAATAAGCGCCCAGAGCACCTCTGCTGCCCACGCTGGAAGCGCTTGCTCGGCATCGCGTTTCGCCTTGGTGTGCCGCAAATAGAGGAACGTCGTATTTGAACCCGTTCTGCGTACATCGCCGATTCGCAGCGATACAAGCTCACTGCGGCGCAGCCCGGCGCCAAATAAGACAGAGAGTATCGCATAATCGCGCCGTCCTTTCGGAGTTGTAACGTCAGGCATAGAGAGGATCTCCATTACAAGACTAAACTCAATCATTTGAGTAGGGCGCTTACGCCCAGCATCCTTAGGAGGAGGCGGAACTCGGTCGCCATCGAACGGATTCTCTGAAATGCCAACGTTGCTACCTATCAGCATGCGGTAGATGCGCCGAAGCGCCGCAAACTTCTTATGGATGGTTGCATTCGACTGAGTCGCGTCGAGGCCATCTTTTTTCTTACCTCTACCATCGAGCCGCTCAGCTGAAATAGCACGCTGACGCGAGCCCTGTGCCGCAGATGCTGTCATACGCGGTCGCTCACCAGGTTTACCTTCAAGAAACTTCCGGTAAGCGATGGCGTGTAGATCCGTTGCCTGCAACAGCGCCTGCGCAGCACTTGAGCTGCCTGGTTCGGTACCCAAAAAACGGCACCACTCAGCAAGGATTCCTGAGTAGGTAGTTCGAGTGGCAGGGGACTTCAATGAAAAAAAAGCTGAGATGCGCAGCCACACCTTGCTCAATGACTGATCGGCGCCGCCCTTATCAGCTCTGCGCGCAGCAACTACTATGTCGAGTGACTTTTGCCTGCTCATTAAACACCAGCCAGAAGCACGATCTTAACCACTAAAAACGACTACTTACGTCGCTTTATTGCATCTTATATATACTGCCCCTAAGGTGATGGTAGGGCCTTTACCGGCTTCTCGGAAGGTGCAATGTAATAAAAAAACTGCGGCAACAGAGCTTAGCTACGGCGCAGAATGAAGCGATTTACCTGCGAGGCGGTGTCTTTGTCGCTACGCCGGATGGTATTGCCAGCAATCAGGGCGTTTTTTATGAAATTATCAATAACCCCACATGCAAAGCCGGGGTCATCAATAGGGGTTTGAATGCTGACTAAACCGGTGCTTAGGTTAACCCTAATGCCTCTACCTTGCTCGTCACTGCCCAGCTTAACGACTGCAACCACACGAGAGTGGTCGTCACTCGGTGTAACTATGACAGCACGTTGCGAGGCCCTAGAAACCGCAACGGCGCGATATCCATCATTCTTGGCAACCTTGGCAGAGATCATCGCAATAGCAGCATCGCAGCGCTTGCCCTGGAGAGCTAGCGTGGCCGTGTTACAACCACTAACTCTTACAATCTGCTCTAGGTTTGGCTTGGGGAAAATTGGCTGCATGCCCGGCTACCCTTAGTAAAAAATTCACTCGTGCAGAACAAAGCACTGCATGGCTTAATGGGGCCGCAGAGCTTATCTGATGTTTAAACGTTTCTCAAACTTATCAAGCAATATCACGGAATTCGCAGACTCAAGAGCGCTATTGCGTGCTTAAAGCGACACATCAGCACAGCTCCCAACCACAAAGGGCTTCCCCTGCGGCCGCCCCATTGCTTATTAGTTTTCTAGTTCTCGTAATGTAACTTCTGGCAGAAGATATCAACCTGATATCTTACCAGTAGCAGCCATACCTAGCGCTTGGCCGGACATCACCGCCAATACTAACTGTTTGCTCTCTCTTTTGGGCTCAGAACCAAATCAATCGCATTCGCTGGCTCTTTTGATAGGCCAATCGCTACAGCTGAGCCCTCAATGGCATTCAGCATCCTAGTTAGAACCTCAACACCATCAACTGCCACACCGTTTAAAAAGATCCTCACTTCACTAATCGGCAGCCGCGAGCTGTTGACTGATAATGCAACAGGCCCAGGACGCTTGCGATTTGGATTGGTGATCCGAAAGAGCCGCTTGGCATACAGCGAACCCGCACTCATGGTTCCGAACATCTCTTGGATCCAACCAGGGCCCTTACTCAACGCATAGTCGAGGGAGGCTGCAAGGCTTCCCTTCCCCCCAACTAAACAGTAGCTGGCTGCGCCAGCTTTTTCAGCAATCGCATATCGAATGACAACCGCTGCAACCGCTCGCACCGCTGAGGTCCACTGAAAGCTTCCAAACGCCACAAACGCTCCAGCCGTCTTGCCACGAATACAGGTGCGCAGGCTCTTGCTGTCGCCCTGCGTAAACTCAGAGCGTACTAGCTCCAGCTCGCTGTGCTCCTCAAAGTAAAGTGAAAGGGTATCACCCATAGAATCATCTCGCTCCTAATAGAAGAAAATATCCGTGACGCAGCATGCACCGTTCCACAGCAACGGCATGACGGATTAGTTGTCCGAATCAGAGTCGGAGAAGAAATCGCCCGTTTCAAAGATTAGTTGCCTACGATATACCTAAGGGCCTATGCGTGGTGTATTTTTTAAAACTCCCGTTGAGTGCAGCCTAGAGGTCCAAGGGGACGCCTTCTCTCAGGGCGACACCGTTGTCGGCACATTCCGAGTCAGAAACCGAGATACTGCAACCCTCAACGTACCAGCGCTCACTGTTTCCCTAGCTCACGGCAGCACTAAGAAGATCAAGGCTAAAGAAGCCGACGCGTTTAGTGTGCTATCAACGGTTGCAACGATCGCGAACACTGAGCTGGCGCCGGACCAGCAGGTTTCGATTCCAATTACCATACCACTGCAGATTAACTCGCCAATCTTTGAAAAAAATCAATCGCTATACCTTATCGTTGGGAATGAGCTAGCTTCCGACGCTATAGGGGCCCTGCTCGTTACCTGCATACCCCACCCACATATCCGTACTGTGATAGATACCCTCACGACTGTCTTTGGCTTTACTGATAAAGGCGTCACCTGGAAGGACAACCACACCAGTTACAAACTTAAAGCTCCGACGACTCGCAAGCTATCGCTAGTTGATGAACTGCTACTTTCTTTTCAGTTTGTTGATGACTCTCTCTCTCTTTCCTTTTATTTCAAAGTAAAGAGCTTTGACACCTCAGCAACCAGCCTAAACGTAAAGCGCGGTAAAATTGAGGTACAGCAAAGCTGGAGCCCTGGTGAGTACCTGTTCGGCTCTGGATTA
Source organism: Bdellovibrionota bacterium (assembly GCA_044356425.1). Taxonomy (GTDB): domain Bacteria; phylum Bdellovibrionota_C; class UBA2361; order UBA2361; family OMII01; genus OMII01. The sequence continues at coordinate 2,276 of JBIKWG010000047.1, read as the reverse complement.
ATGGAGCATCAGTTTATCGAGAATCAAATTTGCGAAGCATTAGCGGCTGTATCCACTGGCTTTTAGGGATCTGATTGGTTTTTGCTCTTTGTTCTTGGAAACCCCTTGCTGCTTGCCGCTTGCCGAACCTAAGTTACTTCAGGACTAACGGACATTCTTACACACAAAAAAAAGCTCCTCTGTGGCATCATTGGGATACCTTCGATCCGGATCAATCAGGGTTACCGTGCGAAAAAACTTTGAGATCTCCTCAATCACCTCTTTGGGGTGTAAAATAAGCTCACGAAGCACCATCGAATTGAGGGTATACGTGCTGCTATTCCCTGACCTACTAAGAAGTCGCGCAATTATATCAAAACGGCACCGCGAACGCTGCTTGACCTCGACTAATGAGATATGAGAGCGCTGTAGCTCAGCGGTAATCGGCTCATGAATGTATCGCTCCATCTTGGCCGGTGTGTTGATGTCAAATATAAAGACTCCACCAGGCGCTAGATGGCGAGCAGCGTTAGCAAACACTTTGCGCCACTGAGCCCTTGTAGGGATGTGGTTGATCGTATCAAACGGACAGATCACCGCATCAAAGCTGCCTTGCACCCGCACCGATGTGATATCTCCGAAGAGCAGCTTTGCCTTAGGAGCCTTCTTGCGAGCGATAGCCAACATGGCCCTTGAGTTATCCACGCCCGTAACCTGGTAGCTACGAGAGAGCAGCTTCAACATACTCCCCGTGCCGCAGCCAAACTCAAGGATGCTCCTCGCTTCGGTATGGTGCTTGGCGAGCAGTGTTCGAAGAAAGATAGCTACATCATGCCGCTCGCCGACCACGCTATCGTAGTAGGCGGCAAATCTGTCATAGCTACTCATGATAAAAAACCAGAAGAATTATACCGCTTTCCGCAGAACAGCGACTGCAACCTGCAGCTCGGCGCCGAAAGCGCACAAGATAATATTCTCGCTACCAGAGAGTCGGCCAGTGTCACGGGCATCCTCCAAACCGAGGAAGCAGGCCGCGCCAGAGATATTTCCTAACTTCGTTATGCCATCCACATACAGCTGCTCTGGGCGAATTTCAAAAGCTGGAATCAACTCGTTCAACATACGCAGGTTGGCCTGATGCGGGATGATGAAGCTCTTTTCAAAGCTCTCGATGCCACACAGCGCTTTAACACGCGGAACTATGCGAGTGCCGAACTCAAAAACTCCACGCCCACGCATCTGCAACATATAGCTCGATCGCTCACCTGGCGCTTCACGAGCTAGCACATTGGGTAGGTTAATAACTGCAACGTGCTCACCAGCGTAGGTCTCAGAGCGCACGCTATCTATAGAGAACCCATCTGCCCTCCGTGCAGGGTCGTTGGTGACTACCGCGGCTGAGATTCCATCTGAAAAAAGAATGGCGGTCTTCCAGCTTGAATGATTGATCATCCGGCTAATATGGTCGCCAACCGTTACAAGATAGTACGACACACGCTTGTTGAGCGAGTCTACCACCAACTGATTGTAGGCGGCTTGAAGGGCCTGCACACCACCGGCACAACCCATACCGATATTGAGTGCCATTACGTGCGAGAGGTCGAGCTTCGCCGCAACCATCGGTGCAAGAGATGGGATGAGGTAGTCCGTTGTCGGGTTACACGACGAGAAGATACCGTCAACTTTGCTTAAAGGCACGCCCGCATCGCTCAGCGCATCCACGGCGGCTTCAGCTGCCAAGGTAACCAGATCCTCGTCGGCCGACAGATGATGCAGGCGCGTTACGCCACACAAACCCTGAATAGTTCCAGGCTCGCGCTCAAAACGATTTTCAATTGACTCTGCGTCGATGGCTATCGACCCGACCCTGTGCGAAAGTCCGATGAGGTTAGTATTCATGTTGCTGCGTGTCCCACAAAACAGCAGGTGGCTCTTAAGGTTGGGCCGCTTATAGCAGCGAAAAGCCAAAGCCCAACACGAGACCGGAACTATATACTACTTCGTAGCTGAGAGAACCCTATTGAGCCCAAAAATGTAAAAGCTTTCAGTTTTAACCACTTAAATAAACGAGTGCGAACCAAAAGCGACCCCTTCGGATTGTTTTTTGCAAAGCCCGTAAGACCCTTTGTGCTATAACCTGAGCCGTCATGGGGCAGTTTGAAGATTCAGAGCTGGTAAATAGGCTTCTTCAGGGGGTGCTGGGTGAGCTAGAAGCTACCCTGGGCGCGCGCTCTGATGGGGTTTCTGTCTTTCAAGGGGTCTGTGAGGGCGCCGAAGGTGCGCAAAAGCTTTATCGA
>JBIKWG010000256.1:0-4274 GCA_044356425.1 Bdellovibrionota bacterium | reverse complement strand
TTGCAGCAACGGCTGAGAAAAAAACTGCGCAAATGCGCTATCGGACACCCCCCATCTGCCTATCCGCCCAGGGATCATCAACTGGAAGATCCAGTCTCATGGCGATGAGATCGTGTAGGGTGGCAGACAGGAACGGCTCGGTAAGTTTGAGCGTTGGCACAGCCTGCTGGACGGTAGCGTCTAGTGAAACCAGCCCGTTATCACGCAGCATCAGCAGCGCTACAGCTGCAAAGCACTTGCTCATTGAAGCTATTCGAAAGGGGGTTGAAGGGTAAACCGCCTCAAGGGGCGCTAGAGATCGATGCCCGCTGGCTCTTGAGTGAAGAACCTCGCCGTTATGGGTAATCGCAAGAGCCAGCCCAGGAGCTTTTGAGCGTGCAAAGAAAGTATCAAAGAGGTGGTTTACAAAAGACACATCAGTGGCGTTGAGGATTGTCGCCGTCATATGGCCAGCGAGCTAATGTAGTTGAATTCAATAATCAAGGTAATGGCAGAGTGGCGACTACAGTAAGTATCCATCCGCAGCATCGCAGAAGAGAGGGCAGTAGCAGTTGTTGGTGCAATGGCCTTAGTTTTACCGTCTCAATCAGCAAACCTTCTGACGATCTTGTTCTTGGTCTGCCAGGCTTGGGAAAGCACTTCTAAGCAGAGCTATTTCATGAGAGCTCGGCTTGCCCTGTTTCTTGCCCCGCCCTGTATCGCGCTCAAATGAAGAGATTTTTCCCCTGTTCCCAATATTCAGTAATACGAGCGAGATTTTGTGATCGATGTGTAGGATGAAGCTCTGATTAAAGACCGGCCAGCAGTGCTTCCATGGAAGCTTAGTGGGGCTCTATTTCTGTTCGTGCCGCACCTTCCAACGTTTGAAATAGTCCGCATTTATTGCATCGTATGGTCGTGTGCTACAGATGAACTAATTTGTGGGTTGAGACAGTTGAACTAATTCGGCGGTTTAAAGCAAGAAGCTGGGCTGTTCGATGAATTCTATCAGCATCTCAAATTACCCCGTGCGAGCGGGCCTCCGTATGTAGCTATCTAGAAAATTTCAGGTTGCTGGGCACCTCACCTGGCATCTTTATTACACCCAAACCGGGGGAGGGCTCGAATAGAACTTCGCCATTCATCATGATAGCAAGCGTCGAGAGGCTTATCTGTGGTTGAACAGCTTTCTCTAGCTCGCCAACTACGAGGTGAGTAACCCCGCGGCTCTTGAGGTAAAGCAGGGACTCTTCGATCGGAGCTAGATTGAGCGGGTTTGGTGACCCAGCGCTCAGTACGTTTTTAAAATGTGCATTGTAGCTTAAAAACGACTGCCAGAGCGTCTCGTTGGCTGGATTGGATCGTCTAAGCTTCTGTTGAAACATCCAGGTGTGTCGCGCCCATCCGCACAGTGAGGGACGACCGGAGAAGGCTGCAATTCGTCCCGGCTTTCCGTAGTGATAGGGCAGCAGTTCATGCGTTCCATCTCCACAGATTTCACCTAATACAACTGGGTTAGGAAGGAGGCTTAGATAGCTAATTATCTGAAAGTCGTAGGGCGCCTCAGAACGTAAAAAATCGAACCCGTCAATCGAGGCACGCTCTGGTGCGCGGTATATTCGGCGTTCGGTTAATACGTAATCAGATACGCCAACAACGCTAAGCGCAAGCGTTGCGGCTGCTGCCGAGCCACGCCGAAAGAAATTTGAGTGGGTTAGACTGGCTAGTGCAGGGGCGACTACTAGTATCGCGGCAAACGGAATCAGATAGGCAGACTCGAGCCACAGCCGCATGGCTGTATTAAATCGCACCCAGTCGGTTCGGTTGTCATGCACCCAGTCAGTAACGATAACTTCAGGAAAAATCCACACCAGTAGCGCGCCGCACAAAGCTAGCGCTGCTGATCGCTGGGAGTTGCCCGAGAGCGTAAAGGTGACCAGAGCCAGAGTGAGAGATAGGGCGATTACAGGGCGCTGCCACAACAGAAGCCACAGCAGGGAGATGGTTATAATCAATCCGTAGCTCTTGCGTGAGCGCAGCTGCCGCCATGAAGCATTTCTTGCAGTGAGAGTGAGAACGATCGCACCGCATGCAAGCACGCACATTGAGAAGCAGTGTACTGATGCAAAGGCGAGCAGACTACTTGCCAAGTGGGGTGGTACTAGAACAACCCGCATCTGTGGTGGGAGGTGCTCCAGGTAGGTCGGCAGCATAGCTGTGAGTGCAACAACGGCCAGGGTGGTAGCATGAAGCAGATTGCCGCGAAGAGATGAGTGCCGTCGGAGCGCAGGTGTGAGGATGTCCCGAATGAGAAGCGGTGATGCAACTAAGGCGCACACGATAGCTGTGGCAGCGTGGCTAAGCGCTACTGTTGCACCGAGCAGAGCCATGATGAAAGTGCGAGAGATATTTTTAGTGGCAGCACAATGCAGCAGCACTAAGCCTAACCATGTGATGCTCAGGAACGGCGCCTGTGCATATGAATGACTTTCACCGCTAAGAAGCAATCCGAAGGGGTAATAGCTAACCGTTCCAGGAACCACAGCATGCTGTAGTGCCCAGAAGTCTGCTAGGCCAGCATGAAAGAGCAGATATGAAAAGCTACTCGCGATCGCCTTCCAATTTGGCGCCAAAAAGGCGAGCACGGCCGTAATAATTATGGGCGCCGCTACGTTTTGTGCTGTTGTGTTTGGATAAAGAGTTCTCACGAGCACCAGAGCGAAGGTAATAAACGCAGTCGGGGCAAGCGTGAGAAAGAGCACATCATTTAAAAGGTAGATGACGCCCCCCGCCAGAGTCTCGCCTGATAAGGCTCGCGTGAGCCAACTGCTAATCCCCGGGAGCGCTCTGAGAAGGATGTGGTAGTCGATCGGCTCGCCAGCAAGCCAAAGGTTCTCTGCTGGCCAGCCCGTACCGTGCAGAAAAGCTTGCTGCATCGATACATTAAACATCCGCTCGACTCCGATGCGCTGCACAGAATTTTCCCAGTGAAGCGCGGGCCACTGAATGCGCAGCAGGTAGCACAGTACAAAAAGGATAGCGAGAAAAAGCAGCGCTACGCGGTCAGGCCACGACGGTGCTTGACGCAGCCGGCCCCACGAGCCGGAGGCAAATCTGCCAGCAACAAGCAGCGTGAGGCCACTAGCGGGCAGCGCTAAGCCATACCAGGGGATGATTCGAGCGAGCAGCGAAAATACAATTAAAAAAAGCGGGATCCCTAAAATCAAAGCCAGAGCGTTGAGCGGCAGCTCGGTTTCTGAGACCTCTGAGAATGCTGCGCGGACAAGTTGTCGCGAGGTGAGTACAATTGCGACGAGTATGAGAAAGTACGCGACGAAAGCAGCAGCCATCTCGTTATTTAAGGCTGAATTGCCCTAAATATCAAGATTGAAGCGACGGTGGAGCGTTCGTTTATTGTGCTATCCACTCCAGCGGCTTCTTGAGCACCGTCAGCAGACGCTCTTCGCGGGAGTTAGGTTCGGGCGTTACGTTGTAATCCCAGCGCACAAGAGCAGGCAGCGACATCAGAATAGATTCGGTGCGACCGTTGGTCTGTAGGCCAAAGTGTGTGCCACGATCGTAGAGCAGATTAAACTCAACATACCGCCCGCGTCGTTGAAGCTGATGCTGCCTCTCGTGCTCACCGTATGTCTCGTGCATGCGGCGTTCAACGATTGGAATGTACTGTTCACAGAACGAAAATCCTAGGTCGCTTACGAAGTCAAATAGAGTGCGTAGGTCTTTATTGTCATCACGTCCGAGGTAGTCAAAAAAAATGCCACCTACGCCACGAGTTTCACCGCGATGTGGCAGGAAGAAGTATTCGTCGCACCATTTCTTAAAGCGTGGATAGTAGGTGGGGTCGTGCTTTGAGCAGACTGAGTATAGCACGTTATGAAAAGCTTGAGCGTCTTCATCGTACAGGTAATACGGTGTGAGATCAGAACCGCCACCAAACCAGGCCTTATCGCCGAGCTCCAAATAGCGCCAGTTTGCATGGGTTGTTGGCACCATTGGTGAGCGTGGATGAATAACGAGCGACACGCCCGTAGCGAAGAAAGGTAGCTCCTCTTTGGCGGCACCAAGCTTGGCTGCAAAATCAGGGTTCATATGGCCATAAACAGCGCTAAAATTAACCCCCGCTTTTTCAAATACTGCACCATCCGCCAGTATTCTAGTCATTCCACCGCCCCCGTCAGAGCCTCGAATATCAGTGCGCGTCCAAGGGTCTGTACGAAACGTAGCGCTACCGTCGACGCGTTCTAATGCCTCACATATCTGGTTTTGTATGCGTT
>JBIKWG010000255.1:0-4286 GCA_044356425.1 Bdellovibrionota bacterium | reverse complement strand
TCAAGCGCTATTCGATAGAACCAGCAAGCCCTAAGCCTACTCGCCCTCTACGATAATCCCGTCACCTCGATACTCATGAAGCTTATTTCGAAGGGTGCGAATACTTATTCCGAGCAGCTTTGCAGCTTCGGTTCGATTGTTATCGGTTGAGCGAAGCGTCTCAAGAATCAAAGACTTCTCCATCTCTGCAACCGTGAGACCAGAGCGAATAGTCAACGATTCGCCAGCTGGCTCAACCGAATGCTCAACCGCGTCATGAATACGAACCGAGCGAGTTGGCTCAGACCGAATCGCATCAAGCTGCGTGGTAGGATTCATAGAGAGCAGGAAGTCTGCCTCTCGCGGCGTTTGCCCCTGAGAGAGGATTGCTGCTCTCTGCACGGCATTCTGGAGCTCGCGCACGTTTCCAGGCCACGTATGAGCCATAAGAGCATCTAAAACGTCCGCCGGTAAACTCGGAGTCCGGTCTCCCAGGAACTGCCTCATAAAGTGCTCTGTGAGCAACATAATGTCGGAACGACGCTCGCGCAGAGGTGGCAGTGTCAGGGGGATAACATTTAATCGATAGTACAAATCAGCGCGGAACTTGCCCTCTCGCACGCTTTCTTCCAGATTGCGATTTGTAGTTGCCAATACGCGCACATCGATTGACACCGGCTCTTTGCCGCCCACACGGTCGACCTCCCTCTCCTGAAGCACTCTCAACAACTTTGCTTGCAACGGTAGCTCCATCTCCGAAATTTCATCGAGCAGAATAGTGCCACCCTGTGCCATCTCAAACTTACCTATCTTGCGCGCCTGAGCGCCTGTAAACGACCCCTTCTCGTGTCCAAACAGCTCACTCTCAAGAAGGCTCGCAGGTAACGCCGCGCAGTTTACAGCGACAAATGAATTGTTTGAACGTGGGCTACTTGCATGCAAAAACCGCGCAATAACCTCCTTACCCGTTCCTGACTCGCCCTGTATCAGAACTGTCGCCTCACTTCGAGCAACAGCCTCAGCGACCTCCAGTACACGAATCATCAGGGGGTCATTGGTGATAATTGGGCGCCCGGTTCGCTGGCGCGCACTTTTCTGTCTACACGCCTTGCTTTCTGGAAGCAGCACTCGCTCCACAACACGTTCCAGCTCTGTAGCCCCAAACGGCTTGGCGATGAAATCTGCGGCACCATTCTGCATCGCCTCAACTGCCTGCGTAATTGTCCCGTATGCCGTAATCAGTATCATCGGCACATCGATTCCGCGCGAATGCGCGGCTGCCATCAACTCTGAGCCAGACATCTGTGGCATCTGTTGATCAGTAATCACAAGATCGAATGCTTCTCGCTCGAGCATTTCAAGCGCAAGAAGTCCGTTGTTCACCACTACGAGATCAAACTCTCTCCGAGCTAAGCACGTTTTTATCGCAACCTGCATATGCGGATCGTCGTCAGCGATAAGGATGCGAGTTTTACCCGAATTTATCGGCTTCTCAGCTTGCTCTCCGTGCGACTCACTCTGATACATAACGATTCTCCTTAAAACCTATTTCGCGCACCGTGGAAGGCTCATGACAAACTCCGCTCCAGGAGTGTTCCGAGCGACTATAGAGCCACCGTGGGCCTCCACAATTCTCTTAACGATTGACAAACCTAGTCCTGTCCCCTCGCGTCGTCCTGATGCAAAAGGCTCAAATATCCGCGGCATGATCTCGCTCGGAATTCCCGGGCCGTTATCAGACACAACAAGGCGCACGGCTCCCTCATCACCTGCATCGCTTAGACATACAGATATTGCACCACGATATGAAGTCACCTGTAGAGCATTCGTAAAGAGGTTATACAGGCACTGCCGAATGCTCTCAGCATCCGCTACGATAAAGGGATTTCCCCCCATCTGCAGTGAAAACTGGGCTGTCGTACCGTACAAACTGCTGAAGTGCTGTACGATTTCTTGCACAAGCGAATGAAGATTCATCGGCCCGCGGTGCAGTGCATTATTCTTGGCAAAATGCAAAACATTTGAGACCACAGCATTCAAACTTGTTACGCTCTTTTCAATCTCTTCGACGAGCGTCACCGATTGCGGCCTATCCTTGAGATCCGTCTTCAACATTGAGATGAACAGTGTAATTGCACCCAGAGGGTTTCTGACCTCATGAGCGAGAGCTGCCGCTGTCTCGCCCAACATCGAGAGACGCTCTGAACGCTTAATCTCTTCTTCTTTAGCAGCAAGCTGTCGACGGAGATTATCAACCTCTTGCATCAGAGCTTCGTATCGTAGCTCTAATTTACTGCTGCTTTCGTTAAACCGCTCGAGCATCTGCGAGAGCTCGGTAATTCCTTCCGGCCGATCCGGTTGGTGCTTGGCTGCCACCATGCTAGAGCTTCTCATCTGCCCTCCAAACTGTTGTGACGATCCCACTCGGCCTGCTCAAGCGCGGCCTGCATCAAGATCAGCCACGAATCCGATGGTGGATACTGTTTATTAGCCTGATCAACTAGGCTCCGAGCTTTAAGCAGGTCGCCGTCTGCTAGGCTGACCTGCACAAGGCTATAGTCGGCCCAGCTATCGATAAAACCTTCCGGATAGTCGCTTTTCCCCTTCTCTATCCAAAACTGCGCTCGCGCATAGCTCTGCGTCTCGATAGCGATAGCAGCCAACATCCTAACGGCCAGGGCTGTGCGCTCATGGTCAGTAGGGATAGCGCGAAGATGCTTCTCTGCTGCGCCCATCCTTCCAAGTCGCATCTCGACTGATGCCAACGAAAAATATATCTCTGGCTTATCTGCCTCATCTGCGTCGCCAAGCGCAGCAATGAGTTTCTCTTCTGCGGTGCCATATGCGCCGGCTTTAAGAAGCGCCTGCCCCCATAAAAGATAGGCCCGACCCCGCAGTGGACATGAATCTTTGAGAAGAGACGCACCCTTCTCTGCATAGAGCGCTGCTTCCTGATGCCGGTCTTCCTGATACTCAAGCGTCCCGCGAGAAAGTGTGATGCGTGCACGAGTTTCTGGGCTAATATCACGGTCGCGCAAGACGATATCAAAGATATCGCCGGCCTGTCGGTTGAGACCTAGAGCCCACGCACTTTTTGCAACGAAGACCCTTGTGTCTGTCCCGACCTTCTTTAGAGGAAGCAGCTCGTAGAGGGTAAGAGCCTTAAAGTGCTCTCCGCCAGCCGAGAGCTTTTGAACATCCACTGGATGCTGCGCAAGCGCCGACCATGGGGCGCTTGCCAGCCCTGTTGCAAGTATGGCCCCTACGACCATCACTGCTTGCCTGCATGTCTGAATTGAAATAGCTCGCACGGAAACTCTCCTTAGCCTAGCGGCTTACGCTTCAAACACGTCAGGGTTGCCACACACCTCTATTCGTGACTCAAGCCCCTTCTTCTTTATCTTTTCCACGAGAGTCGTGCGATTGAGCCCAAGAAGCTTGGCTGCCGCCTTCTTATTGCCGTTGGTTTGAGAGAGCGCTGTTGAGATCAGTTTATTTTCGTAGTCCTCGACCAGCGCATTAAAGTCTACACCCGAGGCAGGCAACGTAAGGTCGGAAAAACAGAGAGAAGTAATTGCCCCGCTATCCTGCTTTAGGTAATCCGGCAGCATGTCGCTCTCGATTTCATCTGAGTCATTGAGAATGGCAAGCCGCTCAACTAGGTTTTCAAGTTCGCGAACATTTCCTGGCCAGGCATACGCGCACATCGCCGTGATGGCGGCCGATGAAAATGAAAGCCCCTCTCTTCCAAGCTCTTCTGACTGACGTGCCAAAAAGTGCTGGGCGAGAAGCGCAATGTCGCCCTCTCTCTCTCTCAACGGCGGAAGATTAACTGGAACAACCTGCAGACGATAAAACAGATCTTCTCGAAATCGCCCGGCTCTCACCTCTTCGGCGAGATCCTTATTTGTTGCAGCCACTACCCGCACATCAACATCAACCGAACGAGTAGAGCCGACCGGATCTACTTTTTTCTCCTGCAATACCCGCAGCAGCTTTACTTGCAGCTTAGGACTCATCTCTCCGATCTCATCGAGGAAGATTGTGCCGTTATCTGCTAGCTGAAATCGGCCGACTCGCGAACTGATAGCCCCAGTAAACGAGCCCTTCTCGTGGCCAAACAACTCACTCTCGAGGATATCCTCTGGAATAGCTCCACAGTTAACCGGAACAAGCTTTCCAGGGCGCCCACTTAATGAGTGCAACGCGCGCGCAATAAGCTCTTTCCCTGTTCCACTTTCACCAAGCACCAGAACAGTGGAGCGGGTTTTGGCGATCTTTTCAATTACGCTAAATATCTTTCGCAT
>JBIKWG010000254.1:0-4295 GCA_044356425.1 Bdellovibrionota bacterium | reverse complement strand
GCCCATCGCGCGCTGCCATCTCTACATACGCGAGAACCTCGCTGCGCAGCGGCAACGTAGAGACATCCAGGTCTGCGGCCCGCTCAGCGAGCTTGCGCTTTAAAAAAGCGCGGCCACGTAAGCACCACAGCGGCGCAAGGAAAAGAACAGCAAGGTCTTTCTTAACCGCATAGATAAACGACTCATACAGCAAATCCGTAGCGAGGATTGTTCCATCCACATCCACACAGACAGCAGGAACGTTATCGAGAGTTTTTTCACCAGAATCGGAAGATGCGCGACAATCCATAGCTCTCTCTATATCAAGCCCTTACCGAGACGTCACCGAAAGAAAGCAACTTCAGACAACTGCTTGATACCCGCCAGTGCCCCTTTCCTTAATATCCGCCCCGTAAGACCGCTGCGGGTGATTGCTTGCAAGACGCCGAGCTTTCCGAGATAGTATTGCTCGTTAGCCTAGTACGTATCCATATCCTTAGAGTGTTCTGCGTGAATCGCTATCCTTCATGGGGCAGATACCCCACCTCACAACCCTCTGCTGTCCTTGCACCCGAGAGCCCTGAGTTCTTAGGTAACCTTGCTCGTGGCAACGAATTTTTACTACCACGTGGCCTTGGACGGAGCTACGGCGACAGCTGTCTCAACAACCAGCATATGCTGCTTGAAACCAGCAAGATGGCACACCTGCTCTCATTTGACGAAGGCACAGGGGTGCTTCGAGCCGAGGCTGGTTTTAGCCTCGCTAACATCCTTGAGCACTGCGCCCCAAAGGGCTGGTTTCTTCCTGTTACCCCTGGCACTAAATTTGTGACCTTAGGTGGAGCTGTTGCAAACGACATTCACGGTAAGAATCACCACAGAGCAGGCACCTTTGGCTGCCACCTAAGGCGCTTTGCTGTAATGCGCTCTTCAGGCGAGGTACTTGAGTGTTCACCGACCGAAAACTCCGAGCTTTTCTGTGCCACTATCGGAGGGCTTGGCCTCACCGGCCTTCTCATCTGGGTAGAGATCCAGATGACCAAGATACCTTCTCCGTTTTTAGCTACCCGATACACCCGCTTTCGCAACCTCAAAGAGTTTTATGAGGTTTCCGCGGATCAAGAGCGAGCCTTTGAATACACTGTTGCGTGGGTCGATTGCACCTCAGAGGGTCAACACCTCGGTCGGGGCATTTACATGGCGGGTAACTTCACCGACGCAACCAGCCGACCATCAGTAGCCTCCTACTCGCTGCCGTTCCCCTGCGAAGCCCCCTCGTGGTTTCTCAATTCAATGGCGATTCGCGCCTTTAATTTCCTCTACTACAATCAACAGCTATCAAAAGTAAAAGATAAGATTCGGCACTATGAGCCCTATTTTTACCCACTTGATCGAATCCTACATTGGAATCGAATGTACGGCACACGAGGATTGTTTCAGTATCAACTGGTAGTCCCAAACAATGATGGTGGTCGAGCCATTAAAGAAGTCTTTGAGCACGTGGCCCGTTCAAAGCGCGCGTCGTTTCTTGCTGTACTAAAGAGCTTCGGCCCAATTCGCTCGCCTGGAATGCTTTCCTTTCCAAGAGAGGGCACGACCCTGGTGCTAGATTTCCCTAATGATGGCGAGCGCACACTGCGCCTGATGGAATCGCTCGATGCAATCGTGCGCTCAGTCGGCGGAGCGATTAATCCTGCAAAAGATGCCCGCATGCCCCGCGATATCTTTGAATCGTCCTTTCCTCGTCTTGCTGAGTTTCAACAACACATAGATCCACGCTTCTCATCAAGCTTCTGGAGACGCTTACGCGGTTGAATTACTTATGGCTAACATTCTGATTATCGGCGCAACCTCAGCAATCGCTCAAAGCGTTGCACGCATATACGCAAGACAGCACCACAGGCTCTGTCTAATTGCGCGAAACGAAGAAGCTCTTAAATCGCTCGCTAACGAGATTAAGGGGCTCGGCGCTGAGTTTGTTACCACCCTGACATTTGATGCGCTCAATCCAACATCTCATGAGGGGGTCATAGCAGCGGCGATTGCAGCTCTTGGCTCTGTAGACTCAAGCCTGATTGCTCACGGAGAGCTGGTTCCTGAGCCCGTGTGCGCTCGCGAATGGCAAGCAGCTGAACGCTCACTAACGGTAAACTTCAGCAGCGCAGTTGCATTGCTAATCCCACTCGCTAACTACTTTGAGACCAGACGAACCGGAAACATAACTGTCATCTCATCAGTGGCAGGCGATCGCGGCCGTGGCAGCAACTACACCTACGGATCAGCCAAAGCTGGTCTCTCAGCCTACCTACAAGGGTTACGAAACAGGCTTGCAAAGGCTGGTGTATCCGTTACCACCATTAAGCCAGGGTTTGTGGATACTCCAATGACTCAACCGATGAAAAAGTCGTTCCTTTTTGCTGCACCTGACACAGTTGCTCGGCGAATCGTGCGCGCATCAGCGCGTGGGGAAGCAGTGGTATACACCCCATTTTTCTGGCGCTTTATCATGGCGATAATTATTCACATCCCGGAATGTATCTTTAGAAAGATGTCACTGTAGTGACATCAGCCCGCTAGCGCTACGATTTGAGCTTGTTGTACTTGGTGCGGTTTCCACGGGCCAGCTCTATCGGATACTTCGCCTCGTTCTCTTTCACCTTCAAATCACACGCTACTTCGAGATCAATCTCATGATCGTGGGCAATCAACAGCACCCAATGCAAAACATCGGCTAGCTCGCGAGAAAGATCCTGTTTTAGCTCTGGCGGCAACGGCACGAGTTCGTCGTCACGCTTCCATTGAAGCAGCTCAGCTACTTCGGCGCTTTCGAGCATGAGCGAGAGCACCATCTCTTTTAAGGAATGAAACTGCTTCCAATCGCGTACATCACGAAACGAGACGATAGCACTAGTTAGGTCATTGAGTGTTTTCATACCCCCTGTATACCAAGTTCTCGCTTCCCCCCAAGATAGCAAAAGATATTTTTGTAACGAGATGTAGTCTCTTGAACAGCTAACAGTGTAAGACAAGCGGCGGAAAGCTCTGTCGATGCTACGGCTACGCCCGCCCCCACCCCCCTGCACCAGCTCAAAGCAAGAGCTCCCCCAAACGGACAGACCAGCCCCGGGTGACACCGAACAGCAAGCCGGCTATAATCCCGCGCATGTCTTCAGGAGTCACTATGCACGAACCTCAAGCCGTTTCACCCTCTCCCACATCGCCACCGTGGAAGTTTACCCCTTCTCGTATCGAGCTGTTGTGCCTGATTATCGGTCTCGTGCTGGTATACTGCTATGCCTGGCTGATGGATGATTCGTATGTTTACTTCCGGTATGTAGACAACTTTGTTATTCATGGAAAAGGGTTGGTGTGGAACCCAGGAGAGTACGTTGAGGGCTTTTCATCTCCGGCATGGGCAGCATTACTAATCACCCTGCGTGGCCTCCACATGCATTTTTGGATCGCTGTCTGGGCCGTGGGGCTGGTGTGCTTTGGGCTGTTCTGGTGGTTGTGCTGCGTTGTTCATCGAGGATTTCTCAGTGAAGCCGAATCCACTGCCGCACCACTCAATATCCCGCTAATCTACCTTAGCTGCACCTATGCGGTCGCCTGTTATTTCACTTCTGGCCTTGAAGCACCACTTGTTGCTGTTACGGCGGCCGTATTTGCAGCCGCTGTTCTGTGGCCGACTCAACCGCTTCTGCAAATAGTAGTTGGCCTCTCTCCGCTGATTCGCCAAGAGCTTATGATTCCGTTTGTGCTTTTTATGGGCTACGCGTGGTGGTGCAAACGGATTGTCGCACTTGTTGCAGCAGGCACCTTTCTAGCGTCAGTTGGTGGATACACCCTGTTTCGTATCTGGTACTACGCAGACCTACTTCCCAACACCTTCTACTTAAAAGACATGACCTGGATAAAACAGGGTCTGCTCTACCTATGGGATACCCTAAGCCCCTACCACACACTGCCGATTCTTGGAGTGATGCTGCTTCTATTTATTGCCCTCAAGCGGGCTCGCACACCGAATCTTCGCACCCAAGAGCGGCTAGCTCTGCTGATTTTCGCTTTACCGGTAGTTCTGTACGTTATTAAGATTGGTGGCGATCCGCGACATTTTCGCTACCTAGCCTTTCCATTCATTCTGATCGTCTTGGCTACAGGAGGATTAGTAGAGCGGGCTCTTGCGGTTATCCCCTCCCGTCGAACAACACAAATTACGCTGGCAGTGACACTACTATTTACTGTTACCTGCCTCAGTAATTTTCCACGGCAGTTAGACCACCATCCGATCTTTAGAATGCCCCTGCTGGTGCCCA
>JBIKWG010000253.1:0-4297 GCA_044356425.1 Bdellovibrionota bacterium | reverse complement strand
ACTCACCTACCTACTCGGCCGGCCCCTCATCGGCTTAAATTTCGCTCAACTTAAAAAAGAAGCGGACTACCGCTACAAGCTGGTTACCGTGCGAGACAGCGCAGAATCAATCGCATTTTACGGCCGCGAAGTTCGCGAGTATACGCGCACACGCCAGCGCCTCAAAGCTGCGCTCAACAATGCCCTTCAGGTGATGAACTGGAATCGCAACCTCAGCTTTTTCACAACAGGCTACAATTATGTGCTCGCAATTTTACCGACTGTAATAGTTGCTCCACTGTTTTTTAAGGGAGAGATTGAATTTGGTGCAGTTATTCAAGCAGGCGCGGCTTTTACTTTTGTTTTGAATGCTCTCTCTATTGTCGTCAACCACTTCGGTAATCTAAGCCTCTTTGCTGCAGAGATTAACCGGCTGGGCTCGTTCTGGGATGCGATTGAAGAGAGCACCGCTCTGCCAGTCAAGGGTCAACGAATTGCTGTGACCACGGGAGCGCCATTGGAATTTCGCGGTGTCACTATTTGGACCCCACGACGCGAGCAAGTCCTGGTCAAAAACCTGAGCTTTACAATGCAGGGCCGTTCGCTGCTTCTTTCGGGACCGAGCGGCAGTGGCAAAAGCTCTATCCTAAGGGTGATAGCAGGATTATGGGACGCTGGCTCTGGCAGTGTTGTTAGACCGGAACTCAAACATGCTCTTTTTTTACCGCAGCGTCCATACATGGTGCTTGGCTCGCTGCGCGCTCAGTTGGTGTATGGTGTGCGACGTGGCTCTATCCTTGATCGTGAGCTAGTCTCGGTGCTTCAAACCGTGCGGCTGACTGATATGCTTGAGCGTGTTGGAGGGCTAGATGCAATCCTCGATTGGCCAAACATCCTCGGCACTGGCGAACAGCAACGACTAGCTTTTGCCCGGCTGCTGCTGATGAGGCCCAAGATTGTATTCCTTGACGAGGCCACAACTGCAATGGACAGCGGCATCGAGCAGATGATTTATACGACACTACCCAACGTCGTCGAGCAGTACGTGAGCACCGGCAGTCACGCAGAGCTTTCCAAGTACCATGAACACTCGATACAGCTTATTGGTGACGGCACATGGCACTACGAATAATTCTGCTTATATTGCTGTTTTTGATCGGCGTCTCAATATCGCCGAAGCTGCACGCGGAAGATTCCGTTAAGAAGCTCCTTTTTGACGACTGCGATCAAGCTCGGCGAGAGTTTCTTTCTCTACCAATAGACGTCAAGCTAAAGACATTTGATTTTCTTTCGCGAGTGCTGGCGCTCAACACCCAGGCGCCAACCTCACCCGAAGCTTTTGCTTTGTTACCTGGACCACAAAGTGGGGCTGGTCCATCTGGCATGCGGCAGGGTCGAGATGTTATCCCTGGGCAATTGTGGCAGAGCGCTGATGCCAAACGCGAATTACGAGCCAAACGGTGCGCTCTTGAACTCTTTCTATCTGCAGGGGCCTCCGCCCTAAGCGCTCTTCCTCGACTCATCACAATATACAGTGAGCAGCCCCTTAGTGATGAGATTGCAGTAGCTCTTGAAGAGACAGCTGCAAGCATCGCTGAAGTTGCGCACAAATCGGGTATGCTCCCGCCAGAGTCTGATATCGATGCCGTTCTGCCTCATACAATAGGGTCACGGCCGCTCCTAGCACAGAA
Source organism: Bdellovibrionota bacterium (assembly GCA_044356425.1). Classification (GTDB taxonomy): domain Bacteria; phylum Bdellovibrionota_C; class UBA2361; order UBA2361; family OMII01; genus OMII01. The sequence continues at coordinate 2,627 of JBIKWG010000253.1, read as the reverse complement.
CTTACTAGGCGAATATCCCATCGTAGCTATCCCTCGATTGGTTTTGTTTTTGGCTTCACTTTCAGAAAGCGACGCTCCTAAAGGGCAAGCACTCCTGCGACAGCTTGATCCAGACGCAACGCGCTCACTCAGGGCTTTCCTTGATGTAAAAGGCGCTATCGCTGCGGACCGCATCGAAGTAGTCGCTCGTCGGATTGGGCTTCCAACCCGAGACGCTTTGCAAGCTTTCCTGCCCGACTTACTGGGCACGACTCTTTCAACAAACGAGAAGAGAGCGCTACTGCCTCTGCTTGCCAAGACCTGTGTTCAGCTCGGTGGCCTAACGTTAGAACCGACACAAGCTGAAGCCTTGGCAAAAGAGCTTTCTCTTGCAGCTGAGCAGAGATTGTCTTTCGAGGAGAAAAAGTGTCTCCTTAAGAGCTCTCCACGTTTAGCCGCCCAAACTGGACTCGAGGTGCTTTCAGCTGATGAGCCGGTCATCAGCGAGTCATTAGCGCTTCTTCCTTTCTCGGTCGACACCCTCGCCGGAGAAAATCGCACCATAGCGCTGAGTCGTATACGTGCACTTGCCGCTGATCTAGACTCAACTATTGCTCCGCTTGCAATTTCTCAGCTGGCGTTATTTCCCGAGAAGCGAGCCGATACGACAAACCAGCTCTTTTCAATTCTTTCAACTGCCGCTCAGACCACCCAGCCTTCTACTGAATTGGTACTCGTGCAACGAGCAGCCTTCAAAACTCTTGCTACTTTAGGCCTCGGTAAAGAATCAGCCCGCTTTACGCAACTCCTGCTCGCTTCAATCAGGTCTGGCAACGCTTTTGAAGACGCGCGCCCGCTGATTAAAAGCAACTCAAGCGTCGAGCCTGAGGTCGCACGACTGCTTATCAACAGCTCAGCAGATGTGGTGGGTCGGGCACTGCTGGCGCTTACAGACCGCAGCTCTCTGAGCAGCAAGACAGTCGCGGCCCTGCTTGAAGCAGCCAAAACGGGAACACACCCTGATTTGGTTATTGCTGCATTAAGCAAGTCCGGCCCGACCGCCGCGTCTCAGATAAGAAAGAGTATCGTAAAGACCAGCAGCATCCGCAAAATTCAGGGGGTCAGCGCCCTTATCAAATTACACGTGGCGACCAAAACAGAGACACAAGAGCTAGCAACTCTGATGAGCGTGGCTGAGTGCTCATTGATTACGCAAGCAGCTGACATTCTCATGCCGTTGACAGACCCGCTGCTGTTGGGGGGCCAGCCTCTTGAATCGCTTCGTCGCAAGGTTACTGAATGCCTCCCGGCCCTTTCACCAGCCGTAGCCAGCGCACTTATCCGCGCCAGACCTGAAATCATTGCTAGCAGTTGCGCGAGCATAAGCACCATAGTCGGAAAGTCCACATTTAATCCGGCCGTAACCACCACTCTAGTTGATTTTGCGTTAACTCACAGCGAGTGCTCTGCGATCCTAGAGCAAACGATTCTGCATGAGTCTACTGAAGTGAAGATAGACACTCTGCACAAGCTTTCGCAGCAACCTACCATTCCTGAAAGTGTTCTTATCGCTGTGCTGGACGGACCATTAGCCGCAAGCAATGAACCGGACTTGTTTTTTCCTGCAGCTATACTAATCGCCAAACATGCCCAAGAGCGATACACCTGGAAGCATATGATTCGTGAAGCGATCTCTGCTGCGGGGCGAGAGCAACCAGTGCAGCATTTCTTGGATGTCAGTCAGTATCTAGACCCTGCGCTTGTGCTCGATGAGGTACTGCCTGCACTGGACTCGGATGATCCTGAACGTATAGCTGGGGCATGTTATATTGGTGCCTCCCTGGGGGCTCAGGCTATACCGATTATTTCAAAGCTGTGGCACCTCAGAGAAAAGCGCAATCCATCAATTCGGTACGCTGCAGCAATTGCTTTGCTGGAGATTAATCCGTTAACTCCAGAGCTACAGGATGTCTTACGACAGCTTCTCGTCAACCGATACCTTGTTTGGGCGATGCAGCGCCCGATAAAGTGGCAGCAAACCGTAGCCTTGGTTGAGTTACCCAAAGCTGAATTCGGCACCTTGCGGACTAGTAACCTTGAACGCTTGCTGGTTACTCCGCCCACCCGGAATCAGCACGGCATGGAAAGGCCCTGAAAGACCGCCATTCAGGTTTATAAAAACAACCAAATATGTGTATACTCCCGCGGTAGATCTGCTGAAGGGTTGGGTGTAATCCCAGACTGTCAGAGATGCTTATGACCACTAGCAAAACTCCGTAAATAAATGGATGGCTTTGCTACTGACTACAGTTGAGCACTTTTTGAAAGGTGTCTAGAGTGTCTATCCGTTTGCATTCGTTATTTGCTCCCCTCTCATCGTCACTCAGCACGCTCCGGCAGAAACTTCTGGCATCTCCCCCAGAGCGCGATCCTGATGGCCCGTGGCGACCTCAAGTGCTGTCGCGTGAGGTCCTGGGAGACCTAGCGCTTTCTATTGCAGATCAGCACAAAGGAATCTTCAAAGTTACCCGCTCTACGCGGCTTCTCAACAGCTACAACTCCAATCGGGCTATATTAAAGCGCGTTTACTACCGCCTTGCAGAAGCCGCGCATAGAGGCGAGTCGCTAACTGCAGGTGCTGAGTGGCT
>JBIKWG010000046.1:0-15142 GCA_044356425.1 Bdellovibrionota bacterium | reverse complement strand
CTGTGTAATAGAGAACGTGCCGCTTGAGCTTTGCTCTGCGAGCTCTGCCATACGGGTTAGCACGTTTCCGATATCGTTTAACGATGCATCCGCTATGGCAATCGACGAGATTCCGTCATTTGCATTTCGCACTGCAACCTGGCTGACGCGGATATTTGCGCGTAACGAGTCTGCTATCGCTAGACCCGCTGCGTCATCGCTTGCTTTATTGATGCGCTGACCGGAACTTAACTTAAGAAAGGTGCCGTTCAATGACTCGGTGGTCACCGAAAGACGACGCTGTGCTTGTAGGGACGATACGTTACTTCCAATAGTAATAGCCATGCCTCATTCCTCCATGAACTTCAAATGGCGTTAATCGAGGCAGAAGAGGCTACCGCTGTAGCCCAGCACCGTATTACCGCAGCTCTTCAGAACATCCGTGTAGAAGAGTTTGCAGTAGAGGGGGAGAACTTCGTTGAACACTCTGAGAGCAACAACTTACAACTCCAACACCACAACTACGTTACATCAACTGCTCAAAGGGTACTACGGCTTCTTCCCCAAATCTCTTGAGTGAAAAATATGCTGACTACCGTTGGCTCTTTTGCTTTTAGATCCTTGACTGCAGCGAGCCTATACTCCCATCGGGTGCGTTAGAAGCTCGCACCAATCAAGCCTGGTGGTTCGTATAGAGCGGGCCATGCGCCTCTCGCTCACAAAAAGCAGAAAGCGCCGCAAATTCGTCTGCCATGTGCACACTAGGTTTATGGGCCCTGTGCTGTTTATGCTTGAGCAGCGTGTACTGCTGCGCTTCTTGACAGGAGGACTACTGGCGACCTCCACAACAAAAGGGGCAGTCCGTTGTAGCGGACCACCCCCTTTTGTTGGGCCTCTTTGAAACCCTCAGCAAGCGCTACAAAAACCCTTCCTGCTACGAAAGTGAATTTGACTAACGCTTCCCTAGCGATACTACCTGAGGAGCGATAGCGCCAGCTGTGGCTGTTGGTTCGCCTGAGCGAGAACCGACGCACCAGCCTGCTGCAAGATGTTGAGTCGAGTCAACTCTGCAGACTCTGTCGCTACATCGACGTCACGGATGCGGCTCTCTGCAGCAGCGAAGTTTTCGCGCGCTACGGAGAGGTTGTTGATCGCAACAGAGAGTCGCGATTCAACCGCACCCAGATTTCCACGCTGTACTGCGAGCGAACCGATAGCACCGTTGATGCCATCGAGCGCGAAACGAGCTGCGGACTGAGCCAGATCGCTGCTGCCTGCGTTGATCGAGTAGCTCAGTGCTGACGTATTAATTCCTGCCAAGCCGAGGCCTGAGAGAGTTCCAGTCACCCCAGTTATAGCGATCTGGGCAGTTGACTGAGAGTCAAAACCAACCTGCAGCGTAATCTGTGACTGCCCCGACAGGAGTGCTACCCCGTTGAACGTTGTAGTTACTGCGATACGCTCAATTTCGGACGCAAGCGATACGAACTCATTCTGCAACGCAGAGCGCTGAGAAGTAGAGTACGTTCCGTTGGCGGATTGCTCAGCAAGTTCGGCAAGACGTGTAAGCACGTTTCCGATCTGCCCAAGCGCGCCGTCAGCAATTGCTATCGTTGAGATACCGTCGTTTGCATTTCGCACACCGACGACCGCTACACGTTGCGTAGCCTTCAACGAGTCTGCGATTGCTAGTCCCGCTGCGTCATCGCTTGCACGATTAATTCTTTGACCAGAGCTTAATTTTTCAAATGTTCGGGCTAATCCCTCTGACGAGTTAGCCAGAAGTCGTTGACCCTTAAGAGATGCTAAGTTTGAGTTAATGGTTATCGGCACAGGTATTTCCTCCTTGAAAGATCGATGTCCCCCGTCAATCCTTTGACCAGGCCCAGCTATTTATGCTGGATCAGACACCGATTTGCGTGACGCCCTGCACAACTCAGCCTGCCTTTGTCGAAGTAAGCTGAAACGGCAATAACGACACTGTTATGGTACTGCTCGAACGCGAATGATGTTGATACTGCAACTGCAAGAGACCGCAAGAACTGCGACAGCTGCTACGACCGGACCCGAGACTACTGCTCGGCACAGAGAGAACTTTGCGCTTTTTGAGCTTCTATCCTCTCAACAACAGAACAAACGGCAGACTGGTTACTTTTCTTGAGCGAAATATCAGCTGTCCGCGAAACTTTTTTAAGCTCTTGGACGAAATTAACTACGCAGCTTTGGCTGCGACACTGCCAGAACTAAACTGCGCACAATCGCGCATAAGGCACCCAAGTGTTAGGAGCATACAGAACGCTCCACCGCCCACACCTCGTTTGCCCAAAGTGATAAAAAAGGGAGCGGCGGTCGACGCCGCTCCCACGACAAAGGACTTATCAACATCGAGGAACTACACCACTACCTACACGTACCGACCCGGCAACCGCCGAAGAGCGCTTTGTCTGCAAGCAGCTCCCGGCCCGGCTAGGTTCTGAGTGGCATCCCAAGATATCGTACAATCCCTTTATCGTTCATGCTCCGCATGGAGTTATGCAGGGGGCTACCGGCCCATTTCTGCATAAAACCATGTATAGCACTACGGATGCGCCGGCATAGCGTGACTACGCTATGCCGGTACCTCCAACTACCTGAGAAGCGACAATGCCAGCTGTGGCTGTTGGTTCGCCTGAGCGAGAACCGACGCACCAGCCTGCTGCAGGATGTTGAGTCGAGTCAACTCTGCAGACTCTGTCGCTACATCGACATCACGAATACGACTCTCTGCTGAAGCAAAGTTTTCACGTGCTACAGAGAGGTTGTTTATCGCTACAGAGAGGCGCGACTCAACAGCTCCGAGGTTTCCTCGCTGTACAGCGAGGGAACCGATCGCGCCATTGATGCCATCAACAGCCAGTCGAGCAGCCGATTGCGCAAGATCGCTGCTTGCTGCATTAATCGAGAAGCTCAGAGCCGAACTGTTAGTGCCTGCCAAACCAAGCCCCGCGAGGGTCCCGGTTACGCCAGTTAGCGCGATTTGGGCCGTTGACTGCGAGTCAAAACCTACCTGCAGAACAACAGACGAATTGCCTGAAAGGAGCGCCACACCGTTAAACGTTGTCGTTACAGCGATACGCTCAATTTCAGATGCTAGCGCAACGAACTCATTCTGAAGCGCTGAGCGCTGGCTAGTAGAGTACGTTCCGTTTGCTGATTGCTCTGCCAGCTCAGCAAGGCGCGTAAGCACATTGCCGATCTGACCGAGGGCCCCGTCAGCAATCGCGATCGTCGAGATGCCGTCATTTGCATTTCGCACGGCTACGTTAGCCACACGCTGTGTAGCTTTTAACGAGTCTGCGATTGCAAGACCGGCGGCATCGTCACTAGCACGATTGATACGCTGACCAGAGCTCAATTTTTCAAAGGTACGACCTAACGCCTCAGATGACTGAGCCAGTATGCGCTGACCCTTAAGAGACGCTAAGTTTGAATTGATGGTTATTGGCACAAGCTATTCCTCCTTGAAAAACCGATGCTCCCCGCCATTCCATTGACAAGGCTCCACCCCCAAAAGCAGGAGGTGAACGCAGCACCGATTTTCTGGACGCTCTGTTTCCTGGTCACCGGCCTTTGTCAGAGTCGGCTAAAGGATCAAAACGCCACTGTATGTGTTACTGCAAGACCGCGACTAATGTTGATACTGCAACTGCAAGAAACCGCTAGAACTGCGACAGCTGCTACGACTGTGCGGGTGGACCCACACTAGCGAGATTAACCCGCTGCTTATGGTTACGGCTATTTAGGGCTAAAACTTAAGCGGATTTTAGGGCGGCACTCATCAAAAATAGGGATTTTGCAGCGTAGCCGGTCTGCATAGCGATTTCTCGTAGCCTCAGGGGCTTAGATTGAATACCTGCTCTTTCTTGTCGTCCTAACTGTCAAGTCAACAGCTCAATAAGCTGCTATAGCGCTGTAAACCCCGATGGCGCTACAATACAGTCAGGTCGACGCACCAGGCGGCTATGGGACGTTAGGTAATAATCGGGTCTACGAGCAACGGTATGAAATTACAATCAAGCCCTCGTTTAAAAAAGAGCACTATCTCTGCTCTTGTGGCACTAGGCTCGATGCTATCAGCCTGCTCCAGCGCTCCAGAGCTATCAAGCACTGAAACAGGTGCATTGACTGGTACGGCCCTAGGTGCCGGAATCGGTGCAATTATCGGCGATCAGGTCGGGAACACTGGAAGCGGCGTCGCGATTGGAGCTGCGGCTGGGGCCCTCGGAGGCGCTCTGATTGGACGCCAAGGCGACCGGCAGAACTCGCGACTCTCGGATCAAGACGAGCGGCTGCGACGACAAGAAGAAGAGATTCGTCGTCAGCAACGAGAGTTAGACGATCTGCGCCGAGGGCGCAGCGCGGGCGACGACTTCCGTTACCGCGATTCCCGCAGCGACCGCTACGATTATCCCTCTGATAGTTTCAACGAACGCAGCCCGGAAAGCCGCCGCCCTTCTGCGGACCGTTACTAAGAGCATGTTTTAAGGGCTAAAAGCCCTACTTTCTATTAGCTAACCAACCCGCAAGCTAGTCAACCGAGACAACCGCTGCCGCGCCACCCCCACCAGCAGCGCAGACACTGAGCACACACCGTCTCTTTCCAAGCTCCCGCAGCGCCTGACAAGCATTCAGAAGCAACCGTCCACCGGTGGCAGCAAACGGATGACCGAGCGCAATGGAGCCCCCAAAAACATTGATCTTATCCTCAGGAATTGCCCCTAAACGCGCCTCCTGTGAATAGCGGCTCCACCCGTTTTCCCAGGCCCGCAGGGTACATAAAACCTGCGCCGCAAAAGCCTCATGAATCTCATATAGGTCAATATCGCTCGGTCTAAGATTAAGCGTACGGAGTAGTCGCGGCACAGCCAATGCCGGCGCCATCAACAATCCATCCCCCGGAGGAACCGAGGCAAAACCTACGCCCTCTAGATAACCAAGCACTGCCCGCCCCTCGTGGCGCGCCTGCTCCTCAGACATAAGGCATACTGCAGAGGCTCCGTCAGTGAGAGCGCTTGAATTACCAGCAGTAATACTGCCCTTCGACGAGCGATCAAACACAGCCGGCAAAGACGCAAGCTTCTCAGCAGAAGAATCGCCGCGAATCAGGTTATCCGCCTTGACCCCTGCACATTCGATGATCTGCTCACGTAAGCTGCCTCTGGACTGAGCTTCTGCCGCGAGTCGGTGGCTTCGCAACGCAACCCGGTCCTGCTCCAACCTTGATACACCAAACTCCTGCGCCATAAGCTCACAGTGCTGACCCATCGTTAGCCCGGTTGAGGGTTCTTTCGGGCTTGGTGCTTGAGGGGCAAGAAATCCGGGGCGGAATCGCTTCAACGTTGATAGCCTATCTTTGAGGCTCCGACACCTGCTTAGGTCTATAAAAAAACTCTCTGCAGCACGCGGAAACGTTAAGGTCGGCTGCGACATAGACTCGGCTCCGCCAATCAGAGCGCTGCGAATCTGGCCGCGCGCAATACCATTGTGTGCCATGCTCGCGGCTACCAGACCGGTGATGCAGTTGTTGGACACAAAGTGTCCGTTTATTGATTTCGGCAACCCAGACCGCAAGATCAGCTCGCGCGCTAGATTTGGAAAGCGAGGATCGACTAACACGGCCCCAAAATAGAGGTCATCGATGGTGGCCGCATCTAACCCCAGCTTCTCTACGCAGCCCACAACAACGTGCCGCCCGAGCTCCAGCGCAGAGTGCCGCGAGAACACTCCAGCCGCCTTAACAAAGGGCGTCCGTACACCACCAACGATTGCAACCCGCATGATAACCTCCCTGGAGCACTGTCGTATGGCTCTTTTTGTAACTTAACCAACGCGCGATCAATCGTTTCACTTTGTACCCACGCTTGGCAAGTCGCTAAAAACAGGTTCTCCAGCCAGGACCCACACAACCATGGTGACTAACGAGCAAATAGCCTCAGCTGCTTATCTGCAACTAGGTGCTGCGCAGGATGGTACATCTTTTCGCTTGCCATGCTCAGAAGTGCCTCTGTGAGGGGCCGGTGTGTATCTTGCCTAAGCCAGAAAAACTGTCGGTCCAACGCTAGCTTTCGCGCAAGTGGTGTTGTTGGTCGCGCTGACCCGTAACTCTCTGCCAGTGAGCCCACAACTATGTAGTCCGCTGCGTCGGCAAGCTTCTCAGCAAACTCTGCTGCATCCTTGCGCCAATCACCGTAGGGCAGAAGCGGCGCAACTTGCACCCCTACCTTGAGGCCGAACCGGCGCAATGCCCTCACAGTCTTCCAGCGCTCATCGATAGTTGGCAGGTCCGGAGTGTACCGAGCCCGCACTTCCTCTCGTGGTGTCTCTAGTCCAATACTAACGAAGGTCTGAGCCCGCATTTTCTTGAGCACTGGCAGTCCAATAACCACCAACGGTGAGCGTGTTTGAATTACTAGACGGCCTGGCACATAGCGCTCAAACAGCTCAAGAAAACGCATGCTCGTTGCAAATTTCTCATCGAAAGGATGAAATGGATCGGTGCTGACACCGAAGACAACTGTTGCACGCCGCAACTCCCCCAGTGCTGAAAGGCGCTCTAGGTGGCGCTCCAGATCCCGCAGCGGCTCTCCTGAACCTAGAACGTACCTGCTTCGAAGTGGGACGGGAGAGCCCTTGTCTCCTTCAAGCTGGAGAAGTACGGGCTGCATCTCCTGCTGGGTTCGGCCTATAGATAGCCCTCGAGCATATGAATCAACAAGCAAGAGGGGCTGTCCCCCGTTACCACCTACTCTTTGCTCTGTCTTACTGATAATAGTGTCGCTCATACGTTAATCTCCCCTTTGAGAACTCTTATTCACGGGCACAACGAGCAACCGACAACCCCAAACCTCGCCCGACTTTAACCTTCTTAAACTTATGATGCCGACCGGAACACCCCAGGTTCAAACAACTTAAAGTTCCCCACTGTTCGGCATAACAGGCCATTTTCGGGATTTACTTACTACCGCTCATTGTTGAATAATCCGCTGCGACTTACCGCAACGAGCGCGCTGCGTAGGTGCATCTGTAATAGTATCTAAAATAATGAGATAACTTGGAGTTTCTATGGCCGGTCACGTAACTGATATCAACGATGCAGACTTCGCTGAGAAGGTGCTTAACTCTTCGGTCCCGGTTGTAGTCGATTTTTGGGCGCCATGGTGTGGCCCATGTAAGAGCATCGCGCCGGTACTAGAAGAAGTAGCCAAGGAGCTGGATGGTAAGGTGGTGTTTTTCAAGGTTAATGTTGACGACAACCAGAAGAGCCCAGCGCAATACAACGTACGAGCCATTCCAAATCTGATAATCTTCAAAAGCGGCGCTGAGGTAGACCGGGTTGTTGGCGCAGTCCCTAAAGACCAGCTCATTGCAACTATCAAAAAGTTCGCGTAACAAGCGCCCTAATAAGCTTAGAAAGAACGCCCGTGGCACCTCCGTGACCACGGGCAATGTGTTTAAAACACTGCCATAAAGCACGCCATGGGCGCTGCGCTTGGCTTGAAACAGCAAATAACTTGTTAGCCGCCAAACGACCGGCAGATAAGCTGGCTCTGCCATCAGTGCTAAGCTACGCACAAGAGCACCCCCGGTAGCGCAGCAACCTAGAGAGCCTCAAACTACCACTCAACGCTCGGCCAACGCGCGCTTAGCGGCAAAAAAACCAACCATCTCGGCCGGTTCCGCCCCTCTGGGGCCAGTAACTATTTGGTATTTTAATAGTATTCCTCTTAAGTTTATCAGATCGCGCACCGATATTTCCTGAGGTAAGGGGAGCAAGAGCACTTTATGGGATATCGGGCACTCGAAAAGTACGATGCAATAATTATCAATCCAGACATGGCGACTCGCATGCGCCTGAAGCAGGTCTGTGCGTCGGTGGTAAACTTTGGAAGAATCATCCCTCTCGGGTCAGTTTACGAGGCGATGCAGCGGCTCAAAGATGAAAATGAAACCCCTACACAGATTATCTTTATCGGACATCAGGTTGGGCACGAACAAACAGCGGCGTTCATAAAAGAGGCCAAGACTGCAAAGAACGGTCAAGACGCGGCCTTTATTCTAGTTCTTCCCACTAAGGATCAAGCAAGCTCAGACGTAGCTCAGGCCATGATGATCGGAGCCGACGGAGTTCTCTTTGAACCGTACTCGGTGGACATATTAGTAGAGATTACTGTTATATCCGCGCGCGTAAGAAGAGAGCGCTGGGTGGGACGTGAGGAGACCGCATACAAGCTTCTCATCAACGATCTTATGGCTCAATTAGACATGCTTGCGTTTTCTAAATCGGCCAAGTACGAGGTCGGGCCAGCCCTTAAGCTTTTTCGACAGGCCACGGCCGTCATTGGAACGCTTGAACCTGAATCATTGGACATCTTTCACCGCATCGCGGTCGATGCGTTTGAAAATGCTCAGATTCCGCAAGCCCTCATGCAGAAGAAGAAATACGTTGGGGCAAGCAACCGGGTGCGAAAGATTATGTCCGACCGAATGACAAGCGAAATCGGAAAGCTCAGCGGTGGCCAGAAGACCGAGTAGCTGGGCGCGCAAACGCGTGGCTATGCTGTCAAGAGGGTATACTGACGCTACCCCTTGAGATATCGTTTCATCATGACAACGTGGACAAAAATAACCTTTACTGGTGTTCATACCGATCGACTGCACGATGCACATGAGACCCTGTCGTGCGAGCTGGTAGCGCATGGGGCTCTCGGCTCAACCATTGAGCCTGACGGCAGTATTACCTGCTTCTGCGAACCATCACCCACGATGATCAACGCACTCCGGCTAATCGCTGAAGAGTGGGGGTTCACTCAGTCCTCACAAGAGACGCTAGCGCAAGAGAACTGGAACCGTCAGTGCCCAGAGGTGTGGCAGCCATTTGTCCGTGGATTACTGACTGTTGTGCCAGTGGAATCAGTAAGCGACAACACCCCTCTTCCAGACCGGCATATTAAGATTATTCCCGGATTAGGCTTCGGCACCGGTCATCACCCCACTACTAACATGATACTAGGGGTTTTAAGTGAACTTGCTCAGGGTGGCTACAAACCTCACTCTGTATTCGATCTGGGCACCGGAAGTGGCATCCTTGCAATTGCCGCAGCCAAGCTATTTGGCGCGCAAGTACTGGCAAATGACATCGATCCGCATGCAATTGAGAATGCAGAGGAAAACAGCACGCTCAACAACACCATCGCCCTCATTCAAAACACAACTGCCACCATACAAGAGATATCTGGGTCCTTTGATCTAATAATAGCCAACGTCTATGGGGAAGTGTTAGTGCAGCTGGCCTCTGAAGTCACCCGGCTTGCTGCGACTCCATGCACCCTCATACTTTCGGGCATATCCGAACTGGTACGAGATTCTGTAGTTGAAAGATATACAGAGGCTCTAGGCTGGGAGCTCTCAGGTGAGCTTTCTGAAGGGGGCTGGGTGTGCGTCATCCTAAGAAAGGCATGAAGGCTATATTTTTTGAGTCGCACGGCGACATCGATGTGCTTCGCTACGGCGAACTTCCCGTTCCGCAACCACGGCCTCAAGAAGCGCTCGTGCGAGTGCGGGCCGTTGCACTTAATCATCTCGACATCTGGGTTCGCAGAGGCTGGAAGGGATTACGGGTTGCTATGCCACATATCACCGGAGCAGATGTTGCCGGAGAGATCGTATCGCTAAATTCGAATGACGGTAGCTGGTCTGCTGGCGCGCGAGTGATCGTTAATCCTGGAATCATAACAGCAGAGGATCAATGGACGCACACCGGGCAGGATAGCGTAAGCCCTGGCTACCAGATCATGGGAGAGCAGGTTAAAGGTGGGCTTGCTGAATTTGTGAGCGTTCCTATGGCTAACCTTCTGGCAATGCCAGATGAACTAAGCTACCACGAGGCGGCTGCTCCCCTTCTTGCTGGAGTCACCTGCTGGCGCATGCTCTTTAAACGAGCAGCTTTGCAGGCTGGCGAAACAGTTCTTGTGGTGGGTTCCGGCGGGGGAGTCAATTCACTTACAATACTGCTTGCTAAATCTGCTGGTGCCACCGTCATAGCGCTCGGGGGTGGCCCATCAAAAACCCAGAAGGCGCTCACCCTCGGTGCTGATTACGTTATCGACTATACCGAGCACCCAGAGTGGTCAGCGGAGGTGCTCCGAATCACCAAAGGGCGTGGAGCGGATGTCGTGGTAGACAACGTAGGAGCAGCCACAATCACTAAGAGCCTACGCAGCGTTGCCCGCGCCGGCAGGGTTGTCACTGTCGGAAACACCTCAGGACCGGCAATCAACATCGACAATCGACTTCTATTTACTAAACAGGTATCGCTGCTGGGCTCAACCATGGGAAGCCGAGAGGATTTTATTGACGCAACTAATTTTATCTTTTCACGAAAGATCCGGATCCCGATCGACACCGTAGCTCCGCTATCAGATGGAATACGGCAGCTCAAGCGACTAGAGAAGGGTGAGCAGTTCGGAAAAATTGTGCTGACGCCCAGCGAGTAAACGCGTTTTCACAAATACCCTCTCTCGCTATGATAGTCCGAATCCCCACCGCACCGGCGCCAACACCTCTGCATGCTAGCCTTACTAGCTGGCTGGCTGACTAACAAAATACCTACACAATACCGAACTCATTACAGATTGCTGTAATCGCACCAAGAGACTCTGGCGATAGCAGCAACGGATCGAGCCCCAAAGAGCCCTCTACAACCTCACCTACCGTTGCGGCATGATCGCTGCGAATCGCAAGTTCAACCTCTCCGCGCAGGGCTTCTGCACACACTGCCTGATAGCCGTTCGGCAAGCATTCAAAATATCGCACCCTTCCCTGCCAGCGCCTAACAACTTCGTTCATCAGAGCGTGAGAAAGCTGCGCGTCTCTGCCACGAGACCGAAACGTTTTCAGAGCTTGGTCCGTGTAGGTCCCCGCTAGACGTCGCGAGCTGCGCTGCCCTTTAGTGCGCTTCTCTGCAACGATGCCGCCAGCAGACAACACCCGGCTTACAACCTCGCGTGCACACCACAGAGCATCCCACGGCGCACCACTAGCACAGAAGAACACCCCGCTCTCTTCTGTTACCGCGAGCCTCTTGTTGTAATCAGAGTGGGTCCGCTTTACGGCTGTTCCCAGTCGGGTACAGGGGAGCGATGATAGCCCAGGATCAACAACGATCCCACCTGCTCGAACCTCGCAGCTGTCGCCCGTTAAACGATCGGTAAATCCAACCCGATAAGCACCACTCTCTCGTTCAGGCTCTAAAAATAGCTCCTGCACCCCACTCACGAGCAGAGCGCCTTCCTGGCGAGCAGCTAATCCAACTTCACGAGCGAAAAGGCCACAATCAAAGTGAGGAAGCTTTCGTAGCCCTCCCGACCACTGCATCGCCTTTGAAAATGTTGCTGCAGCAATTGAGGAGGCTGAAAAAAACGGAAGAGTCGGCTGATCTGGCAAGCTCCACAGGTGACCTGCATCAAACGTCTGTGCAAATGCAGCTATTCGACCGTAGGCTGTGCAGATTCGCCACGGATGGCGACGAAACAGCTGCTGCACCTGCTGCGCACTGCTTTGCGAGCTATCGAGACCGATTGCTCGCTCAGAAAACATGGCTACCCGCAGACCATGCAACGCCGCCTGGTGAGCTACAAGCACTGCGGTAGCCCCACCGCCAAACACAACCAGATCAAATTCTCTTCCCTCTGCAATACAACGCAAAACTTCTGCGCGAGAGAGCAGTGCATCTAATGGCCCCTGCTCCACCTCAACAGATTCGGGCTCATAAAACGAGAGATACGAGTGGCTCATAATCTAGCCACCTATGCGCACTTTATACCTACCACGCTGCGGCACCTCAACCTGCCATGAGGTTGCAATAGCTCCGCGAAAAATGCAGCGCCCATCCGGGCTGACTGCAGCACGCCGCTCAGCAGAGAGCCCATCGATGTTTGAGAGAACGCACTCTTTTGTCTCACGGGCAGTTGCCGCATCTAGCTCCAAAACAATCGTAGACTCTCTCTTAACTGTCCCAACGGCCCGGACAAGACCAGAGCGATCGACTACCCGTATCTCGTCAGCCCATACCGTCGAGAGAACCGAGAAACCAACCAGGGCCCCCAGGCTGACCTTTCTTACACCAGTATTCATCAGCAATATCCCCCTACCTTCCCTGCTGAAACCTCTAAGCCGCACCAACATCACGCCGCACCCTGCGGCCGCGCAATTGGATCAGATCAACGGCTTTGTATGCCGCCGTACGAGCCTCTTCAACAGTTCCGCCAACTCCCACAACACTTAACGTGCGACCACCACTGCTCACAAGCTTACCACGCTCTGCTAGCATGGTTGCAGCCTGAAAAATAAGTGTATTCGGCACAAGAGCCGCGAGCTCAACCCCTGAAATCTCGTCACCCTTGGCTGGCGCCTCTGGGTAGCCGTCCGAGGCAACTACAACACAAGCGCTTACCTCTTTACGCCACCGCAGAGTCGGACGCTCCAAGCGACTACCGGCTATCCATTGCATCAACTCAACTGGATCACTCTCAAGGCGTGTGAGTATTGTCTGGCACTCTGGATCGCCGAGCCGAGTATTGTACTCTAAAACCTTAATACCATGCGGTCGCGTTGCCGGGTCAGTTGGCACCATTAAACCCGCATAGAGAAAACCCTTAAACGGCGAGCCACGCTTCGCCATCTCTTCTAAAATTGGAGCAGCGCAGTGTTGCTCAATCCACTTCAACTCGTCTGCCGTAATCCGCGGCGTTGGACAGATAGAACCCATTCCTCCAGTATTTGGACCCTGATCGTTATCGCCGAGGCGCTTGTAATCATGGGCAGGCGCTAACGGGATAACCTCGTGGCCGTTGGCGGCAAATATGCAGCTTACTTCGACTCCAGAGAGAAACTCCTCGGCAACTACCACCTCAGCTTGCAAGCCACCACACAGCCCCTCAATCGCTGCCTCGAACTGCGATTGCTCGGTAACAACAAACACCCCCTTGCCCGAAGCGAGACCATCACACTTAAGCACTAGCGGCGCACCCCTCTCAGTGCAGTAGCCCTGTAACTCTGCTCGATTTGTAAAGGTACGATACTCTGCCGTAGGCACCCCTGCTGCAACCATGACCTCCTTAGCAAACGCCTTTGAGCTTTCAAGCTGTGCGGCTGCTTTAGAGGGTCCGGCGATCGCTAATCCAGCCGCCTCAAAGGCATCTACGACACCTGCAGCAAGAGCCGACTCAGGACCAACTACCGTGAAGTCAACGTTGAGCTCCTTGGCTGCTGAAAGCAGCCGATCTACCTCAGTAGCGGCGATTGGAAGATTCTTTGCGATAGAGGCGGTGCCCGGATTTCCCGGCGCACAGAGAAGCAGCTCAACAGCGCCCGACTGTGCCAAGCACCAACAGATCGCATGTTCACGCGCGCCGCTACCGATAACTAATACTTTCATCTCGTCTCCTAATAACCAAAGAACTATCTAGTGCCTAAAGTGTCGATCCTTCGCAAAGAACAGACTAATCCCAGCCGCTCGTGCAGCTGCAATCGTCTCGTCATCTCGTTTAGCCCCTGCCGGCGCAACGATACAGGTGATGCCCCGCTGCGCAAGCGTTTCAACTGAATCAGAAAACGGGAAGAATGCATCGGAGGCTGCCACTGCCCCATGCAGCAGGTGCCCATGTGCGGTAGCTTTGGTAAGCGCTAATTCAACAGAGTCAATGCGGCTCATCTGACCCGCACCGACGCCGACCAACAATCCGTCGCGCACAAGCACAATCGCATTTGACTTTACATGCCCGACGATGCGCCACGCGAGGTTCAGATCATCTAGCTCGTCATCTGTAGGAAGACGTTCCGAGACCAGGTCAACATGCGCCACTTCGGCCCGATTGGCATCGGGCTCCTGCACCAGAATTCCACCTGCCACCGTGCGCAGATCAAAACCCCGAACAGGTGCCGCATTAAATGATATAATCCTCAGATTCTTAGCGGTCTTTAGAACCTCAAGTGCAGCAGGAGTAAATGCTGGAGCTATTACCAGCTCAGCAAAATCGCCCCGTATCTCATCAGCCGCTTCTTTATCTACCTCACGATTTATCACAACAACGCCACCAAAATGGCTGCGCGGATCACACTGCTTTGCACGCTGAATAGCTGCGCTTACAGTATCAGCGCGTGCAATACCACACGGATTGAGGTGTTTAAGAATAGCTACCGCAGTCTCATCTGTCGGCAGGTCTGCCACCAGGCGCAAAGCGGCATCCAGATCTAATATATTGTTGTACGACAGCTCTTTGCCTCCATGCTGCACCCAACGCGGCCCCTCATAAAGCGCCAGATTACCCGACTCGATTCGGTACAGTGCGGCTCTTTGGTGAGGATTTTCACCGTAACGGAGGTCGGCCGCTTTACTCAACGAAAGAGAGACAGCCGGCTCTAGCTGCGCTTCAACGCTCTCTTGATTCGACTCAGTGACAACGCTTGAAAAATACCTGCCGATTACTCCGTCATAGTGAGAGAGCGTCGAAAAGACCTTAGCAGCTAACCGCTGACGTAGTATAAGCGAAAACGCGTTGGCCGGGTCTGATGACCGCAGCAGCTCAATTATCTCTGGATAATCTGCCGGATCAATCAGCGGCAGAACGAATCGGTGATTCTTTGCAGCTGCCCGAATCATCGTCGGCCCCCCAACATCTACCAGCTCTGTCATCTGCAACGGATCTGAGGCACGCTCGCTGTTCACATAAGAAAGGAATGGATAGAGATTCACCACCACAATATCGATCTGCTCTATCGCTTCCGCCTTCAACTGCGCTACGTGCTTCTCATCGTCCCGCCGAGCGAGGATTCCACTGTGAATCTTCGGGTGCAGCGTCTTAACCCGTCCATCAAGCAATTCTGCAAGACCGGTGTAATCCTCGACAGAAAGATAGGGCAGCTTGTGCTCGCTCAGCATCTTGCCCGTTCCCGAGGTTGCCAAGAGCGTATATCCGGCAGCTACAAGCGCTGATGCTAATTCGGTTAGTCCAGTTCGATTAGAAACACTGAGAAGGGCTAGTTTTTTCATAGAAAATAGTATGTCGTAAAAGTGTTCTCAGGCAGAGCAGCGACTGCACCGCCGGTCCGATATGATGAATCGTAC
>JBIKWG010000252.1:0-4346 GCA_044356425.1 Bdellovibrionota bacterium | reverse complement strand
TAGCTTGAGCGGATGGTGTGAGCCATCGGGGTATCTCAAGACATCGTGAAAAAAACCATCCGACTCATCCCAGAGGGAGATGCTTTTGCCGCCCATATTCTTGATGGCCGCACCAACGTAGACGTAATGCTGAAAGAACTTGGTGGCGAGCGCCTCGTATGATGGATTCGTCTTTGATAGCTCCAGCGCTGTGCGCATCATTGAGAGGCAGAACGCGCCCATCCATCCAGTTGCATCAGCTTGCTCGAGCTTGTAACCATCTGGCAACTTCTCGCTTCTGTCGAATATGGTAATGTTATCGAGTCCAAGAAATCCCCCTTCAAAGATGTTGTTGCCCTCACTGTCGACTTTGTTGACCCACCAGGTAAAGTTGATCAGTAGTTTGTGAAAGCACTTCTCAAGGAATTGCACGTCAGAGCGACCAGTTTTTATCCGCTCAAGATGAAAGAGTCGCCATACAGCCCAGGCATGCACCGGTGGATTAAGGTCAGAAAATTCCCATTCATAGGCTGGAATCTGACCGTTTGGATGTTGAAACTGCTCGAAAAGCATGAGCCATAGCTGCTCTTTAGCAAAATCAAGATCAACTAGCCCAAGGGTGACACAGTGAAAAGCTAAGTCCCATGCAGCAAACCAAGGATACTCCCACTTGTCTGGCATCGAGAGGATGCGCATAGAGTTAAGGTGTCTCCAGTGCACGTTTCTGCCCAGGTTCCGTGATTCGGGGGGCGGCTTCGATGGGTCGTCGCCTTTAAGCCAATCTTGAACATCGAAGCAATAGAATTGCTTTGTCCAGAGTAGCCCGGCTAACGCCTGTCGCTGAATCAGCTTCTCGTCATCACTGGCTTTTGGCGGATGAATGCTTTGATAGAACTCATCAGCTTCGCGTTGTCGTGTTAAAAAGATCCGATCGAATTGGCCAAAGAGGTTGGACGACCCGCCTGGCCCAAGAATCAGCTGAACCGTATGGCTTTCACCTGCGGGTATCGCTACCTGATAATCAATAGCAGCCTTGGTTCCGACGTTCTTTGGATTGATACACTGCTCTCTGTGGATGATGTGGCGGTGAAATGCGTCTTTCACAAAAGGAGTAGTGTTGCGAGAGTCGTAAAGCCGCTCGTTGTTACTTTCGTTGTTGGTAAAAAGGGCGCGACCTTCCTGCTGTGCAAAGAGAAAAAGTTCTCCGAGCTGATACTGAATTGGGATCTGCTCAATCGGTGTAGCCTGCGTATCGTCAATCCGAATTGCCATCTGCCCGTCATATTCGAATAGCGATAGGTTAGGAGCAGCTCGGTGCGTTTCGTTCCATACCCAGGTGTTTCGCAGGGTGAGTTGCGGGATGATGTGTAAAGGAGCCGTGTCTGGGCCACGGTTGTAAGCAGTAATTTTAATCAGAGTAGTGTCTGGGGAGTGCTTCGCATACTCCACAAATACATCAAAGTAACGATTTTCGTCGAATATGCCCGTGTCGAGGAGCTCATATTCAAACCCCTTGCCGGCGCGTTGTTGGTTCTCTTCGACCAGTTTAGTATATGGAAATTCGGAGTGTGGGTATTTGTAGAGATACTTCATGTAGCTGTGCGTCGGTGTGCTATCAAGATAGAAGTAATACTCTTTTACGTCTTCGCCGTGATTACCCTCGGAAGGTACAAGGCCGAAGGCTCGTTCCTTTAAGATAGGGTCGCGCTTGTTCCACAAAGCAAGTGAAAATGAAAGCAGCTGATATCGGTCGCAGTATCCCGCTAGTCCGTCTTCGCTCCAGCGATAAGCCTTGCTGCGAGCCATGTCATGAGTAAGGTGACTCCATGCGTCACCATTAGCGCTGTAATCTTCTCGCACGGTTCCCCAAGAACGTTCGCTGACATACGGACCCCAGCGCTTCCAGAAGGCGATTCCTTGCGCATCTTCAGATAGCCGAATCTGTTCGGCGGTATTGCATGTGGGGGGCATACGTCACTTGCTCTCAATAAATACATCCACTAACTGACCTACATAGATTGGAAGGCTTTCTCGTTTAAAAGAGTAGATAGCTTGGAGCACGCGCGTGTCGACACGCTCAGAGCTCTCCCCAGTCAGAGAACGCTTCGGAATGACATACGGCTCAAATCGCACGAAAGTAAGATGAAAGCCGATCGACGTGTTGCCTCGCAGAACAGCTGAGGCAGGACGACCCTGCTCTACTCGCCAGGCGTCGTTTTCATCGATATCAACTCGCACTGCGAGCGGATCCACCTGCCCAACCACCATCAGCGCAGATGTCATAACTTGAGCTGGCGCAAACTCGCCCACGCGTGCACGGGATTGCAGCACTTCGCCATCGATAGGAGAGGTGATTGTCATACGGATTAGGGTAGTTTCCGTTGCGACAACGAGGGCCTTAGCCTCGGCAAGCCCAGCCCGTGCTGCTGCCGCCGCATTCTCGCGCTTTATTAGTTCGCCCTGCATAATTGCTCTCTTGTCATCGACCCCGCGATAAAGCGACAGCTGCGCCTCTGCGTCTGCAAGGGTAGCCTGGGCTTTATCTGCCTGCGCTTTACGAATATTTAGCTCCGCTAGGATGTCGCGCTTGTCGAGGGCGAAGAGAGGTTGTCCTTTGCTAACAGTATCGCCCGCTTTTACATAGACTTCGCCGATCACTCCGGGTAAGGGCGAAGCAATCGAGATGTTTTCTGAAATTGATTCTATTACTCCTGAGCCAGCAACAAACTTTTCAAAAGGAGCCTTGGCGGGCTCAACCACCGGTGCGGCAACTGGGGGCGGCACGCTGCCAACGATCACAGTTCGTATGACGAATACAACTCCGATTAGGGCAAGTATAGGAAGGATGTAGAAACGTGGCATGGGTATATCCTAATGTTTAGTCGAGAAATTAAGCTCATCAGGCGAACTGGCTACCTGCGTCACGCATCCATCGTCCATTACCCCGATACGATCGGCATAGTGAAAGATGCGAGAGTCGTGTGTTACGATTACCAGGGTGCGGTTGCCAGCCATAGCCTCAAGTTTGAATAGCTCCATAATCTGCCCCCCAGTTGTGTGATCAAGCGCGCTTGTTGGCTCATCGCAAACAATAATGCGTGGGTCGTGTACCAGCGCGCGAGCAATTGCTACTCGCTGCTGCTGTCCACCAGAAAGCTCAGTGGGTAGTGCAGTTAATTTATCTTTTAATCCTACTTTTATTAATTCCTGCTCTGCGCGTTGCAGCGCCTGAGCTCGTGGAGCACCGTTAAGAAGTAAAGGGACGCTGACGTTCTCTGCTGTGGTAAGCACCGGAATCAGGTTGTATGACTGAAATACAAACCCGATGTTTTTTCCTCGGAAGGCTGTGCGCTGCTGATCGCTCATGCCCTTGATATCTTCCCCGAATATTCGGCACATTCCCTCGTCATGAGTTAAGATGCCGGCAATCACCGATATTAGCGTCGTTTTACCGCAACCAGATGGGCCCACCAGCATAAAGAGTTCGCCCGGATTTATAGAGAGATTTATTCCACGCAGCGCTGGAGTGATGGTGCTCTTTGAGCGGTAGCTTTTTGTTACGCTTTGGCAACTAATAGCAGCTTCCATCTACCCTCTAAAGACGATTCCTGGCTCAAGATTAAGAACTTTGCGAAGACTCATAACGGTTGTGAGAAGAGTTATGAGAGCAGTGGCGAGCGCTGTTACAACAGGAATTTGCCAGGGCATATAAAATGCGAGTTCAGAGTTCTTAGAGAGAATGCTTGTAAGAGAAGCTATTCCCATTCCTAGCCCACATCCAACGACGCCTACTAGAAAAGTCTGCAGCAGTATCATGCGCATCAAAAGAGTATTGGATGCTCCCATAGCTTTCAATATTCCGAGGTAGCGCATGTTGTCGATGATAAAACTGAAGAATGTTTGTCCAACGATAGCAACGCCGACTAGGAAGCCGAGCCCTACTGCCATTCCAAAATTGATCGGAATGCCGGTGTTGCGCATAAAATAACGAATCGTAATGCTTTTGAATTGAGGAGCTGTATATGCTGATAGCCCGGTCTGACGAAGTATTTGAGCGGCAACCTCGCTGTTATTATACCCTGGCTTTACTTTCGCTAGGATAAATGAAAGCAGCTTTCGTTCGCGGGGTGCAAATCGAGTTGCTCGTGAATAGGTAGTGTATATTACCGGCTGCGACTGAAAGGTGCGTGTTGTTCGCGCGATTCCGACCACTACCGCGCGATTATCATTAAGTTCAAGTAGGTCTCCGATCTTCAGTGGCTGCTTGGGGCTTTCGGGGGTAGCTCCTGGCTTTGCGAGCTTTCCATTAGCGCCTGCTTCGTCCACGATTACGCCGTCTGCTCGACGAAGATCTGCAAGGTTTCCTT
>JBIKWG010000250.1:0-4351 GCA_044356425.1 Bdellovibrionota bacterium | reverse complement strand
ATTTGTATCTTCAGCTGCGGATACTCACGGACAGGCTGCAAAGAAGCTTGTAGGGGCCTCCCACGCTTCATTTGCTAAGGGCTTGATAGTTAACTCGGCGGCGCTCAACCCGGTTCTGCTGCTGCTTGCCCTGCCTGGCCTGAGAGCTGTCAGCGCTGCGCCCAGCGGTGCCCTGTATGCATTGACCTGCGTATGGACGCTTATCCTCGGTCTGTTTGGTCCGTATATCGTTCCGCAGTTGGAGCTAGAGCGGTTTCTAGTTATACTGGCGTTGCTCTTGCCTCTTCCGGTGGCTAGCTATCTCGAATCATATCTGTGCTGCACCCCTTCCGGCATTACCCGAGATAGCATGACCGCCACTATCCGTCGCGGGCGTGCCTTCGCAGCTCGGAGTGCAGTGATAACAGCGCTTCTTCTCGTGCCAGCGTTGCTATGGCGAATAGTGCACCACAAAACCGTTGTTAGGTACCACTTCGCCGACCCGATTGTGCAGCAGCTGTCCAGCACTATTCGAAATCTTGAGGGTGATGCGCGCGTCTTATTCTCTGGTTTCGTTTTACACGAGCTGAGTGGTGGGCACCTAGCACCCCTGCCCTACCTTACTCAGCGCGCGCTGATGGCGTCGCGCTACCAGCATGATCGGTGGCAATACACCGATTCTATCCCGCTTGAGTACCGGCAACGTAAAGATGAAGGTGTGCGAGAGTATCTCTCCCTTATGAACGTCTCGCATGTGGTAGCACACGAGAAGTTTTGGCAGGCTTGGTTTTCTGAGCGACCCGCGGAGTACAGGCTACTCGAAAAACATGGCCGCTTCTGGGTCT
Organism: Bdellovibrionota bacterium; assembly: GCA_044356425.1. Taxonomy (GTDB): domain Bacteria; phylum Bdellovibrionota_C; class UBA2361; order UBA2361; family OMII01; genus OMII01. The sequence goes on along the minus strand of JBIKWG010000250.1, from coordinate 3,527 downwards.
TCATAAGATTAGGTTACACTCCCAGTTACTTTCATCGAGGAGACGGCAAACTAATCTCACAGGATGGTGGCTCGATTGTCGTTGCCCCTGCTACAGCGTCGGTTGTTCTGAAATTCAATTACTATCGCTACCTCACCAGCTCCGATTGCGTTGTTGCTCCTTTCGTTATTTCTCCAGAGGTGACTTTGATTGAAATTCGTGAATGTAGCAGCAAAAATCCTGTGGTGCTAACCGCCCGAGGACCGCTCGATCGATTGCGCTCTGAATATTTCTAGTATAGTAACCCAACATGGTCATTGAACGCATCTTAGTAACAGGCGCGGCCGGGTTCCTCGGTTCTGAAGTTGTCAGGCAGTTAAGGGCCGAGGGTCGTTCAGTTCGCGGCCTTGTACGTTCACGATCGCAGGTTTCCGAACTTGAAAAGTTGGGCGCTGAAGCCGTTGTTGCAGATCTAAAAGATCCAGTTGCCTTGGCCAAAGCCGTGGAGGGGGTGTCTGACATTATTCACGTGGCTGCTCTTTTCCGTCAGGCAGGTCTTCCGGAGTCGGAATTTTTTGCCGTTAACGTCGACGGGACTCGCTCGCTGCTTGAGAGTGCTATTGCGGCTAACGTAAGCCGCTTTATTCACTGCTCGACTGTTGGCGTCCACGGGGATATTCAGAATCCGCCAGCGAGTGAGAGCTATCCGTACAGCCCCGGGGATATGTATCAACGCAGTAAGACGGAAGGTGAGCGGCTCGTCTTGCGGTATTTTTCGGAGGGGCGCATCCGCGGTGCTGTCATTCGACCATCGATGATTTACGGGCCACACGACCTACGCACTCTTAAGCTTTTTAAGATGGTTGCTAATCATCGATTTTTCTACATCGGCGCCGGAGATGCGCTCGTTCATTTTGTCGATGTTCGTGATGTTGCTCGCGGTCTTAAGCTAGCGCTGAGCCATCAGGATCTGAATGATGAGGTGTTCATTATAGGCGGAGCGAGGGCGCTCCCCCTGCGTACTCTTATCTCTGAACTTTGTACAATTTTGAATGTAGAGGAGCCGTGGTTACGGTTGCCTATTAAACCCCTTCAATGGCTAGGGGGCTTGTGTGAGCTCGTGTGTACTCCGCTGCGCATAAACCCTCCCATTTACCGGCGCAGAGTCGATTTTTATACGAAGAACCGCTCGTTTGATTGCAGTAAAGCGCAGAGGCTCTTGGGCTACGTAGCCGCGCAGGACCTTCACGGTGAGCTTATTGATATCGTTAATTCCTATATCGACGCCGGTCTAATCGCGGGACGTCGATTATCACAGCCTGCAACCATTGTGCGAGATATTAGTGGCAGGGTTGAGGGTTTAGACCAGTCTGCCGAGCGGCTCTATGGTTTTAGCAGTGAACATGTTACCGGTCAGGTAAGCCATGACGTTTTTCGGACAGAGTTTCCTCGTCCGCTACCGGAGATTAATAGTTTACTCCAGACACGCGGATTCTGGACCGGGAACCTCGTTCATCGGCTTTCTTCTGGTCAGTCAGTCAGTGTTTTCAGCGCATGGCGTCTTAAACGTCTTGAGTGTGGGCGTCAGGTTGTCCACGAGGTTAACCGGCTCCGTTTTTCAGCACATTACCGCTAGCGAACCTGGATACCCTTGATTTCGCTGCTCCAGCGGCTTGGCAACCAGCTGTGGCAAGGCTACTTAGATATTCTTGCATTCCCCAATGTTCCTGGGGCTACATTCCCTGTTCTAGAGGCCCGTCATACTTGTTTGGGATTTTTTAAGAAGCATTTACTCCTTTAGTGCCGACATGTGGGTGAATACAAGTCTCTGGTGAGTCCATGTACGCCTTGAATGCCAACTATCGGCATCAAGCGCACTTGTGGGGGTTAAGGTTCAGTGAAGCAAGTAAAGCATAGTGTAATCGATAGGTTAGGATTACCAAGGGCAGCGTGCTATTGCATCCATCCGCGGGCTACCATCCTTGCTATGGTCGTTGCTTGTCTCGGGACAGCCTTGTCACCATCTGCACTGGCTCAAAGTAGGCCTGATAAGATGCTGGCCACTGAACAGGCACTACTTGAGAGTCTCTCGGCGATGGCAGTTGCTGACTCGTTACCAAAAACAGCACCGGCAGGGCCAAGCCCTGATGTTGCCACACTTGTAAATGTTGCCAGTAATAGCTCAACAGCATCCGCGGTATCAGCTGCTACTGCTGTGAGTGCGCAAGGCGTTGGAGATTCTGCGCCGCCCGTTCGACCGATAGCAGGTTCTGCTTCCGTAATCCAGGCAGTAGCCGTGAGCACTGAGTCAGTAGCAGCAGAGCGTCGACAGCCATCAGATACCACCCCTAGGCCGGCTGCTATCGCCGCAAAAAAGGACACTCGAGCGATAGCCCCTACGGTGCAGGAAGCTGCCAAGGCCCCTCCAGCAAAAGGTGTACGACCGCAGGGGCTCTCCTTGTTGGAAACAACAAATGCAGATCTGCGGCGTGAACTTCATACCAAGAATCAGCAGCTAGAGTCGCTCCAGAAAGAGGTAATTGAGCTGCGCAGTCAGCTCTCAATGGCCGAAGTAGAAGTCAATCGACTCTCATCGATTATGGATGCAAAGACCAGAGCTTCACTTGGTCAGTACAGCATTCAAACACCGAAGCGGAGCGACACAGCTACCTACAGTGGTGAGCCACAGGCTGCCCGGCCCCAAGCAGCAGTATCTGCGCCGGTAAGTGACGTGAGGCCGCCGTCGCCAGAGGCTGCTCTACAGGTTGCAACCATAGCGGTATCCAAGGCAGACCTACGCCTTGGGCCTGGCACAAACCACTCTCCCCTCATGCCTTTACCGCGCGGATCGCGCCTCACGGTTGAGACTAGGCAGGGTGAGTGGTTGCGTGTTTTTGCTCCGAGCGGTGAGCGAGCCTGGATTCACGCGAGTTTAGTTACCTTTGGGGATAGCGCTGGTTCAGCAAACAGCCGAAGTGCGGTGGCCGTGAAAGGCTTCGATGCTAATGCCGAAGAGGAAGCCTTTAGGAGATTGCAGCGTGGAGCGTCCCAAAAGTAGCACTTCAATTAAGCGAGCTCTAGCTAGCGCTGCATTGATGCTAAACATCGCCGTTGCACAGATACCTCACTGCTATGCTCAGAATCGACCTGCCGATAACTCTTTGCGCCGCCCCTCCCCGATAGCGGTTCCTCACCCAGAGAGCTTTGTATATCCGGTGTTGGGTCCGAGGCTCTCGAGTGATTATGGCGTACGAAAGCATCCCATTCGAAAAACGAGACGGCATCATCATGGCGTAGACCTGGCAGCTCCCGTAGGTGCTGCAATCCGCTCGATAGCTGCTGGCCAGGTAATCTATGCGGATCCATACGGCGGATACGGAAAATTTGTTGTTATCCGCCACGCGCACGACATGACGAGCCATTACGGGCACTGCGACTCAATTAACGTTAACACCGGCGAACGTGTGCGAGCAGGTCAGATAATTGGAAAAGTTGGAAGCTCTGGAAGCTCCACGGGCCCCCATCTTCACCTTGAAATTCGGCAAAAT
>JBIKWG010000249.1:0-4353 GCA_044356425.1 Bdellovibrionota bacterium | reverse complement strand
AATTACAGGAAACCCGAACCCCTTAAAACCGACTTCAAGATCGCCCTTCTCTGTAAAGCGTAGCTGCGTAATGCGGCGCTCAAGCGAACGTTCAAGGATCTCAACCGCCCGCGCCGATACCACTAGCTGCCCCTTTAGCAGATCAGGTGAGCTGGCGCGCGATGCAAGCCCCTCTACGATGATGACGTTTGGAATCTGCGACCGCTTTACACCGTGCCAATCTTCGCCATCTACAGGCGCTAAAAACGTGCCGTCACTGGCTATCAACCAACGCTCACCATCGATGGCTGAGACAAATCGCGGTGTCCTCTCAGTTACCGAGAGAACGAAGCAGCCCCACGTAGAAGAGCCACCGTCACCGCCGCAGCCATCAATTTTAACCGCAGCCACCCAAGGATTCTGCGCTACACGCGATTGGACAGTTGCGGCGTTGGCAAGCCACCAAGGAACCGACTTCTCAGTTGGTAAAAGCTTCTCAAGCACCGAACGCGGCAGACGAGAGAGCCCCTCAACTCGGATGTCCTTGTTCTGCACCAGCTTTTGAACGGCCTGATTCGTAGTGGCAAGCCGGCTGCGAAACCACTCAGGACGATCCAATACATGGATGCCAACAACGGTGACAGTAACAAACAGTGTAAAGAGTACCCGCATGCCGGCACTATAACCGGTAATCAGCGCTCAAACGATAGGTAAAACTCGCTACTACTACAACCACATGCGAACTTCAGGAACCAGATCAATCCCACTGCGTGCCTTTACGCGCGCCTGACAGAGAGCAATCAGCGACAAGACATCCGAGGCACTCGCGGACTTGTCAGGATTCACAATCCAATTCGCATGCAGCTCAGACACCTGTGCGCCACCAACTCGCTCGCCCCGCATCCCAGCCTCTTCGAGCAGCCGCCCGGCAGGTTGATCTGGAGAGGGATTTTTAAAGACTGAGCCAGCAGACGGAAGAGAGAGCGGCTGGCGTTTGCGACGCTCGTCAAGATTATGGGCACAGAGGGCACTAATCCGCGCCTTATCTCCCGGCACTACGCGCAGCCGAACAGAGGTAACGAAACATCCCGCGGGTAGCCCTGAGTGTCGATAACGCCACGGCAGATCGCGCACATCAAAGCGCTCAATCGACCCATCCGACATGACAGCATCAACGTGCACGATGCGCTCACATATCTCTGAGCCATGCGCCCCTGCGTTCATGAAGATCGCACCACCAATAGTAGCCGGAATGCCCGCCGCAAACTCCAAACCAGAGAAACCGTCGCCAGAGACCCGGCGCGCAAGGCTCATCAAAGAGGCAGCCGCGCCTACGTCGAACTCACCATCGCGGACCTCCGCAACCGTGCGTAGCGCGCCCGAGAGCTTCGTTGTAATTCCCGTGACCCCACCGTCGCCCACAAGAATATTACTTCCGTTACCGATGATTCGCCCACCACAGGAGTGCTGCCCCAATACGCGGCACACCGCTGCCACCTCTTCAACCGAAGAGAGGGTAACCAGCGCTTCAAGCGGACCACCGACAGCAAAAGTAGTGACGAGCTCAGCGGGTACGTCACGACGAACAGTTACAGCAACTGCGCGCTGAAGCTCCGCCAGCAAAGAAGAGGCGTCACCTGATAACAAAGCTGTCTGGTCTCGGCTCATGCAGTAATCGCGCAACTTGATGTTTAACCACCTGCAGCAACGGCCGTCTGATTGTGCACCTGAGGGATATCGCTCTGCTCAATAGCACTGAGAATCTTCTCGGGCATCGCTCCAACCGATCCAGCACCCTGACACACAACAACATCGCCCGGCTTCAACATCGACAAGAGCAGCAGCGGCGCCTCTTCGATTTGAGGTAGGTACGCCTTGTCTTCGTGCTCTACTGCTCGATGGAGGTTCTCTCCGGTGATCCCTGGCATCGGCGCCTCACTCGCCGCATAAATCTCAGTTAACAGCAGCCTATCTGCATCCTTAAAGCAGGTAAGGTACTCATTCCAGCACCCTTCGGTGCGGGTGTATCGATGCGGCTGAAACAGTACGACCAGCTGATTCATCGTCGTGGCAAAACACTCTCGAACAGCGCGAAGTGTGGCGCGAATCTCGGTTGGGTGATGGCCGTAATCGTTCATTACAGTGATACCCCTGCTCTGACCAACCACTTCAAGTCGACGCTTAACTCCACCAAAAGCCGCCAAGGCCGCACGAATAACTTCAATGCTAATGCCACACTCAATCCCAACTGCAATGGACGCTAAGCAGTTCTGAACAAGATGTCGGCCAAGCATGGGAAGGCGAAAGGTACCGAGCTGCGCTCCGCGATACACCACCCCAAACTCCATTCCATCTACAGATGCCCGCACAGCCATGGCGCGCAGCTGCGCCTCTACCGAGAACCCGTAGGTGACCACCCGGCGACTACAATCAGCTGCGATACGCTTCACCGTCGGATCGTCGATGCAAAGGATTGCTAACCCATAGAACGGAATAGACTCAACGAACTTACTAAAGGAATCTTCGAGATCTTTGCGCGAACGATAAGCGTTTAAATGCTCATCATCAACGTTAGTAACAACCGCGATAGTTGGCTTCAGCAGCAAGAAACTCCTATCGCTCTCATCAGTTTCTGCAACGAGAAAATCCCCCTTACCGAGCCTGCCACCCGTGCCAAGGCTCTTAACCTGTCCGCCAATAACCACAGTGGGATCAAGCTGAGCCGCATCAAGGATAGCTGCCGACATACTGGTTGTAGTCGTCTTGCCGTGCGATCCTGCAACACCGACTCCGTATTTCATCCGCATTAATTCAGCCAGAACTTCCGCGCGGCGAACGATGGGAATCTTCCGGCGCCGCGCCTCACGCATTTCTGGATTAGACTGCGTTACAGCACTTGAGTACACCACCAGACTTGCTGCCGATGGAACATTATCGCTGCGATGACCGATGGCTATCTCGGCGCCTAGACCTTCAAGGCGCTTACACACATCCGACAGCTTGATATCAGAGCCGGACACCTTGAAACCCGAAGAGAGTAATATCTCGGCCAACCCCGACATACCCGACCCACCGATACCTATAAAGTGAAAGTGCAGAGACGGGTTGTACATAGCAAGGTGAATTAGATATGTGGATAAGCGTTTAGTTACTGCTGAAGCGTACCACACCGCGCGCTGTTTGCCATAGCCGGCTACAGCAAACAGCCCACCCCAACGACTAGCTAGGTCAATATTCAACGAGCCCCAAGGATGCATTCATAGCAGAAGGGGCGAATATGTAGCGCTCTCTGGTCTTTTTAGGATCCTTTTGTGTAGACTGCGTGATAACAAGGCACTCACGGCCAGCAAAATTGAGCATGTTTCAGTGGGCATAAATATTACAGAAATTATAGTGGTGTTTGTCGTTGCTCTGCTGCTTTTTGGACCAGAGCAGCTGCCGAATCTTGCTAGGCAGGCTGGAAGGATCACCGGCGAGCTGCGCAAACACTCCCACGCGCTACGCCGTGAGTTTTATAATACGGTGTATCCACCAGATTTGGCCGGCGACCTGCGCCAAGGAGCGCGCTCGTTAGCTAACCTGAAGAGCGAACTACTCGCTCCTCCTGCAGGAAGTGCGCCCGTCTCAAGAGAACCTCAAAAACCGCCCACGACCCCCTCTGCGGCCGCTGCTGTCTCTGCTGCAGACGCCGAAGCAGCCGACCAAGAGCTTTCACGGGTGCACGAGAGCAAGGTATGATTGAGCGCAGCGCCGATCCTAGTCAAAATGTGATGGGACTAATCGAGCACCTGCGCGAGCTGCGCAAGCGGCTGCTGTTATCGCTGCTCTTTGTTACACTAGGCGCATGCAGCTCCTACTGGTATTCGAGCGAAATCTTTGGCTTCCTGTGCGCGCCCTACTTTTCGGCCTTCGCAGGTAGTCCGCTAATTGGCACATCACCGGCCGAAGCTTGGATTTTAAAGCTGAAGGTAGCCGTTTTTGCCGGAGCGCTGCTGACGTCACCCCTGCTTTTTCACCAAGTCTGGCTCTTTATTGCGCCGGGCCTGTATGAAGCCGAGCGCCGCTATGTAGTGCCGTTTGTTGCCCTTAGTTCGCTGCTTTTTTGTGGAGGCGCTCTTTTTTGCTACTACCAAGTGCTGCCTGTTACCCTTGCGTTCTTCTTTCATGAGTTTACCTCTATCGGAGTGGCGCCCACGATTAAGCTCGCAGACCACCTATCGATGACGCTGACCATGCTTCTCGGATTTGGGGCTGTTTTTGAGCTGCCACTCTTGACCCTCTTCTGCAGTCGCATGGGGCTCATTGACCACCGCACGCTCATGACCTACTCACGGCACGCTGTGGTAGTAATATTTATAATCGCGGCAGTGCTCA
>JBIKWG010000045.1:0-15282 GCA_044356425.1 Bdellovibrionota bacterium | reverse complement strand
TCGTCGAGCTGCGTCTACAACAGCACGGCATCCTTTCGTTTCTTCATAACACTGAATGAAGTCTGCTCTCGCGCTTGTCGTGTGCGCATAAAGAGAGTCGCCATGGGGCCACACTAAAAGTATTGGAAGCAAGATATGTCAGATGATTTCGAAGTTAAGGTGGGAAGTTTTGGGATGACTTTCAACGTGCCCACAAAAAGTGGCGAGCTCGTTAATTATAAAAAACAGGAAGTAACAGAGCTATCTCTTCGGGATGTAGTAGATCTAGGAATATCTGTAGAGCGCGGGCTGTGGCGACTCACCGACCGGCTGTTGCTTGATCGTGGAGTCGAGCTGCTCGCAGGTTTGCATAAGCAGAATCCCGAGGTTTCTTCGAAGGATATCTTTCAACAGGTATTTGAAACGTTTGCTAGTGGCGAGGCGGCTGATGAGGGTGCAAGTTCATCGCGCTGGATTCTGGCTTTTGTGCAAGAGAATAAAGAGCGTCCTGAGGTTGTTAGCCAGCTGTTCTGCGCTCTTAAAGCAAGAGAATGTACGGTGCGAGACTTCTTTTTGGCTTATGTGTATAGTAACACCGACAATATCGCAGCCAACCTGCATTTTTTCGACTATTTGCGCGCCTACGAGTGCGAATACGACCAGCGCTTGAGAGCAGACACCGATATTCCGAGGACTGCTAAGGCATTATTGGCTGATATGCGCCACGAGCTGCTGATCAAAGACGCGTGCCCAGAGCATCAGGCGCTATGGGGTATAGTTGAGGAGCAGGCTGTCCTTTGGAGTGAAGAAGATGTCCTCGCGCTTGAACGGCTCTCGCGGCTGGTCCATTCAAGTGGGTATTTTGTATCGTTAGCGGCAGTAGCTCAGAGCGTACGGCCGCTGGCTATGTTCCACTTTCTGCACTACCTGACATTTGCAGGGGCGCGCGAGTGGCTGCACGTCTTGCGATCCGATAGGGAGTTTTCTGCGGATTCACTTGATAGGCACTATCGAATCGTTGATATCGCGAAAGCTGGGTTGCTGGGCGAGTATGGGCATACGCTTACTACACACAAAGTGCTTCTGTCGCTTGCTGACGTTGAGCAAGCTCTAGAGCTATTGGGATTAGCGCCACAAGGAGAATTGGCGCACTTGATTGTACGAGCAATGGATTACTCGGATTTTCCGGTTGATGGGGCGGCGCGGCTAGCAAAGCTGCTGAGTTTCATAGTTAGTCCGACAGAGATTGAGCAACACGCTTCTGCGGCCCGCTCCTTTCAATAAGTGAGTAACGCAGCGAGCTGTACTACTAAAACCTGTTGGTAGGGTAGTTTTTAAAAGGCCAAATAGACAATTCGCACTCAGTGATCTGTCTAACTAGTTTGGTGGCGCTTAGGCATTTATCGTGAAAGCGCACGTTGCGATTCAACTACTCACAAATCTTGCGAAAATCGCTGTGTTTGATAGGTAAATCTTGGTCTGATATCCCCTCGATCGTTTTGATAGAATTGGATAAGAATGTGGCCTCTTTCTATAGCTTCGCTATTATAGCGAATGTAGGCCCCCTGGAGTCGTGGGCGCTGCTAGACCTTTCCGTTAAAAGAGGGCTCTCCAAACGCCTTCTTTCGTAACTCTTCAAGAAGTAGAGACACTTCATCTGGGATATCGGTGCCGCCGCTACCGGTAAAATCGTCTATAATGTGCTCGCGGTAGGTGCGATAGGCTCGTTTAGCATCGGCAGAGCCGGGGTACTCATGAATGCACTGTTCAAGGTACATCTCAGTCCAGCTCTCAGCGAAGTAAAGTGGCACCTGCTCATATCCAAATCCGAGCAGGTAAAGAGCGCGACTGCGCTGATCGGAGGGTAGTTTTCCAGATTCAAGTGCCTGGTGAATCAAAGCTGTGCCGCGCAGCAGCGCTACGTCATCGCGTGCAAAATCGATCCCTTTGGTAGCACCCTTTATGATAAGTCGTTCTCCTTCACGGAGCTGCGCTAATGCAGTTTGAGGGATAGGCTTCCATCGCTTCAATCCCTCTATCCAGATACGCACTAGGTGGACCTCTTCTTCAGGGAATGTGGTAGTTGCTAAGATATCTTGAAAGAGTTTTATCGCTTCGTCGGGGTTTCTTTGAATTCGGGTCTCGATGAGGAGCAAGCTGCGCAGTGCTTCGTCATAGAAGAATCGCGATGCGGGGTCTTTCAACACTTCACGAAGCTTCTCGATGGCGCTTTCAAACTGGCGGGTGGCTAACATGAAGCGAGCCTGTTGCATTGGCTCCAGATTCGGATTGATAGCATGCGGTGCAGAGAGTGAGCTAGAGACATTGTAGGTTGCATGGCATGCAAAGCAGCTACTGGAAAGGGTTCTTAGCCGCCACCATGCGTAGGTGGCTCTCCCTTCGTTTAAACGTCTTGAGGAGTCGTCAAGGATGTCAGAGACCTGCTGAAGTGCCAGGTCAAAGCCATCGAGAGCGTGATATCTGCTCGGAACACTTTCAATCGAGTGAAAGTTTCGGCGCAGTGATTGGAGCAGTTCGCTGACAACCTTACCATTTTGGGGTGCGGAGAATTTATCTTCGTCAGCAATGTATTCTTCTAAGCTGCGAAGGGGAGCTAGGAGGGCGTTCATGCCGGCTCTGACTTCTTCTCCGCGGCTTGTTGTGGAGAATCCTATTAGAAGGCCAGCACTGATAAGAGATAGAGAGAGTTTGTTCATAAAATCCACGATCCTCGCGCATGTATGGCGAATCCCGAAAGCCAGTATTTTTTGTACAGGCTTTTCTATTCCGCTATAGCCGAAAAGCCCGTTGCACAGAGCTGATGTCCCGCAGGGGCTCCAGCTCGATTCGTCAGCTGAGGAGAGAATAGCGATAGCGGTAATGTGGCGTCAAATCATACCGGTCGATTTGCAACGTTCGCCGAGCCCTTGTGGGGCTGCGGCGAACGTTGGCCTTATGAAGCGGCCCTAGCGGCGAGTTGGTAGGGGCGAGGGAGCAGCAGCGGGCAATGTGGGGGCTAAGAGTGAATCCTTAGTCTCAGGAGCAAGCTCATCGACGATCACTTTTTCAAGCTTCAGAGAAGAGTCGTCTGTTGCTGCTGATGATTCATGCTCAAGACTCGCTATGCTGCCGTTGCTTTGCAACAGCGCCAGCTCCTCATTAACCAACTCAATTTCGAGCATGGCGTCTTCCCGAGAAACAGTCATATCGCGAAATGACCATTCGACATCTCTCTCATATCCCATAGAGAGCAGGGTATCGTGACCAGCTGCCATAAAGAGCATTCTATCCCTAAACGACAGCTCTTTGAGCCATCGTCCGACACTATCAAGTGAAAGAGGGCGAGTCGTGTTCTCGCTAGTGATCCAGATACCGTCAACCGCACCGTCGTGAGGTTGGAGCTGCGGAGAGAGCATCGCTGTTTCAAATGGCACGTCAAGCATGCGGCAGATGCGCTGGATTTCATAAATAGGGCTTACAACCAGGTCTTCATAGCGCACCTCGATGGCACGACCCTCTCGAGCCAGGTCAGTGTGCGGTGCACAGATTGAGTGCCCAAGCTCTACTGCTGCGCGCCAGCTGTTGGCGCTATGCAGGGCAGAGCCGATGTTCTGGTCGTCGATCGCACCTTGCTCTTGCATGCGTAGTGCGAGCTGCTGATTTGAGCATGCGATATCCCGACCATCACGGATGATATGGATGAATTTGGCAGTTGGAAAGAGCTGAGCCAAAATGGGAAATGCCCGGAGGGTGCTCGCTGAGCTTTGAACAGCGATCGACTTCCCTTGTCGGCGAGCGTAGGGCAATAACATACCTTCAATAAAGCCCTGCAAGAGCGCGGTTAGCTCAGACTCTGTGAGCTGTGATGACAGCGGACCATCATTGTAAAACTCTTGACTGATATGAGCAAAGACATCAGCCACATGCTCTATGCTGCTGTAGGCAGGACCGGCTGCAATGCTGCTATGAGAATCGAGCATAGTGCGCAGAAGGTTGATGCCAGAGCGGGCCATTCCCCCAATAAAGACGATTTGTTCCATGGTATGACAGTCCTTTGACCGTAAAAAATAAGATTCGTTACCCGGTAACTTCGGAGGGCAATCGGGTTGCGGGCGCACACCTGGTACATCAGTTGCGCTAGCAACACCTCTCTACGACTTTAAAGATGAGGTGAGGTGGGGGAAGGTTTCAAAAAATAGTTCAATGAATCCTGATTAATCAACTCTGCCGAATAAAACCTAGCTGCTTTTGGCGCATCCGAATTGACCCGTATAGCACTGCTAACCCTGCCATTTTGATTCCTTCTTGGTTGAAAACAAACGAGGCTTTTTGTGTTAGCTAATAGCTCGGTTTTGTCGATGCGCTGTTTAAGACGACCTGTAATAGGTCTCCTCCATCGGTTGCAACGTATAGCTCTCCGGCGGCAGACTCGCCTATGGCCGCAATAGGTGCGGCTGCGTGGGCAAGTGGTGAAGAAACCGTCTGCGTAGCGTTGTTTTGTGAAGCCGAAAAAATGGTGCCGGTGCTCTTTTCTGCAAGAATAATTGAGCCGCGTAGGCCGGCAAGGGCGGCCCCTCGATATACTATCCCACCAACAAATGACTCAGATGCCCCAGCAGTTGAAGTGAAGAGAGCTTTGCCAGGAGATGGCTGAGCGCCTTCTTCAAGCGCCGTAATCTCTAGTGATGTAGCAGTGGGTGATGCCCCAAGCAGTAAGCGGCTTTTCGTGGGGTCGGCAAAGAAGGCCCACGGCGCGCCAATCGCGCGGGCCCAGACCTCGGGAGTTGTAGCGCGAAGCTGCCGTGGTAAAGAATCAGATGGAATGCGATATCTCTTGGTGTCTGACACATCAAGCCGAGCAACTGTCCCCAACAGCGAGTTTTGCTGAGAAATCAGCACGCTGTTTTGGCGAGATTTATTCTGTGGGTTAGTGTTTCGGCGGTCAGCGAAAGCTACATAGAGGTAGCCATCTGTGCCGAACCGGATCCTAACCGGTGGATGCTGAGGGGTAGGCTGAATCACTTTTAGCAGCACCGTTATCTGTTCAGCTTCCGCTGTTTCCTCGTCGAGCGCCTTTACGCTAGCTAGGAGTGAGTCTCCATTTTTATCAGAATAGGCGATAAAGAAGGTGCGAGATGATGAAAAAGAGGCAGGAAAGGCGATGCTTTCTAGTCCGGTGCTGGCCGAAGTTGAAACAAGATCATGGATATCGAGTAGGTCGTGGTCGTCGAGCAATCCGTCTTTAACGACGCGCACTCTGCCACCCCTTTCAGCGATGTACATGTGGCTGTAGTCTGCGGGTGCCCATGCGATGTCGCTCGCCTGTCCTAGCCCCTGTGTCACCTCAGCTAGTACTGCGGCTGGTGGTGCAACAGTTGGGGGTGCAATAGTGGGTGCCGCAGTTTCGGCTGCCGCAGCTCTGATGCTCACCAGTGTTAGCAGTAGGGGTAGCAGTATTCGAATCATGCCTTCTGTTCAGCTAGAACCGTCGCAATTGAATCGCAGATGTAGTCTAGGTTTGAATGGTTTATTGCAGCAACACAGATTCGTCCACTGGTGAGGGCGTAGATATGAAATCGGTCACGCAGCGCCAGGATCGTTTGCTCCGAAAGACCTGAATACGAGAACATACCCTTCTGTTTTAAGATAAATGAAAAATCTCTTCCTTTCACGGATGTTGCAAGCCTATTTGAGAATGCTTGGCGCATCTCGTGAATTCGCACCCGCATCGCTTCGAGTTCTTGCTCCCATTGAGCTCGTAGCTCCGGAGTATTGAGAACCATTGCGATAAGCTGCGCCCCATAGGATGGCGGGCTTGAGTAGATCGAGCGCACTACCTTCCTCAGTTGAGTCATAGCATGAGAGGCTTCCTGTGCAGACCCTGTTACAACAGAGAGGGCGCCGTTGCGCTCTCGGTATATTGCAAACGACTTCGAGAACGAGCTCGCTACTAAAAAAGGCACGCCCTTTTCAGTTAGCAAGCGAACCGCAGTTGCATCTGCCTCAAGTCCTTCTCCAAACCCTTGATAGGCGCAGTCAACGAGTGGAATAAGTCTACGCGAGGCGCAGATATCAACAATTTCTTTCCACATCTCTGAATCGATATCGACTCCGGTGGGATTGTGGCAGCATGCGTGTAAGAGAACGATCGATTCTTGTGGTAATGAGCGGAAGAAATCCAGCAATGCAGCACTTCGCAGTCCGTTGGTTGCAGGGTCATAGTAGGGGTATGTCTCTACCTTAAAACCTGCTGACTCAGCGAGTGCGCGGTGGTTCTCCCAACTTGGATCGCTGATGTATACGCACGAGGAAGGGAAGAAGCGCTTTAGAAAGTCGAGAGCGACCTTAAGAGCGCCACTTCCACCGATTGTCTGTACGGTTGCTACCTGTTTATTACGCACAACGGCGGCGTCGTGCCCGAAAAGAAGCCCTTGAACAGCAGAGTTGTAGGCTGCTAGCCCTTCAATCGGTAGGTATGCTTTGGTATCTTCATTTGCAAGCCACCGTTCAGCTGCCACCTTTACGACGTCAAGAATCGGCATCTTTCCATGAGCATCCTGATAGATCCCAACACCGAGGTTAACTTTGTGTTGGTTGGGATCTGATCTGAAGGCCTCAGTTACACCAAGAATAGGGTCTGCTGGGGCCAGCGGGATGTTGCTAAAAAGAGAATTGGCCATAAAACAACGCTAACCAGGGTTAATTACACGTATATAAGGATAGCACAGCAGGTCGTTTACGCTCAAGCAAGCGGGGGGCTGTATGGGCCATATGCAGCGGCTATATTTGCAATAGACTTATGCAGCGCGCTAGTGTGGCATCAATTGCACAGTAGATTCCTCGGCACATGAAAGATGAAATTAACGCACTAGCTTTTGATGCTCGCAGGGGTGAGTGGTTGGAGTTCAATACTCCTTCGCTCATACTCGTTGCTCGCAGCTCAACTGAGGTGCTTGAATTGCTCGATCGTGTAGAGGTAGGTGTTCGGCGCGAGGGGTTGTGGGGTGTGGGGTGGTTGTCGTACGAGGCGAGTAACGCGATCAATCCGGCGTTTCTGCAGTACGAGCATAGTGAGTTTCCGCTAGCCTGGTTTGCGCTGTTTCCAACGCCGAGAGTTAGAGCGCAGCTTCCTGCGTCCCATATTGAAGTAGCGTTAGATTGGCAGCCTTCTATTTCACCCCTCCGTTATGCAGAGGCTCTGGCAGAGATACATCGAAGAATTCACCGAGGAGACACCTATCAAGTAAACTTCTCGTTTAGGTTGCGGGCTCAGGCGCCCGCACGTCCTAAAGAGATGTTCTATGGCATGGTTCAAAACCAGGCTGGGGCATACAGCATGTATATTGATGCTGGACGTTTTGTGCTTAGCAGCGCCTCGCCTGAGCTGTTTTTCGAGCAGGATGGAGAGCAGCTCCTCTGTCGTCCTATGAAGGGTACAGCACCCCGAGGTGTTGAGGCGCATTCTGATGCACGAAGTGTCGCCAAGCTTAAGGCATCTGAGAAAGAGCGCGCTGAGAATATCATGATAGTGGATATGGTGCGTAATGACTTGAGCCGCATAGCCAGTAGGGGGAGTGTGCAGGTTTCAAAGGTTTGTGAGGTTGAACGGTATCCGCACGTGTGGCAGATGATTAGCGAGGTATCAGCTCATTCAACAGCGAAACTAAGCCATATTTTTGCGGCGCTGTTTCCTGCGGCTTCGATCACTGGGGCACCGAAAGAGAGCACCGCGCGCATAATTAGAGAAGTCGAGTGTTCTCCGCGGAATATCTACACAGGAGCCATGGGCGTTGTATCTCCCGAGGGTCGCTCCTGGTTTAATGTGGCGATTCGCACAGCGCTCATTGACCGCAGCAATGCAACCGTTGAATACGGGGTAGGAAGTGGAATTGTATGGGACTCTTCCAGTGACGATGAATTTCGTGAATGTATAGCAAAAGCTGCGGCTGTAACCTCTCAACGGCATCACGTTGCTCTTTTTGAGACGATCCTTTGGGAGCCGGAGAGAGGGTTTGTTCTTCTTGAGCGACATCTGAGTCGGTTGGCCCGTAGTGCAGAATTCCTCTCTTTTGGTTTTGAGCGTAATGCGCTCACTTCTGAGTTAGATCGGCTTTGCGGCATTTTAAAAGCAGAGGGTGTTAGCCAGCGCATACGTCTTACGCTGTCTTCTGATGGTAGCGTACAAAGTGAGGCGCATAAGCTGCTTCCACTTGCTTCTCCTTACTACCTAGCGCTGGCGCGAGAGCCAGTTACCTCATCGAAGATGACTCTTTATCATAAGACAACTGATAGAAGTGCGTATGACACAGCGGAACCAGAGATAGAGGGCGCGCATGATGTGCTGCTTTGGAATGAACGGGGAGAGATCACTGAATCACGTATCGCAAATGTTGCCCTGGAGCTCGATGGAGCTCTGTATACTCCGCCGGTTTCAACAGGGCTGCTTGCTGGATGTTTACGAGAGGAGCTGCTTGAGCGGGGACTTCTGCATGAGCGGGTTCTAACTAAAGACGATCTTTTGCGGGCAACGAGGGTATGCCTGCTGAATTCGCTTCGGGGGCTGTGGGACGTCTGCATCTTGCGCTGACGAGATCGCCAGGGTTGTAGGCTTCTTTTTTTATCTATCTATCTCTGACTCTCTTTATGTTGTGCCGTGCTTGCCTAGCACAACGGCAAGAGCAGCGACGGGAGCCTGAGGCGCTCAGCAAGCTTGGGATGGTGCAGTAAGAGTAAGTTGTCGCTGCCACTCGTACGCGTGTGATAGGGTAGTATCTCTAGCTGGGGCCCTGTGATTCCCGTGCCAAATGTTGTTGGGCTAACAAAGATGCGTGCTTCATCCCACAGCTCCGACTCAATAAATGCGGTGAGGAGCTGTGATCCGCCCTCTACTATTACAGATAGAATTTTCTCTTCATGCAGTGCGTCAAGAAGCGAATGCACTAAGGGCTTCTCTGAATCAAACGTTTTGTAGAGTGTTCGACCACTACGCGAATTGTTTTTGAGGTTTAGCACGATAGTGTCAGCCGAATCATCAAAAAGGTGGTGCGTGTTTGGCAGAGTAAGTGAACGGTCTAACACTACTCTGGTTGGATGTGTGCCAGAGACGTGTCTCACCGTTAGCTCTGGATCGTCTATTCGTGCGGTGTTGGTGCCGACCAGGACAGCCATCTCTTCTGCGCGCCACTGGTGAGTCATCGTGCGTGAGCTTTCGGAGCTAATCCACTTTGAAGAGCCGTCATCGCGAGCGATGTAGCCATCAGTAGTTTGGGCCCACTTTAAAATTACGTACGGCCGCTTTTCGTGATGACTAAGCATAAAGCGGCGGTTGAGCATGATAGATTCGTGCCGACACACATCTTCGATAACGGCGATGCCTGCATCGCGGAGCTTCTGAACGCCACGTCCAGAGACCGCCGGGAACGGGTCGCGGCAAGCAACAACCACCGTTGGAACCTTGCTGCGCAGAATAAGATCTACGCACGGAGGTGTTCTGCCAAAGTGTGAGCAGGGTTCAAGCGACACATACAGAGTCGCTTGCTCTAAGAGGAGTTGGTTAGAGACCGATTCGATCGCAAACACCTCGGCATGCGGGCCGCCGCATTGCCGATGGTATCCCTCTGCGATAATCTGCTCGCCCGCCACAACTACTGCTCCCACCATCGGATTGGGCATTACATCCCGACCGCCGAGGGCTGCCAAGTAAAGAGCGCGGTGCATGAACCGTTCGTGTACGGAGCGTAGTTTGAGTGACATAGATATGGCTACTGAGGTACTGGAGCGTGCGGCACATCAGCACAGGCTCATGTTAAACCTACTATATAAAGAGCGTACCGTCGATCGATACTGTTGTAAAAAGTTTGTAATAGGTCGGATTGCAAGAGACGCAGCTACCTAGGTCGGCCGCCTCGTTGTCGTGATTTGATTTGATGGGGAGTAGCGGATAGAAAGAAAAGCCCGGAACATCGGCCAGCCCCTCTCTCTGCGGATTATTTATGCAGCACGACCATTCTAGACCTGAGTCAGATCGGCTTGCGGACGACCTTCGGGCGAAAATTGAAAAGTGCAATGTAAGAGAGTCAGCCGAAACGGTCGTCCGTTTCTGTTTAGGAGATCGGCGGCTTTCAGCCGCGCCAGGTCTGCATGATCGGGTGTCTGAGGTTCGTATCAGTGCAGCTACTCGGGTTGTCTCGACGTTGTCTTATCGAGACTCACCTGATTTTAAGGAAGCTGGACTTGCTGCAGTAGTGCAGAGGATACCTCAGGTTATAGGTCATGAGAGCATCGCGCAAAACATAGCGAAAACCATCGCTGTCTTTGGGGCCTTCGGGGCTGGAGAATCTAGCATACCGCTTCAGGTGCGGCTGGTTGAGACCATGACCACCACTCTTATTGCAGATCGCGTTACGCCAACCTGCGAAAAAATGAAGATAGGTCTTGAACTGCTGGCAAGTCCTCGGTTCGCAGAAGATTATCCGTGGGAGCGGCAGATTGGGACATTTGTCGCGAGCACCTGCAGTATCTTCAGGGGGCAGCGTAATCCCGAAGTTATCCGTTTGTGGGCACCTTCGCTTATCATTGACCGGCGAATGATAACCACCCTTGGCTCTAAATCGGCTGAGCTTGCCGATGACCTACTGGCAGAGCGAATGCGCAGATGGCACCCAACCACGGTTGAAGCGGTCTATGATATTTTATGGATAGAGTGCGGGCTCGTTAGGGACTCAGTATTAACTGCTCGTTCAGAGGCTGCGCTCTCTCTGTGTAGTGCTTTAGAGGCTGCTTTGCAGCGTTGGAAAGATGAGTCCAGCAGGTCACCAGAGGCAGCAGCCTTGCTTGCGCACGAACTAGCTCCATTATGCACCCACATCTTGACTATATTTGCGGTCTTTCCAGAGATACAAAGCTGGCGGTTTAACGCGCTAGTCGAAGAAAACTCTGTGTTTCTTAGTGGCCTGGCGCATAAAGGAATTGAAATTGGCGCTGAGTTATCCGACGTTACGCGGCTTTTGTCGGGTAAACATGCTTTTAAACGGGAGCTCGTGGAAGGGTTTAACCGATTTCTATGTAACACCCCACCGAATCAGGTTCTTCTCGGATTAGACGAGTGGTGGACCTTCTTGCAAATCGGTTGGCAGGGCCCAAAATACAACACCAATATGAAACCTTTTGTGCGGGTGTTAAATCACTTCCTAGCCAACTGTAGCGGTAGCTTGAAGATTGCTGCCGAGCAAGCGATAGAGATTGTTCATGCACATAGGTCTTCTCCAGACAGAGTTAAAAAAGATGAATTGACTGGGTGTCTTCAGACGTATGGCGCTCTATACAGCTTGTTCTGTGAGGGCAGGGCGCACTTGCTCGGTAAAGATAGATCCGAGGTTGAGTTCGATAGATCTACCATGGCAGGCGAGGGTGTAGACCCTGCGACAGGAGAGCTTGACCCAAAAGATGATAGTGAGCAGGGCGGGTTAGAGGATGATTCACTGCTTTCCTTTGCTCTAGATCTTCGGTCAAAGCTGAGCTATCTGGCACGTGTAAATAATGCCCTGCAAGCCGCGCTAAGTAATCTGCGTTGTATGTCTGCATGGGCAGCTACTCAGATCTGTTACTCAGAACATGAGGTGTTTCTTCCTCCCGAAGAGCGTTACGGCCGCATTCTTGTTGATATTCTTAACTACGATTTATCGAAAGATCCAGTGGAAGCGCAGTGGGCATACAACATGCAGATTTTGCGCTTACTGGCGTGTCCAGAGGTGCAGCGGTTGGCACGGTATGGGGGTGCAAATCGTTACGTTGTTGTTAGTGCGATGCGAGAGGTGCTGGCTCGGCAGCGGGGCTTCGATGATGTATCTGATGGCGTAATAAGATTCGAGAGCTAGCGCAGGGCAGCGGGCTAGTATATCGGTGCTCAAAAGGCGTTTTTGAGGATGACGATGGCGGTCTAACGGCGTAAACTGTAAAGGAGTGACACCTTCAGAACGCACTACTACGTCAGTATTGTGGAGCCCCTCTGCGGAGCTTCGTGGCAGCTGTGCCCTCCAGCAGTTTGCATCTTCGCTGCCAGCGACGCTTCACTCATATGAGGAGCTCCACGAATGGAGCGTAGCGCATCCGCAACAGTTTTGGAGTGCGGCCGCGCGCTTCCTTTTATTAGCCGGAGAGGGCGAGCTTTCTCCTGCATTCGAAGCGCTGCCTTCACCTCCTACACCGCTTGCGCGGGCATGGTTTCCAAAGTTTGCACTAAATTTTGCCGAGAATCTTCTGTGCGGGGACGGAGATGATGCCTCGCTTGCGATCGTATCTCGCAGTGAAGGGGTGCTTGCTCGTCGGTATACGCGTGGTGATCTCATAAGAGATGTTGCTGCTGTTGCGCATTATCTGCGCACGCAGGGCGTTACTCGTGGAGATAAAGTTTTTGCATACCTTCCCAATATCCCTGAAGCGGTTGTTTGCATGCTCGCTACTTCCGCGCTCGGGGCAACGTGGTCAAGTTGTGGTACAGATTATCAAGTCGAGGGGGTGCGCTCGCGAGTTGAGCGGGTGCAGCCTAAGGTGTTCATCACCGCACGCAGCTTTTTATGGAGAGGCGAAAGGCGATCGCTTGAAGGTGTGACCGCAGCTATCCAGCGCGAATTTTCAAGTGTCCAGAGTGTGCTGGAGGTTAATTACCTCGGTTCTGAGAGGAGTAGTCCTGCAGGTTGGGATAGCTATGAGGATCTCATTCGTAGTCCGGCTCCACCGCTACTGTTTGAGCGCTTTCCGTTTAGTCACCCGCTCTACATAATGTTCTCTTCAGGTACTACTGGAAAACCGAAGGGGATCGTGCACGGGGCAGGCGGAACGCTGCTTGAGCATAAGAAAGAGCATATCTTACATGGAGACCTCCGGACTGGAGATCGGCTCTTTTATCAGACATCAACGAGCTGGATGATGTGGAACTGGCTCGTCAGCGGACTTGCCAGTGGTGCAGCGATCGTGCTTTTTGATGGAGATCCGTTGCTTGAAGAGGGCTTTATCTTGTGGCGCATCGCTGAAGAAGAGCAAATTACACACTTCGGCACCAGTGCTGCTTTTCTCGGAGCTCTTGAGAAGCAGGGGTGTGAACCTGGAAAGCGTCACCAGCTGGGGGCGTTGCGCGTTATCTTTTCAACCGGCTCAACCTTATTTCCTTCACAGTTCGATTTCGTAATGAGTGCAATTAAGCCACTCTGGCTGCAAAGCATATCGGGTGGAACTGATATTATCGGCTGCTTTGGAATCGGCTCGCCGCTAAAGCCTGTACGTCGAGGTGCGGTGCAGTGCCGCAGTCTTGGGTATGATGTCAGGGTGTTTAACGGAGATGGTCAGGCAGTTGTCGGGAGTGAAGGGGAGTTGGTGTGTGTTGCGCCGGCGCCCTCGATGCCGATCTGTTTTTTAGACGACCGCGACGGTGCATCGTATCGCAGCGCATACTTCGATGAGTATCCGGCTGTATGGCGGCACGGAGATTTTGTGACTCTTACCGCGGAGGGAGATCTTATATTTCTCGGTCGCTCGGATGCAACGCTTAAGCCTGCTGGTGTTCGTGTAGCTACAGCGGATATCTACGCTGCGCTCGAACGGGTGCCGTTAGTTGTTCAATCAATGGCTGTTGGATACTCGCCGCCAGGTGCCCAGTCTGAAAAAGTTATTCTCTTCGTTGTGCTTGCTAATGGTAGCACTCTCGACGAAGCTTTGTGTAACGAGATACGTCGAGTGCTGCGAGAATCGAATGCTTTTTATGTGCCGGCACTGATACTGCAAGCACCCCAGCTTCCTCGCACGACCAATAGTAAACTGTCAGAGATCTCGGTGAAGCGGGCATTAGCCGGTAAAGACCCGGGAAACCTTTCGGCTTTGGCCAATCCTGAAAGCCTCTCATTTTTCTTATGCGAGGGATTGCGTGCCGTGCGCACGGCACTTGGGTAGCCAGCGGTAAGCTTTATTTATCTTGATAGCTAAAAAACTGAAGCAGAGCGGGTATTTCTGCAGACTCTCTTTCTGATAGTGGAAGTGGGCGATCACGGCTATGAGAGAAATTGTGGAGTTCGGTGCATTGAAAGCGCCTCATGAGCGGGGTTGGAGCAGTCTTTGCTCTCTACGATAATGGTTTTTAATAGTTTAGACAGCCTACCATGGCCAGAATAAGCAATTTCAGGATAAGGGAAGGGTTCAGCGTGCTTTCCCTGTTGTGCGCTCTGGCGCTTGTAACTTCTTGTTCTGCTTGGGGCGCGGAGTCGTGTGGGTCGCAATCAGCAGCTTTTAAGGCGTCGCAGAGAAAGCTCAACTTAAGTGAACTTCTTATTGAAAAAACAAACACGCGATTAGCTAGTGCGCGGACAAAGGTAACTTCGGCCTCTGAGAGTGCAAAGACTCTTGTTGCGAAGGCAGAGCTTAAAGCAAAAAATTCAGGAGAGCTTCTCGCTGCGATGAAGGCAGCATGCCAAGCAGATGTTGTAGTTAATGGAGCTGTTCGCAAGCCAGATGCGGTTACCTACAGTGGTCGCAGGTATAAATGTACTTTAGAAGCCCTAACAGCCCTTACTCGTGCAAGTAACGTAGCAGCGGGCTCGGTAGCTGGTGCTAAAAAACGGGCTCAATCTCTGCAAGAGAGCGCACAAACTGCTGTTCGGCGGATGCAGGAGCGGATAGGCGCATATCAGCAGAAGCAGGAGCTTCTCTTGGTTGCCCACAATAAGAATAAAACTGAGCTGGACGCATGTCGTGGGGTGAAGCAGCCTGAGCCAGGTCCTGCATCAAATGGCAGTGGCTCGAATTCTTCGGGTACATCTGGTGTAGGGGTACGACCGAGTGCTGCTCCGCTAACACCGTTGGGTTCACACATCCGCTCTTCTTTTTACAACCTTACGAGAGATAAGAGAGAGCGGAATCTGATATCTAATTACGTAGAGCCGCTGCAGTGGACGAGGAACATCAATTCATGGGCGCGCAGTATTGATCTTACCGGAACTGCTGTAGCTATTCAGAATCTTGGGGGAGTTGGGGGTGGAACTCTCATAACGAAGAAGCACGTCTTTCTCTCTAATCATGTTCCTTATCCAGAGCTGCCTGCAAAGATCTATTTCGTTGATAATCAAAATAACTCTTATGAGTACAAGATCGTGAAGGTTAAGCAGGTCGGCACCACAGATATGAAGATCGGTGAGCTAGACAGAGAAGTTGACCCGTCTCTGAAAGTCTACGAGGTGCTGCCGTCAAATTACAGAAATTGGCTACCTGGTGGCTTTCAGGTGCTGTACTCGGATTATGAAAAGAAGGCCCATATCG
>JBIKWG010000247.1:0-4409 GCA_044356425.1 Bdellovibrionota bacterium | reverse complement strand
GCTTTAAATTTAAGCTCAATCGTATCACGTGCTGCTGCAAGCCGAGCAACTGCAGCACTGTACTCAGAGGCTGTGGGGTGTGATTTGTGTTCTGGTCCACTCATACTACTTCAGTTATGGAGGAATTCTGACAACCGTCGCATAGCATCTGCTAACCGCTTGATCTTACCAAGTTTCGCAAAACCAAGGATCAATAACCCAACCCCTCCTACCGGAGGGGACCAAAAAACCAATTACCAACGATCAAATTATTTTTTTATTCCGGGGAGGGGGAGCCAGACGCAGCAACAATGTTGATGCCGTCGGCGCCGTCGCACCCGTTGACGTCGACACCATCGTACGGATCGGTGTCCAGCGCGAACCCCGGGACAGAGCCGCGGACCCATTTATACTCGAATAAATCATCCCCCTCCTGCTTACACGCAAACGCAGCCGCTGCAAGAGCTTGGTCAATCGGATCAGAGAAAACCAGCCCCTTCTCCAGCAGCACCTTCCCTTGGTCCTCTCGGTTTTTCCCTTTAGTGCCATCCACCACACCAATTACCTTTATCTCTCGTCGGCCAGAACGGTTCGTTGAGCTAGGACCTCCACAACTAAGAATTGCTTCAATGGCGTCCTCCCAGATCGCCGCCCGACGTTTTTTAGGAAAG
This sequence comes from Bdellovibrionota bacterium, assembly GCA_044356425.1. Lineage (GTDB taxonomy): Bacteria > Bdellovibrionota_C > UBA2361 > UBA2361 > OMII01 > OMII01. Next base: position 3,759 of record JBIKWG010000247.1, on the reverse strand, counting down.
AGCTCCCTAAACTTACTATTAAGCGCATGCATCGCATCTTGGTCAGAGATATCAGGAGGGATTACTAGATTTACGAAGCCTTTTTCATCAACACTGAAGCTCTGAAGTATCCGCTCAGCATTAATCGAGAGTCGAACTGCAGCAGGAATCCCATCTCGAAAAGCCGTGAACGCTTCAAATTCTCTCTTCAGCTCGGCAAATAACCGCTTCCCTGCGGCTAAATCACCGCTGTCTGATGCTGCTTTAAATTTAGGCTCAATCGTATCGCGTGCCTCAACAAGCCGCCTCTCAGCCGCTTTGTAATCCGCAAAAGTTGGGGGCTTAACTTGTTCTGGTTCACTCATACTACTTCAGTTATGGAGGAATTCTGACAACCGTCGCATAGCATCTGTTAACCGCTTGATCACAGGCAGTTGCGCAAAACCAAGGACCAATAACCCAACCCCTCCTAACGGAGGGGACCAAGCCTGTCCGCCGTAGCCCGAGAGGGCGAAGGTGGGAAACCAATTACCAACGCGGTAGGCACAGTCAGTTGCCGATTGCAGACTGCTGAGCGGCTTAGGAAGTATATCGCTCTGAATTCCGTGATTGGATGGCGTATTTTTTGGATGGTGCACATCAATCGCGCCGCTCCAAACGCTGCAGCGGAGGTCGTTCTTACTCAGGTCGAAATAGGATCCTTACGTTCACTCAAACGCTTTTGCGAAAACCTGCTACGAGAAGCACCCCTTACCATTAGGCAAGCCATGGTCGCCGTTGCTTGCTTAGGAGGATACCTCAATAGGAAGAATGATCCGCCTCCCGGAGCTACCGCACTTTGGGGCGGATGGCAGCGTCTCGCCTCAACGTCAGAACTTTACGAAAGCATGCCGGATGGATGTGGGTAATAGTGAGCCCACGCCCCCTCCTGGCTCTACGAACCGGAGAAACAGCCGCTACTGCTACTTGCATAATAAGAGTTTAAAAAAAGGGGGATGGATATAGCTTGTCCGGAGAGGACAGACCGGTTTAGCGTCAGCCAAGACGAGCACTCAATCAAAGACATCATGAAGACTCAAGGCCTTGGCCGTGAGCTACTATCGGCCCGAGCTCGCGTCGAGGGCGGCCGAACGGGCTCCCTGACTTTGTTATCTGACGGAGCCTTGGCGTAGTTAGACAGGCTCCGCATCCGATCCCAAAATTCAACGAATCGGTCGGAATTTCCTCAGCTACCCGCGATGTGCTGCGCCTATCGGATGGTACTTATTCTGCTCGATCCACGAACGCAGGTGCTCTGAGGAGTAGTGCTGCACCTCGACACCGCAGCGAATCATATAGTCGGTCACGAAGCCTTCTCTCCCGTACTCCCATAGGTAGTAGACCCGCTTGATACCTTTATTAACGATCTGCTTGGCGCAGTTGTAACAGGGATGGAGCGTTACCATCATCTGTAAGTTATCGAGCCCCATCGTTCCAGCAGAGAGGTTTCCGATAGCGTTCAGCTCAGCATGCGAGCCGCGGCACAGACCTGCACCCTCTTTTAGCTTGCCGTCTACTACACGCGCACAGCCCGCTTCGCGAGGATCAACATCGCCGCGAGCAGCACCGTTGTACCCTGAGCTTAGAACGATATCGTTGTAGAAGATCACAGCCCCGACTTCGTACCACAGGCAGGTGGAACGCTCAGAGATAACGATAGCTTGCTTCGCCATCACATCAAGCATAGAAGGACGAACGTACTCCGGACTTAACTTGTCCGGGAACATCCGCTTTACCACTTCGGGATCCGTATTAGGAACCCATGCAAGGAGTTTTTTGGTCGCCATACCTATCTGCGGTTCATAGCAAGGATAGAGTAGTTTTGCAAAAGCTTCCCCGGGGGTAACGCGCTGAGCTCAGCGCGACATCTGGGATGCTCCAGGCTGCTGCAAGCTCCTAGCTCGGCAGCGGCTTATCTCGCTTTGATGAGCGCAAACTCGCCGCTATCTTCACCGCACAAACTGCTGGAAAAGCACTAAGCAAGCCCCTTGACGGGGCAGCATCTTGGCGAAGCCAAGAGCGGGGTGAACAGAAAGCATCTTCACCGACTCCTCGCTGAAGGTTGCTGGAAGGACGGCGTCTTCACAAGATTCTCTGAGGTAGGCCTCAAAGCTATCGAGCACGCCTTCGCTGACCGGGTGCTCGCTCAGCTGCACAAGCAAGAGCTTATCACTGATTATGACCTGGCTTCGACCGGCTCAGCCGAGCATCGATGTTGTCGTCTGCCAATACGCGGTCCGCTCCTTTGAGACATACTCACTGTAGCAGCACAGTTCGTGATACAAGAGGGACTCAAACGCCTAGCCGTATTCGGGGGTATTGGGTGCATATGATCACCGATCCTGAAGAGTGCGGGTCACTCCGGTCTCGAAGAGGTAAAGCTTTTCAGAGGAGACCGCTTTACGTTAGTGGCCTGCTTGCCACGGTGCAAGCCGTGATGCGATCAGTGAATCGATCAGGATCTCCACATGTTCGCACAAAGTAGTTGGCCTTATCTGCGCGTCTGAGGCCAGCTTCGTGTATTTAATCTTTTGGCCTGAGATTAACGCAGCAAACGAGAGAAAGCGTCTGAAGGCGGCCACGTTTCTCACCGCGGCCTCGACGATAATTTCCTGCTCGATATAATCTACTGCAAATGCGCTTAAGATGATCGATGGGTCATCGGATATCCAAGCTGACGGAAGCATTCCGAACTGAAGAGCTTTCTCGATATCAAAATCGTCACCCAATTCGATCAAACTCAAAAGGTATAGGCGAAACGTCTTCGCTCACCGGCCAAGTAAATTGACCCCTGCCCTACGCAACTTGCGTGCGCTCGAACCGATCATCAGGAAGCGAGCACCGCACTCTTCAAAGAGGCAATGAACCTCATTCAGTAGGTCGGGAATCGTCTGAATCTCATCTATGATTGTGAGCTTACCCCTAGCTGCCATGCTGCGGAGCCGAGTCGGGTCGTTTGACAGAGCCAAATACTCTTCAGTTTTTAAGAGTTTGATAATAGGAGAATCTGAGTAAAAGGTTCCTAGCGCGGTCGACGTACCGACTTGGCGTGGCCCGAGAAGGAAGGCAGACCCTTCTTTAAGCTCTGCTAACCTTATGATTCTATTATATTGTTTCATTACTTAATAACTACAGCACCAAAAGCGCGAATTTTAAATGCAACTTCGCGCCCTTGGCGTCAATTAATAAGACTGCAGGTGGGCTAGTTGCTGTAGTGCCGACTGAAGTGCCTAGCAGATCCGGAAGGTCCACGCTCCCACTAATGGCCTAAAAACACTATATCAGCCCATCAAAAACGCTCTCACTAAATCACCCTGCCCCTGCCCCACTGCATAACCAAAGGAGAGACTGTGGTGCACTATGACAGACGGACCCATACTTCCAAACAAGGCCCTTCGACCGTACGACGCGGTTAAAGACTGCCTAAGTCCGCGCCTGCGTGAAGATGGCGGATTAAGCGCGGCTGACCTTACCGCCAGTAAATACTTTCGGTCTGCCGTTGAGGTTGTGTCAGAAGAACAGTTTGCAACTCCGCTTTCTCAAGCTGTATCACCTGAAGTGCTGAGAAAAGTCGAGAGTGCCACTGAGTGGTTGCGCACCCAGATTAAAGCAGTTTCTGGCCGAACTCTCTCGTTTATTGAGCCATTTGTTATTCCTGAACTGGAAGAACTCGGAAGCCAACGACATCCCTTGGTAAAAATCCGCAAAGCTCTAGCCACTCAGATTGCCACGGCCCATCCG
>JBIKWG010000044.1:0-15436 GCA_044356425.1 Bdellovibrionota bacterium | reverse complement strand
AAAGAGCGTAAGAAAAATGTTAAAAAACCCACCGACGCTTGGGGGAGTGTACCTCAAGTGCCAGCAGATGGTCAAACGAGCACCCAATAATCTGATATCATTGCATTTTTTTACCACTTGCCAACTCTACCAGGTTGCGGTAGAGGCGCAACGCGGTGTGCTACCTAGGCTGCTCTTTGACTACTGTCCCGCCACGCCTGCGCAGCATCAGCAAGTGAGCTGCAGTGCGTGCGGTCCATAAAGGCGCTGAGGTCTTGCAATATTTTCTGTACCAACCCGGGTCCACCGTAAACCAACCCTGTGTAGACCTGAACCAATGAGGCTCCGGCAGCTAGCATCGCAAGCAGATCCTCTGCATGCGCAACACCGCCAACGCCAATCAATGCCAATCGTCCGTTAATCCTCTCCCCCAGAAAGCGCACAACCTCAAGAGCACGCTCTTTCAACGGAGCCCCAGACAAACCGCCAGCCTGATCGATAACGGTAGTAACACCGCCACGACCCAGGGTGGTGTTGGTGGCGATGATCCCTGCAACTCTGCACTCTAGACAGCACTCGATTGCATCTTCCAGGGCTGCCCACGTCAGATCCGGCGCCACCTTTACAAACACCGGCACTGCTGCCGTGTTTGCAGCCTGGATGCGCGAGAGGATTAGCGATAGGCGTTCACGGTCTTGCAGCTGACGCAGATTCTGAGTGTTTGGTGATGATACATTTACTGCGATATAGTCAGCGAGTGGTGCAAGCTTGGTGAATGAATACAGATAATCGTCAACCGCGCTTTCGATATCGACCTCTTTGGACTTACCGATATTAATTCCAAGCGGCGGAAGATGAGTCAAGCGCCCTCGCAGCAGCGCTAGCCGATCACGAAGCATATCGGCCCCTTCAGAGGGGAACCCCATTCGATTAATCAGGGCTCGATCAGCCGGCAAGCGAAATATGCGCGGCCTAGGATTACCTGGCTGAGCCCGACCTGTGACCGTTCCCAACTCAAGGTGACCAAATCCCAGCGCTGTGCAGACACCAACGAGATCGGCATTCTTATCAAAACCCGCTGCTAGGCCGATCGGATTACGGAAAGAGAGCCCAGCTACTGTGGTAGCTAGCCGCGGATCGTTGTGAAGATAAAGCCGCTGCAACAGGCGAGATAGAAGTGGCACGTTCGCTAACCGCGACACCTCTTTCATGACTTCATGCGCCTGCTCGGGATCGAGAGAGAAGAGGATCGGCTTTACTATCGCATTATACACCATTAGCCAGACCCCGCTTCATTGTTAAGAATCTCTCATGACGGAGCTCAAGTCGCATCGTCAGTGCGTCCTCGCCGTTATCAGAATAGTAGTGTCGTCGTAGCCCAACAACTTGAAAACCGACCCGCTGATAGAGATTCTGGGCTCGGTCGTTAGACAAGCGCACATCGAGAGTAACCGAGCGCACACCTTCCAGATATACCGAGCGCAGAAACTCATTCAGCAGATAGCTGCCTCCACCCCTACCGCGCCACGCAGGCGCCAGCCCAAGAGAGACGATGTGAGCCTCATCAAGAACTACATGAGCAATCAGATATCCGACCAGCGACGACCCACAAAAGAGCCCTTTTACTCGGGCTATGTCATTTACAAGCTCCTGAGAGAAGAGCCGCGCAGACCACGAACGTGGGTTCCATGTACTATCAATCGCGACCAGATCAGGGAGCCACAAATGAGAAACCGATGCCACAAGGAACTTATCCTCGTGCGCACCGGTTTCTTTGGCGGTGCCACCCGGAGCCATATCAGCCGGGATAGCCATCGTTTTCCACCTTTGCAGCGTTTACACCCCTACAGAGCGGCTTTCGCCTTCTCAGCCACTACTGCAAATGTTGCTGGATCGCTGTAAGCAACCTCGGCCAATACTTTCCTATCGAGCGCAATGTTGGCCTTGGCAAGCCCTTGGATGAGGCGGCTGTAACTGAGACCGTTTAACCGGGCGGCAGCGTTTATACGGATGATCCACAAACCACGAAAATCTCTCTTCTTTGCCCGGCGATCACGGTAAGAAAATTGTAGCGCCTTCTCTACTGCGCGCTTTGCTAGCTTAAAGCAATCTTTCCGGCGACCACGAAATCCTTCTGCTAATTTAAGACGTCTTTTGTGACGACGACGACCTGCAAATCCACGTTTAACTCTCATCGATACACCTCTAACTCAAAACTATGAAACCAAATTCGGTACGTTAACAATCAATCTCACCAGCAGAAGCTATTTTTTAGCTGCTGCACAGCAACAGGCGCCGTTACGCGTATGGCAACATACGGCGAACTGCTGGGAGGTTGGTCTTATCTACCTGACCCATCGCAGAGAGATGTCTCTTGCGCTTAGCACTCTTCTTACCAGTATGGTGGCGTCGAAAAGCCTTGGCGTGCTTAACTTTCCCTGATTTATTAGGGAACAACTTCTTTGCTGCGGTACGGTTTGTCTTTATCTTTGGCATAAGGCTCCAGAACCTACACTTTCCGAAACGGCTTATCAATAGTTGGAGGCCGCTCCAGAACGAGGCATATTAAAAAAAGACCTTTTAGAATGCAGGGCGAGCAGCGCCCGGCGTCTCCAGTCTGAACTTGCTGACACACTCTAAACAGCTGCCGTTACAGAATTAGTTGCTGTTACAGCATGTTCTGCTTCAGCTTCTTCTGCTTCAGCTTCTTCTGTCTCAGCTTATCCCGTCTCAACTTGGACAGTCTCAGCTTACACTGCACGGCCCGGCTAGGGGCCCCTACTCGCAGGCAAACCGCTCGCTGCAGGCAAACAGCCGATACAGGCGGCTAACTCTAAGCAATTATTGCCCCCTGTATTACTTTTACCTGGTAGGCGCGCACAGAGTCGAACTGTGGACCTCTTGCCTGTCAAGCAAGCGCTCTAACCAACTGAGCTACGCGCCTAAGTGTGGCGCGCAGTATAGTCCAGAGGTCTTTTGGGTTCAAGGGGCTAGGAGCTCTGTTATCACGACCAGCACGGGCGGCTAGCAGTCCACCGAGCCCATAGAGATATGTCCTGCCACTCAGCAATTGTAGGTAAGCAGCTCAACTCTTTGTTCAATAAAACAAGGCCGAGGCACGAAAGACTTTATCTATTTACCGAACGAGACAACGACAACATTCCACGAAAAAAACAAACTTTGACGGCGCGAAAGCTCGTCACGCAACCGGGAATCTTGCGCTGCCCCACAAACTAGGAGCCAGGAGCCTTAAAAACGCTGAAGGTCTTCAAAAGGTCAGTCGCCCGCTGAAACTGAAGATCACGACGTGACCACTCTGCAAGATCAACTTTTTCGGGATTAATAGAGGCAACATCCGCTCTAACGGTGGGTGTCTTGTTGATTCTCTTTAAAGCATCACTGCCATCTAGCGGCGCACCCACAGCACCGTCAACCGGTGCGGCAACAGCACCCGAGGGATTATTGATTGCACCGGGCAGATCCTCTTCTCGAACCTCTTGCAACGGCGAACGCTGTCCGACCGGCTCAACCACCGCATCCGGAAGCTGCACCTCTATGTCAGGCTTTACACCGCGAGCCTGTATTGAGTTGCCACTCTTCGTGTAGTAGAGCGCAGTGGTCAGCGTTAGCGCCCCACCGTTTTCAAGTGGGGTAATAGTCTGAACACTTCCCTTACCAAAGGTCTGCGTACCGAGCACCAGGGCTCGCCCGTGATCTTTTAATGCGCCTGCTACGATCTCTGAGGCCGACGCCGAACCGCCGTTAACTAAGACGATAATCGGATACTCAGGTTCAGTTCCGCGTGGCTTAGCAAAGAACTTCTGCTTCTGCGCTTCAACACGACCATCTGTGTAAACAATAATCCCCTCTTTCAAAAAGAGGTCGCCAACCTGCACAGCTTGCGCAAGCAGACCACCTGGGTTGTTACGCATATCAAGTATCAAACCCTTAAGCTCGGGCTGCTGACTCTGCGCTACCAGGTTGCTTAGAGCCAACTTGAGGTCGTCGGATGTGTGCTCCATAAATTGGCTAATGCGCACATACCCAAATCCGTCCCCGAGATACCGACTCTTAACGCTCTTTACCTCGATATTGTCACGGACAATTGTCACATCGAAGAGGTCAGGTAAACCCTTTCTGCTGAGCGAGATAGTAATCGGGCTCCCCTTAGGCCCCCGCAGCCGCTTTACGGCGTCAACAAGCGAGAACTCTTTGGTGTATTTTCCGTCGATCTTTACGATTATATCCCCGGGACGGACGCCAACTTTTTCAGCCGGAGAGCCCTCCATCGGAGCAACCACCACGAGCAGTCCATCTTTAATGGTGATCTCGATGCCGAGGCCGCCAAACTCACCCTTCGTTTGAACCTGTAGGTCTTGATAGAAGTCTGGATCGAGGTACCCACTGTGAGGATCAAGTGTGGTAAGAAGCCCTTTTATCGCTCCTTCAACGATCTTTTTATTGTCAACCTGCGAAACGTAGTCTCGTTTTACCAGCGAGAGCACATCTGTGAACACCTTTAACTCTTGGAAGAGGCTCGATTCAGCTGTTTCTCGAGCGCTCACCTCTGGCAGGGATCTTCCACCGAACACGAGAGCAGTGGCCAAGAAGGCGCTGGTGGCAAAAAGAACCTTTTCTCGCGCTGACAACCTGGGCGGCATGTGGAGTCTAGTGACCTCGAAATCAATACAAGAAAAAAGCGGTTGAAGAAAAAGCGGTTAAGAGATAAAGCCCGCAGCAGTCGGTAGCGGGTATACTTCCCTTCACCGAGCGCGGCAGTGTAGCTCTAGTGCTTCTCTCTACTGCCAAACCCTACTGCCAAACCCTACTGCCAAACTCTACGGCTAAACTCAGATGCCAACCCCAACTCCATGTAGGACAACGTACAGCTTGGCTTACAAATCAGCTTAGACTTACAAATCAGCTTAGACTTACAAATCAGCTTAGTTTTCGGCTTGCAAATTCCGACGGCAGCTTCATTATCTGGCTTCATTATCTGGCTTCCTTAGTTTGATACCGCTCGGTAGCCAAAACGATTCACTTTTTCAGAAATTTACCTACTTCTCAAGGGTACAGGAGCGCGCCTCAGCAGACAAGGCGAAACCCCGAGTTCTCAGATATTTTTATCAACTGAAAAATAGCCACGCGCCCAGCCACACGGAAGCTTCGTGCCAGCTCTACCTTAAGCCACAGGAGGTTCCGACAACGGGGCATCGGATCGGGGCGCCTCCCCTCTGTTTTTCCGATTTCCCAGGCCCCTTCTTGCTGTTTACGCGCCACACTTTTTCCCTTGCGAAACACCCCCTATGGGCTAGGCTTACCACCTTCGTGACCCGTGTACAGGAGACCTACCATGACCACAACACTTCTTGGACTCGATATCGGCAGCTCATCAGTCAAAACCTCGGTTATTGATAGCGAAACAGGGAAGGTTGTTGCACAGGCAACCTCCCCCAATCAGGAGCTAGAGATTCAGGCGCTTGAGCCCGGCTGGGCAGAGCAACACCCCGACCTGTGGTGGGAGCATGTCTGTAAAGCGCTAAGCCAGATACGGGCAGAAAATCCAGCAGCCCTAAGTGCAGTGCAGGCGATCGGCATCACCTACCAGATGCACGGACTAGTGCTGGTTGACCGCGATGGCAAACCGGTGCGCTCTTCTATCATCTGGTGCGATAGCCGTGCGGTGGCGATTGGCGAAAAGGCCTTTAAGGAGCTTGGAGAGGACTTCTGCCTCTCTGAACTAGGAAATTCACCTGGAAACTTCACCGCAGCCAAGGTTGCCTGGGTGGCACACCATGAGCCTGAACCCCTCGCCAAGGCTGCCTACATGATGCTTCCCGGAGACTACATCGCGTTTAAGCTTACCGGTCGATTCGGCACTACCCCATCAGGGCTCTCAGAGGGAATCCTGTGGGACTTTCACAAGAAGGCCCCTGCCGCCTTCCTGTTAGAACACCTTGGGGTTCCAACATCCCTTGTCCCCCCCATCTCGCCCAACCTAGGTGAGTTTGCAACGATCCGCGCTGAGGTTGCAAAAGAACTGGGGCTGCCAGCCAACACTCCGGTCTCGTACCGTGCAGGCGATCAACCAAACAACGCTTTTGCGCTTGGCGTTCTGCAGCCGGGCGAAATCGGGGCAAACGCCGGCACTTCGGGGGTGATCTACGGAGTGACCGACGCACTTGGCGTCGATAGACGTTCACGGGTCAACAATTTTCTGCATGTAAACAGCTCAGATGAGGCGCTGCGCGTGGGTATCCTGATGTGTATCAACGGCTGTGGCTCACTCTACCGCTGGGTGCGCGCGAACTGCGCCCCGGATAAATCATATGCTGAACTCAACGCACTTGCAGCCCAAGCGCCGATCGGAAGCTCTGGTCTCGTGGCTCTTCCATACGGAAACGGCGCTGAGCGAACCCTCTCAAACAGGACCATCTCAGCAAGCTTTGAGGGGCTCCAGCTAAATGTTCACTCACGCAGCCATGTGCTGCGTGCTGCGCAGGAAGGGATCGTCTTCGCCCTAACCTACGGCCTTGAGATAATGCGCGATATGGGGCTTACCCCCCGCACCATACGGGCCGGTCTTGCAAATATGTTTCAGAGCGAAACGTTCCAAGAGACCTTCGCAACAACTACAGGCGCACCCCTTGAATTGCTGACAACAGACGGTGCTGAGGGCGCGGCTCGCGGAGCCGGCATCGGCAGCAGCATCCTGTCCTATGACAATGCCTACCGAGGCCTTCAACGACACAAGGTTGTAGAGCCGAGTGCTACTAATCGGCAGGCGTGTCTAGAGGCATACGGCAGGTGGAAAGAGGCGCTAAACAGCCACTTACAGACCAAGTAGCTCGGAGCCGCAGTTGTTTTTACAAAAATGGCGCTCGCTAACAGGGAGGCTATTCTTTACCTGGGTCACCCCTTTTATCAGGGCCAATGCTGCCTCTCCGTTAACGGTTAGCAGGCTTCCGCAACTTGCACCGGCTTTTGATTCAACGATATCATCAGCCCACCTAAGAGATATCCGTAAGCGCCTTAAACACCGCGGGCTGGCTGCGGCGCTGGTGTGCTTTTCATCGCCGGCCTTGATACGCATGCTGCTCTTTGTAGCCGTGGTGCTCGTCTCGTCTATCGCGAGCCCTCTCATTTTGCGACAGCTGATTTCGTCATTGGCGGGCAACTCGGTTGAGCTACCGCTGTGGCCAACCGAGATTGCGAGTACACTTGCCAAGCTTTTCGGTGTGGAGCGCTCAACGTCGATTCAGCTGCTGCTAGCGTGCGCCCTCTTCTTTACCTCAACGATTACTCTTCTGGCCGTGCACCACATGTTCTATCGCCAAGGGATGTTGGCGATGCAGGTGAGAGCGTCGCTGGCTGCTCTCATCTACGAAAAAACGTTACGGCTACGGCGCGAAGATCGGCTGCGATACTCAAGCGGCTTTATCCTAAACCTCATCGGCTCTGACAGCCTCAAGCTACAAATGTTTCTCATCATGGTTCATTCGCCGCTCTATCATCCCTTGCAGATAGCGCTGGTGGTTACAGTGCTGTACCTTCTGCTCGGCACAGCCGCCCTGTGGGGAACCCTCGCAATGGCGCTACTGCTCGCAGCCTCACTGTGGCTCACCCGCTATCAAGCCAGAGCACGCATCGCGCTTTCTCAAACCGCCGACACCCGCATCACGATGCTCAGTGAAGCTTTGGCCCACATCAAGGCGATAAAATTTCAGGGCAGTGAAGAGATCTTAAAGCAACGAGTGGAAGAGGCGCGCAAGCAAGAGCTGCGCTATGCAGCTACCCTTATGCGCCTTGCGGCGCTGCACTCATTCATCGCCTCATCCACGCCAGCCGTTGGAATGCTTGTTACCATGAGCTTTATGGTGATGCATGGCGGCATCCTTGATGCTGCCGCCGTGTTTCCAGCGCTTGCACTCTTTATGCAGCTTCGATTTGCGATGAGCGCTCTTCCTGAAACTATCTTCAACGGAATCGAAAGCTACGTCGCCCTTAAACGGATGAACGAATTTCTCACCCTCCCTGAGAGCCCACCGATTACCTTTGATACAGCAGCTGGCTGCGGTGTCAAACTCACTAACGCGCGCTTTGAGTGGGAAGACGGAGCCACAGCATTTGAAGCTACCAATCTTCAGATAGAGAGGGGCGAACTAGTGGCGGTCGTTGGCAGCATAGGCTCGGGCAAATCAGCTCTTCTTCAAGGGCTAACGGGTGAGTTAGCGAGTAAGAACCGCGGCAGCGTAGCGCTGGGTGGGCCTGTGTCTTACGTCCCACAGACGCCCTGGATTGTAAGCGACACTCTGCGGAACAACATCCTACTAGGCGCCCCTTTTGACGCTGCGCGATATGCCGCGACGCTGGCAGCTACAGCACTGCTGCACGACCTGACCATGCTGCCCAACGGTGACCAGACTGAGATCGGAGAGCGTGGGGTCAACCTCTCTGGCGGACAGAGGCAGCGCGTAGCCCTCGCTCGCGCCGCGTACAGAGAGCCCCAAGTAGTGCTGTTAGATGATCCGCTAAGCGCACTTGATCCTCAGGTAGCAGAGGATGTTTTCTCAAAGCTAATCGTTAGCGAGCTCGCAGCTACAACTCGCGTCATGGTGACCCACCGCCTTGAATTCGCCCTGAAAGCTGATCGAGTGCTTGTGATCGAGGGAGGGCAGATCGTTGAAGACGGTGCGCCGAGCGCCCTCAAGCGTGCCCAGGGTCGTTTTCAAGAGCTCTTGGAGTACCACTACCGGCAGCCGGATGCTAACGAGGACGCTCTACCTGCACATCTACCCCTTACATTTCATGACGCGAGCAGCGTTGTTGAAGAGTCGTGTGAAGAGAGCTCGACCATCTCTGTGCCCAGCACCATCGTTGTTGAAGAAGAGATCGACAGAGGGGCTGTTGCCGGCCAAACCGTTATCCAGTACGCGCTCTCTCTAGCCCCGCGGTATCTGCACCTTGGGCTCTTTGTTGTTGGCGGTTGGTTCTTTGCTCGCCAAGCCTTTGCCGCAGGTGCAGATCTCTGGTTGGCGCACTTTTCACAACGCGACATGAGCGATCCAAAGCCCTTTCTAGTGGGGTACTTCGCTCTGATGCTGGGGCTCTGCCTAACGGCTGTGATGCGCTCACTCTCACTGTACATGCGCGGGCTGCGAGCAGGCTTCAACGCACATCGTAACTTACTTAAGGGCGTGTGCAATGCACCACTTCGATTCTTTGAGTCGAATCCCAGCGGAAGGATCCTCAACCGTTTTAGCAGCGACATCTCAACCGTTGAGACGGCACTACCACGCGGAATCCTCGATACCCTTCACAACCTTCTCGACGTTTCGTTTATGATGGCTCTTGTGGCTTGGGTCTACCCGCCATTCCTGCTGATATTCGCTCCTCTAGCTGTAGTGTACTTACGTATTCAAAAGCTCTACCGCCCGACTGCCCGTGAGGGCCAACGCCTTGAATCAGTAACTCGCTCGCCGATCTTTTCGCTGCTTTCCGAGTCGATTGTTGGCAGTGAGACGATCCGTTTACACCAACAGAGTGCGGGCTTCTGTGCACGCTTTCACACCTCTCTCAACACAAACCTGCGAGTTATATTCGCCGTCAACGACGCAAACCGCTGGCTCGGCCTACGCATTGAGACCCTTGGGGCACTCATTATCTTTGTGGTGGCGCTCTTTTCAATCTTTACCCCGCACGATACATCATCCGCGGCACTATCGGGGCTGCTGCTCACCTATACACTATCAGTAACAGGCTCAATGAACTGGCTCGTGCGCAGTATCGCAATGACCGAAGGGTTCCTTACCTCGTTTCAGCGAGTGCGCACCTATTCGCACATTTCACCTGAAGCATGGAATGGGAGCGTTACGCCGCATGCTGGGTGGCCCGAACGTGGCGAACTCTCTTTTAAAGACGTGAACCTTAGATATCGCCCCGAACTCCCACGCGCGTTGAATGCGGTAACGTGCACAATACCGGCCGGCAGCAGGGTCGGAATCGTTGGCCGAACTGGCTCTGGTAAAAGCACCCTGGTGCTCGCTCTGCTGCGCCTCGTTGAGATTGAATCGGGACGCATAGAACTCGATGGAGTCGATACCTCGCGCATCGACCTGAAAATCTTACGACGAGCGATTGCCGTGGTGCCGCAAGACCCGCTGCTACTCTCTGGAACATTACGTGAGAATATCGATCCGTTCAGCAGGTTCTCTACCAACGAGATCCACGAAGCGCTCGAGCGTATGCATTTTAGACAGGCCGTAGAGCGACTGCCACAAGGGCTTGAATCGCAGATTTCAGGGACCGGCATCTCGCTCAGCAGTGGCGAGCGTCAGCTCGTATGCTTAACGCGCGCCCTGCTTTATCGCACGAAAGTCATCGTGCTGGACGAAGCGACTGCACAGGTAGACATCGAAACAGATCACCACATCCAACAGGCCCTGCGCGAGGCACTCAAAGGAGTAACGCTGCTGGTAATAGCGCACCGAATTGAAACGATCGTTGATTCAGACTACATCCTCGCTCTGCGAAACGGCTTCGTTGCCGAGTTCGGCACACCACAGACGCTTCGCGCAAAGCCGGGGTCGCTCTTTAAGGAATTGGCGCAGGTGGTCAAAGAGTGTGCACCGTAACAGCAGAGCACACGGGGACAAAATCTTTACCGCGGCTCCATCTGGATAAAAACGTTACCAGCGCTACTACAATTGTTGCCGTGCAACTACCACTAACTCCGAGCCCGTCTTCCAGAGACTACGACTCTTCCCTATTATTTGCGACAGAGTCCTGACGGGTTTAGGTCGAAACCAAGTATGCATCGACGGACAATCGTAATGTCGGCAGTTGTAAGGGCATCCCGTGACTCAACCACGCTCGCTGCATTTTTAACCGCGATCCGCGGCAGAACGGCTGTTCCTAAGATTACCCTCCTCATCAGCGTAATATCTAGGGTACTCAAGGTGCCACTTAAATCTGTATCACCTGGTCTTTCTAGGCAGGTGTTCGGGTCTGGTATTGGAATACCTTGTGAGTCTCTCTGACACTCTTCGTTTAGGTAGATGCTGTTGATACTCCCTCGAGTAAAAGCACTACCAAGCCCACCCTGTGCAATCGCTTTCCAAAGGTGCAGGTAGCTACCATCAACATTTGGGTTGACCAATTGCAAGCTAGAATTGAAGCGTAGCGGTGCGTCAGCCCACGGAGCACTTGGCAGATACCTGATAGAGTCAACTACCTTACCAGTCCCCGGTGCGTCCCTAAGAACTATTGCGTCGCCTCGAGCAGATAGAGTTCCTTGGTCCCACTGCACAACTGCAACTCCCGTCGGTACCATCGCAGAGATTGCACTCTTATTTTTCACTAACACTAAGTAGCCATTCCCCGGTATCACGGTACCTGAAGCAAACGTGTGGCGAATCCCTGATGTAAACGAATACTGATCCAGCGCACGAGGTGCTGAGTCTTTATTGTAAATCTCGATAAACTGTTGGTCCACTCCAGCGAGCGGACTGTAATGCACTTCATTAATTACTATCTTGTCCTCCAGCGGAAACATACTAGCAGACAGATTCGTATCAGTGATCAACTGCAACGTAATCTCTGGTGAGGTTCGTGAATTGGACCAGCCTCGAAACGCTACATTCTTATTAGGTATAGCCTTTATTCTTATCGGTACCCCGGCGAAATGCTTGCCGGTATACTCAGAGCCGACAACAACGTCATTGATAGCGAACGAGCCATCAACGGCCGAAACCGATAGAGACAACGTCACCGAAGGGGGCAAGCTGTAATGTTGCTCAAGAAAAGAGCGCACATAGCCCGCTCGCTGCTCGGCGAATACGCGCAGGTTGCTGATTGCTGTCTTCCAGCCATCAATCTGGCCGGTATACGCGCCACCCAAAAATCTCCAGTACCTCGGCAGCTCACCCTCAATCTCCTGACTAAGGCCATCAACGATGCTTGTCAAACGAGTCGGATCAAAAACAGTATTGAGATAAACAGCAAAACGTTGCAGATAGTCTGACCGAAATGACGCATTCTCCATCATTTTTGCAACGGGCATGTAACTTACAGGCGGAATCAACTTTCCTATTGAATCAGCTGTCGGCACACCGAACGAAGCATCGTCGTCAAAGAGAATCCACCTCCATCGTGAAACCCCGGGGCTTCGCTCTTTTCCAGGGGTCACCCGCCACATTTTAATGTTATGTAATCCCCAGTCAGTGGTGGCGGAGAACCTCTTCACTATGTCGTAATTTATCAACTCATCGATATCAATCTTGGAACGAAGCGCTGCTATACTCGAGTCAAGCGACATGTCGTTCGACCAAATAAAATCACTTACCTCAGTTTTGTAGGCTTGTCCGGCAATCGGGTCCGCGAGGGCTTGATTTGCATAGGGTAGCTGTATCTCTTAATTTGCATATCCAAAATTTGGCTCAGCATAGTGCTCATTGGCACGCTCCCGGATCTGAATAAATCCATAGTAGCTACCATTGATAAACAACACGGCAGGCCGGTAGTCCCTGCTGTCGATATCCATCATTCCTTCGACTACCTTATGAGCAAAGGCGTCCTTTATCAGGGTCGGGTCCGTTTCATAACTGCCATTTCTGAAGCCAATCTCCTTGAATGTTTCTGAGCAATCGCCTATTCCGACCTCTCCCTTTACTGCGCATCGATTCGGGAAAAAAGCATAATCCATCCTGCGAGCACCGTACTGAGTTCGAGCTGCAACAAAAAGCGGCTTCTTATCGGCCATCATGGTTGAAGTGCCCATCAGTCCGAGGCCTACAGGGCTTTTGAGCCCCAAAGTTCGCGTGGATTCAAATAGCTCGATATGAGCCGGCACCTCGGCCTCAAAGCAGGGATATTCGGTGCTACGACACGTCATAATCCCGGAAAGATCCAGCTTTTTGGGGTCCGTTACGATCGATACAACGGCCAAAATGCGAAGGCTCGTCAACAAAGTATGTATTCGTCTCGATCGCACTAGGCAGCTTCCCGGCGACGTACACTCGAGCGCGAACAACACGGCCCGGGGATATTGGAGTCGACCGGGCCTGGCAATGAAATCGGGCCCCGATAGAGCTGCGAAAGCAGCGTTGGCTCAGATCCATCCAACGTGTAGTAGATGCTCGCTGAGGACTCCGTCGAAGTTAGCGCAACGACAGGGGCTGTAGAAAAGAAACCACCGGAAACCGAAAAAATCGGTGCTGCCGCCTGTTTAGGTACGCACATAGAAGAGGCTGTGTTAGCGCAACCAGGGGATGGGGTTTTAAATACAACTCGAGCACCACCACCATCAGAAGAGTAACCGTAAGACTGATTCGGCAGCAGCGCCTGAGCGGCTAGGAGGTCAACTTGTACACCCTGTTTAGAGAATAGGGTTAGCTCTTCCCCATCCTTGTCAATTGCGAAGTTGGTGTGAAGCGGAAGAGATAGTGCAGCTTGATTCTTGCCTGAGGCGAAAACAAGGGGGTAGCTATGCGGTTCTATCGTAACAGCAGGAAAGGTCCATGAAGTAACCTTAACTTTCTTAGATCTAAGCCAGTAACCCTCAAGATTAACTGCCGTAGAACCTGCGTTGTAAAGCTCAATCCAATCGGAGTACTTTCCATCCTCATCGGCTAACGCGCCCGCAACGTTTTTAGCTGAGGCCAGCATTTCGTTTATGTAGACCTGCGCCCTGGCCTCCTGCATAAACATCAGCCCGCTCACAAGGACCGATAGGAATCCTGCAAGAAGATACCGATAGGAATCCTGCAAGACGATACTGTTGAGCACTACTTGTTCTCATAGTCGGCTAGCCTCATCCACATACGCCAAACTGCTGCGCGTTATAGAAATTCTAGGAACTCGATAGCAAGGCTGGATGCGGTGACTGCGCCCGACTCAGCCAAAGCCACCGAATACGATGCACGGGGGCTCTAGGTGCTGCGCATATTTTTGAGAGGAATACGAGAGAGCGCCTAGCGCGAAACCCTTTTCAGAACGGACTCCGGGTCAACGGGTGCGCCGTTCTTCCGAACTTCAAAGTAAAAGTTCCGCCCCTTCTTATCTGGTGTTGACGTGGTGCCAACAACGCTATCCTTCTCGATCATCTGCCCCTTCTGCACGGCGCTTGAACCTAGACGCCCATAAAGTGAGTAGCTGCGCGCCCCGTGATCGAGAACCACAACTGTCTCATAGGCGGGCATCGAACCAACGTAGGCTACCTTGCCGTGCAACACGGCGTGAACTGACGCGCCAGCAGCTGACGAGAACTCTAAACCTTTGCTGAAGATCATATCGGCAAACTCAGTAACCTTGACTTTACCGAAGTGCTGCAACACTTTTCCTGCAACCGGACTACCGATGCTTATTCCTTGGCTAAAGAGCCCCAGTGGTGCAAGGCTTGCACGTGCTCGAACCGCTGCACCATCTTCCCCAGCACTCGTGCGATCTCCTGCAACAGTAGCGCCCTCTTTGCCCTTTTCACTATCAAGTCCCGGTGAAGGTGGCTCGCGACCGCTCTCACTAGCAGCTGGCGCACCCTCTGCGGGACCACCAGTAAGTGCTGCCATCAGCGCTTCAAGCCGCTCACTCTCTCCCTTCAATTTGGCGAGTGAGCGCTGCGCAGCTTTCTGCTTTCCTGAAATCTGCTCAACAAGGCTCTTGAGAGCCGCCATCTTTCCTTCAGCCTCATTGCGTTTAGCGAGCACCTCGTCTTGCAGCCGCTTGCCCTCGTTAATCGCCTCTTCAAGCTTCTGACGATGGCTGACAAGCTCTTCCGCAACGTTTTTTACAGCGCGAAAATGAGCCTCATCTCGCGCCCGAATAGAGCGTACATACACCGCGAAACGCTCAAGTTCAGGCCCTTTGGCTCTCCAGATTAGAAGTGGGCTCATAGCTGGGGCGGCACTTGTGTAGAGCCCCTTTAATCGCTCCTGAATCTTTGCCCGCTCTAGTATCAACCGCTCTTCGGAGGCCTTAACCTTCTGCTGCTGCTTATCACGCTCTTTTGCCAGCAGGTTAATCTTCTTCTGTAACCGCTGCTCATCAGACCTCAGAAACACAACCGAGCTCTCAAGCTCCTTACGCTGCTTTACGAGGGTAGAAAACTCTGTGCGTAAGGCATCGATCTCTTTTTCAGTGGATGTTACCGCAGTCCGTATGCGCTGCATCTTCACGGCAACTGCCCGTTCATCTTCAGCGTGCGCGGCGCTGCTGATGATGCACCACAACGCACACACCATCGAGCAAACCAACATACACAGCAAACCAGCGCGCATTAACTCTAGACCTCAGAAAGAAAGCGTCTAACAGCTAAGAAGCTGCCACTCATGCCCACCACCATGCCAGCCACTAGGATCCAACACACGGTTAGCCCGCCCAAAAACTGAAAATCCGGAAAGATAGCTGAAAGAAGCTCCGTCTTGAGCAGGGCGTTTCGCACCAACACGAACACTGCAAACAC
>JBIKWG010000246.1:0-4427 GCA_044356425.1 Bdellovibrionota bacterium | reverse complement strand
TGTTGTCTATTTGTTGAAATTGACTCTGATTTGCAGGGTGCATTCCTCTTCGCTATTTCTCTATTCCAGTTGTTATCGGTGTTTTGAGTTAGCGCTGATTTGCTCTAGTTGTCGGTATAATCAGCGTACGTCAAGAGATGTATGGGGGGAATGGAAGCCATGAGAAAGATATCGCTATATTTTGAGATCGGTGAATTAGTTGAGACCCAATTCAGTGATGGAGTAGCTGCTCAGCCACGAACAAGCGTACGAGGAAAAACTGGTGGAGCCTTTCGTGCCGCAGGTTCGTTTCAGTGGACGTCTGCTGTAAAGGCGCTGGCTCTTCTGGTTGCAAAAACGGCTACGGGTGAGCTGCAGGCTATTCTACGCGGAGAAGCTAACTCGTTGGCAGCTAGCCTTGACTATGCAATTTCAAAACAACCACAGTGGCTGGCAGAGATGTTTGGGTGTGACCACAACGGTATTTGTTTTGCAAGGCGCCTGATTCTTCGGACTAATCCGGAACGGAAGCGACCAGGCCCGGTAACGCTGGCGATTAATCTCGCATATCTTCCGTGGGAGTGTATCCTTGTTTACGTTGATGGAAAACGTGCCACACCAGAGCAGCTGCTAGAGCTATCTGCAAAGCTTGAGGGGGTCGAATTAGCATGCTCACAGACTCCTTTAGTTGAGGCCGCACGCATAGCCAGTTAAAGAACGGGCCGAAAAGTTCATGGCCGTAGTGGGGTCAGGAGCTTTTCGGCTGTTTGTCGCTCATGTCAGACAGCGGATTACCTCAAGCATGCCTTTGCGAGTTTCAGAGAGCGGTATCCCATGACACAAGTCTTGTTTAATCAGCCCCAATAGAGCCTCTTGGTGGTCAAGAATCTTTCGAAGCTCGCTGTCAGGAACGCCTCCAAGCAGAGCCAATTCGCGGTCCTTCCACAGCCTTGATAGAGCATATCGCAGCCGATAAGTGACATCTCGACTGGCTGCATCTGTGACCCTTTCGAAAAGTCGAGAAATGCTCGCTGTAACGTCGATAGCAGGAAACACGGCCTTAGAAGCCAGCTCCTCGCGTAATACGATATGCCCGTCAACGAGGCTTTTGACCTCATCTGCGAGGGGGTCAGTATCGTTGTCCTGATTTGTAAGCACCGTATAGAGCGCGGTTATTGAACCGTTAGGGGACGTTCCTGCTCGCTCAAGTAGGCGGGGCAACAGCATGTAGACTGAATTGGTATAGCCTTGCCGAACAGGCAGCTCGCCTGCTGCAATACTCGTTTCGCGGATTGCTCGGGCCATGCGGGTCAGAGAATCAACGATGAGCAACACTCGAAGGCCCTGATCGCGGAAATACTCTGCGATAGCAGTAGCGGTATACGGTGCGGTTTGTCGCAGAAGTGATGAGTCATCGCTGGTAGCCACCACGATAACACTGCGCTGAAGACCGGCAGCTCCTAGAGCGTTATCGATGAACTCTCGTACCTCGCGTCCGCGCTCTCCGACCAGAGCCACGACAACAACATCAGCGGAGGCTCCACGAGTTATCGAGGCAAGCAACGTAGATTTACCAACACCAGCCGAAGCACAGATGGCCATCCGTTGTCCCATTCCAAGAGTGCAGAATCCATCGATGGCTCGAATTCCAGTCTCAAAGGGTTCGGTAATCGGCGGCCGTGTAGCAGCATTCGGTGGCTTACCATAGATTGAGATGATGCGCTCGGGCAAAACCGGGAGATCGCTGTTATCAATTGGAGATCCGAGCGGCGTAATGACTCTGCCGAGCAGCGCCTTTCCAACGGGAATGGTAAGCGGCATCGCGCGGGTTCGAACGGCGAGGCCTGGATAGACGCCCGCAGCTTCATCAAATAGGGCTAGCGAGAATAGGTTGTCTTGAAATGAGACGACCTGTCCCCAAATTGTACGCCCGTCTCGCGCTGTCAGCCAGCACACGTCGCCGAGTGAAGCCTGAGGCAAGCGGACAAGCAGCGAGGTGCCCTGAACAGAGACAATTGTGCCCGTAATGGTGAAGGGAGAGTACGTGGTGGTTTGTTGCAACATGGCTACTCCCGAGTTAGGTTGGCTTGAGTTATTTGATCGAGGGCTAATCGCCATGCAAACTCAACAGTGCCAGTATCGCCGTGTAATACAAAGTCTGGGCAGTGCTGATCGGGGTTTTCTTGGACTACAACATGGGGCGGTATTCGTGCTGCTAGCTGCGAGAAAACCGCGCTGAGGCGGCGATGGTAGAGCAGCTTGAGGGTGCGGCTAGAGGCGAGAATCTCGCTGGCACGGTTGAGCCAGATGGTTAGTGAGTCGGGAATCTGAGTAATATGAAGCTCGAGGAGCTGCTCTGCTAACAGGGTAGCAAGCTGCTGAGAGTCTCGATGTGCAACAGTGGCTACATCTTTGTAGAGGCGGGGTAGTTCGCAGCACCACTGATTAAACTCTCGATGGGCTTCTTCTTTGCCCTCTTTATATCCCCGCTGCCGATGTCGCTGATGAATCGTTTGGGCATACTTTCGTGTCTTTTGTGCAGCGCGGGAAACCCGCTGAGCTGTTCGCTTTGCAGCATCAGCGCGTGCGGCAATAAGTAGCTGTAGCGATAGCTCAGTTGGATGCGATGGGGCGGTGAGGGTCGTTTTTTTCATAATTCAATTCCATGGGCTGTGCAAAGACGCGGTTGCGCCGAAACGAGCGGCCCTAAGCTCAAAAGCTTTCCCACTCGCTTTGCTAATGGTGATGCTGTCGGAATCTATAATCGGATTGCTTGCGAAAGAGTTGCGTCAAAAAGAGAACTTTTTACTTACTGCGCAGCTCGTATCTTTTTGTTGATTAGCGCAGCTGTTTCGGCAAGCTCAGTTGAGCGTAGGAGGTAGCAGGTTAGTACATATACCGCAGCGCCAAGAGCGCACCCGAGGGCGGTGGCGATTGTAGGAGATGAAGTTAGAGGAAGAAACAGATAAAGAACAGCCACCATGCAGAGTGAAGCCACCAGTGAGCGTATTCCTGATGAGAGAAACGAACGCCACGGGAAGCTCGCGTATCGGTGGTGAAAAACGGCGAGGAGCATCAAAAAAGAGGCAGCAGCAGCGATACTTGATGAAAGTGCAAGGCCGACATGACCAAGTGACCAATGTGCTCCAATAGCAGTGTGTATCCATGACTGCAGCTGTCGAAGGCCGGTAATGAGTAGGTTATCACCCCGACCGATTGGCCCCATCAACGCTAGCGCTGTAAGCAAAGAGATTCCCAGAGAATAGATTCCGATGATTGTGGGTGTTGTTGTGTCTTTGCGTGCAATAAAGGCCCGAACTAGCATAGAGTAGCAGCTAGAGCCCCATAGGCCTACAGCTAGTGCCGCTAGCGCACGACTTGTCTGAGTGCTTGATTCAGTGGTGAATGCTCCGCGTTCAAAAAGGAGCTGCGTAATAGGAAGAGCGAGTACCCACAAACCGGCAGCCATCGGTATAATCACAAAGTTAGTATAGCGCAGCGAGTTCGAGAGGTTGGTAGTAAAGAGCACTTTGTTGTCGCTTGCAGAAGCGTGTGACAGCGCCGGCAGCAATACCGAGGCTAGTGCTATTGAGAAGATTCCAACAGGAAATTGCGCGATTCGGTCGGCAAAAAATAGCCACGAAACACTCCCTTCTGGCAGAGTTGATGCAAGCATAGTCGCACTAAAAATAGTGAGCTGATATACCGAGGCGCCAATCGTCGCAGGGATCATTAGCCGGACAACTTCAGCCACATCTCGGGAGGCTACTCTAAAAGATGGTATCAGCGGCAGCTTAGCACGTGCACAGGCAGGAAATTGCGACAGGATTTGAACGAAGCCACCAATCATCACCGATAAAGCAAGCAGTATCGTTGCAGTTCGTGGCTCAAAAGGTATTGCACACAGCGCGCCGGCTATGAGCACCACGTTCATAAGCACTTGCGCCCACGCTGATGCGCCAAACACTTGCAGTGCGTTTAAGGCTGAGTTGATCATGGCGATCAGGCTTACGCACGCAATATACGGAAGCATCATCTGTGTTAGCAGGACACAGAGCGCGAATTTACTAGGATCTGCTGCAAAGCCTGGTGCAAAGATGTGCACAATTTCCGGTGCATATACGATGCCGAGGATACTCAACGGAATCGTGATATACAGCAAAAATCCTGCGACGCGTCGAAAGGTCTGCTGAGCCGCTTCATGGCTCTGGCGTAACGATGATGAAAAGACTGGAACGAATGCTGAAGTTAATGCTCCTTCGGCCACAAAGCTGCGCAACAGATTGGGGATGCGAAACGCAACGAAAAAAATGTCAGCAAAAAGGGAAGCTCCCAAGAGCTGGGCTACTAGAAGGTCGCGGACAAATCCAAGCACTCTACTAACGAGGGTCAGAACCGACGTAATGACAGTGCCACGTAGTAACACTCGCTCTCCTAAAGATTGGCGT